>CANRIG010000014.1 GCA_947630595.1 uncultured Lachnospiraceae bacterium | reverse complement strand
ATAAAGGCGAATCCCTGCAGGCCTTTATTTATGGGCATTGCAGGGATTTTTTGACATCGAAACTGTAAAACTCAGGACAGAAAGAAGTACTTAAGCCGGCTGCAGGCCTGACTGGAGGCACAGAGTCAAAGGGGATCATAGTAAAATTCGCTTTATAAATGCCAATAAAAATCAAAATGTTTATAAAAACGTTTATAAAAATCATCCAACTCTTTACGTGGGTGGAATATTATGCTATAATTACAAAATATTCATTGTTTTTTTAGTGCGGGCATACCTTGAAGGGTGGCAGGTGCGGCATGGGGAAGAAGAAAAAACAGGAGAAACAAAAAAAAGGTAAAAATAAGGGGAAAGAAGAGAAACTGCTGAAAGCAGAGAAGACGCTGAAATCAGAGAAAGCACAGAAACCAGAAAAACCGCCGAAAAAAGAAAAGAGGACGCAGGAAGACAAAAAGAAAAGAATGTCCTTTGAAGCTGAAAAGTCAAAGACAGCGGAGATTCTCAGCGAAAGGAAAGCAAAAACAGCGGAGGTTTCCAGCGAAAGAAAGGCAAAAACAGCGGAGGTTTCCAGCGAAAGAAAGGCAAAAACAGCAGAAGTTTTCAGCGAAAGGAAAGCAGAAACAGCGGAGATTTTCAGCAAAAACAAGACAGAAGCAGCGAAGGCTTCCGGGGAAAGAAAGATAAAAACGGCTGAAATTTCCGGCACAGGGAAAACAAAGCTGACAGACCTCTCTGAGGCTGAGATGGCGGAGGCGCTGCGGGCGCTCGGGGACGAGAGCCGGATGCAGATTTTGACGCTTTTGCTGGAAGGCGAAAAATGCGCCGGAGATTTGCTGCAGTCTCTTCCTATTGTACAGTCTACTTTATCGCACCACATGAGGGTGCTGGTGGAACATGATCTTGTGCACTGCAGAAAGCAGGGGAAATGGTCTTATTACAGGACGAACAGCGAAAAGCTGGCGGCAATCAGCGCTTATGTGATGAAATGGGGCGGGAGCAATGAGTGACATCCGGTATTGCGAACGCTGCGGCGCGCCCCTCATTCCGGGCAGTCGTTCCTGCGATAACTGCGGGATGCAGCAGCCGTTACGGCAGCAGCAGACAGACATCCGCCCGCCGTATCATCCGGGGCACAGCATTCCCCGTGTGAACCGCGGCCAGGGACAAAACCAGAATTACGGCCAGCCGCAAACAGTTTCCCAACCCGGCCAGAGGCGAAATTCCCGCTTGACAGAGCCGGAAGACGGCGGCCGCAGACAGCGTGTACAACAGCCAATGTCGAATCGCAGTCAGCCGCAAATGGTTTCCCAGCCCGGCCAGCGGCGAAATTTCCGCCTGGCAGAGCCGGAAGACAGCAGCCGCAGGCAGCGTGTACAGCAGTCGGCGTCGAATAGTAGCCAGTCACAATCTGTTTCCCAACCCGGCCAGCGGCGGAATCCCCGCCTGACAGAGCCGGAAGACGGCGACCGCAGACAGCGTGCACAGCAGCCGATGCCGAACTGCAGTCAACATACACAGCAGCCGATGTTGAATCAGAATCCGGTCAGGCCGCAGCAAAATCCCCGTCCGTATCGTGTGGACGACGGCTGGGGGCAATCGTGGGAGCGAATGGGCGCGGATGAGGACGAGCGGAGATTTACTTCGGCACAGTGCGTATTGATCGGTGTCATCGTGGTATCTCTGGCAGCTCTGCTTGCATTCGGTATTTTCTGGGTCGGGTTGAGAAGTTCCGACCGCAGCACGCGGGACCGCATCGGCGGACAGCCGCCTGCCGTAAATCAGGAGGCGCAGCCTGCAGATCAGAAAATACCGCCCGAAGAATCGCCGGATCAGGATACGCAGCCGGACGACGGAACGGCGGATATTATAATACTAAACTGACACAAAAGCGGACGACGCAGTCCAGAGGAGGAATACGCCGCCCGCTTTTATTCACATAAGAAGCTCTGGCGTACCGCACCGCCGGAAAGCGCCGCCCGGGCAGGCAGCAGCCGCGCCGGCCGTGGTCAGAGAGAAAAGGAGGAGTTGCATATGGTAAGCAGTGATGAGTCCAGGATGATTCGGGACATCCGGTTATCCGAGCTTGTAAAGTACTGCATGATATCAGGCGCTCTGGATTTAAGCCTGTATCAGGAATATGATGTAAAACGCGGGCTGCGTGAGTCCGACGGCAAGGGCGTGCTCACCGGCCTGACGGAGATTTCCGACGTCGTCGCCTTCGACACGACGGCGGGGGAGAAGATTCCCATGGAAGGCCAGCTCTACTATCAGGGCTACAATATTATGGATTTGAAAAACGGATTTGCGGACCGCAAATTCAACTACGAGGAGATTACTTATCTGCTTTTATTCGGAGCGCTGCCCAACCGGCAGCAGCTGGATTCGTTTATTGACATACTGGGTCAGTACCGGGAGCTGCCCAACAAATTTGTGCGCGACGTCATCATGAAAGCACCGAGCATGGACATCATGAACGCGCTGCAGCGGAGCGTGCTGACGCTCTATTCCTACGATGAGAACCCTGACGATATCAGCATTCCTAACGTCCTCAAGCAGTGCCTGACGCTGATCGCGACGTTCCCGCTGATCTCGGTTTACGCGTATCATTCGTATCAGCATTACCACAATGATAAGAGTCTGGTGATCCGCTACCCGAAGCCGGAGCTTTCGACGGCGGAAAACATTCTGCGGATTCTGCGCACGGACGGCAAATACACGGAGCTGGAGGCGCGGGTGCTCGACATCGCGCTGGTGATTCACGCGGAGCACGGCGGCGGCAACAACTCCACTTTCACGACGCACGTCGTATCCTCCACGGGCACGGACACGTATTCCGCGATCGCCGCTTCGCTCGGTTCACTCAAGGGCCCGAGGCACGGCGGCGCCAACCTCAAGGTGGAGCAGATGTTTGAGGACATCAAGGCGCACGTGCACAACTGGGGCGATGACAATGCGATTCGCGCTTACCTGACCAAGATCATCAATAAGGAAGCGTTTGACGGCACCGGCCTGATCTACGGCATGGGACACGCGGTGTACACCTTGTCGGATCCCCGCGCGGTGATTCTGAAAGAATATGCAAGATCGCTCTCCGAGGAAAAGGAGCGCACCGAAGAATTCGAGCTCTATGAAAAGGTGGAGCGCATCGCTTCCGATATTCTGACCAGCACCAAAAACCTGCACAAGCCGATTTGCTGCAATGTCGACTTTTACAGCGGACTTGTGTATTCGATGCTGGGGATTCCGCGGCAGATGTACACGCCGATTTTCGCGATTTCAAGGATTGCCGGCTGGAGCGCGCACCGCATTGAAGAGCTGGTAAACGAGGGCAAGATTGTCCGCCCTGCGTATAAATATGTAGGGCACCACAGACCGTATGTGGAACTGGAAAGCAGGTAAGACAGACGGCGTGCACGGCACAGAATGCCCGCGGGGTCTCTGACGGACGTGCACGGCATGAATGTCTGCCGGGCCTCTGACAGACGTGCATGGCACAGAATGCCCGCCAGGCTTTTGACGGGCGTGCATGGCACGGAACAATTCGCAGAGCCTTCATTATATATGGAGGCTGCTGCAAAAAAGGAGATGCATGAACAGTAATGTGTGGGGGAAGCTGTGGTCAAAGCAGAGTCCGCAGCTGAATTGCATAGTAAATGCCGCACAGCGTATCGGTTCCGGACGAATGTCCGATTTCGCAAAAGATACGCAGGATTTTTGCGGCCGAATGGCAAAGGCGCAGTTCATTGACTGCCTGGCTGAACTGGTTTTCCAGGGAGCAGGCAAGAAATGCTGCGCTGATTTTATTGGTGTCATTTAAGTGAGCGGCGATTTCGTCCGCGAGTAAAAGCGCAAACGGATGCTGCCGCCGGCCGCAGAGAATCAGGCCGGCGAGGACGCCGCAGAGGAAATCGTCCCCGCCGGGCGTGAGGCCGAGCCCGAGCCCAACAAGGCGGACGAGGGAGGACGCCGCCTCTGCAAAGTACCTGTTTTCCGGATTTTTCACTGTGCGCACGGGAGAACCGCCCTGCGCGGCTTCCGATATATGTTTGGGAGAACCGCCCTGCGCGGCTTCCGATGTATATTCAGGAGAACCGCTTTGCGCAGCTTCCGGTATATGTTCAGGAGAACCGCCCTGCGCAGCCTCCGCCGTTTTGATGCGGGAAGCACTCCGCAGCGCCTCCGCAGCTTCCGCAAGACGTTTTCCGGCGACGGCCAGAAACGGAATTTCCGCCGCGCGCTCCGGCGCATGAAACAGCAGCTCAAAGCTGCCGGCGTCGCGCAGGGAAAGCGCCTCCGCGATGCGCCGCTCCAGCAGCTGCAGCTCCGGTTCCGGCAGCGCAGCGTCCAGCAGCAGCCTGGCCGGATGGGATACATTCAGTAAAAACCGGCACCCGGAGGCTGCGAGGATGGAATCCTGACACACCGACACGGCCATGCCCGGCGCGAGCGGGAGCGAAGCCATCTGTTCTGCGCCCAGCCCGGTGATCAGGCTGACCGGGGACAGCGGCGACGCCGCGGCCTGCAGGGCCACCAGTACAGTATGTGACTTTTGGGGTGATACAGACCCAAAGCCTGCGCCGCACGGCTCCTCCAGCAGCAGGTTGACTGTCTTCCGGTAGACGGAATGTATTGTTCCGCGCGTATGCGTCCGCAGCAGGGACAGCGCGTATTCCGACGCGCGGCGGATCGTGCAGGCTGCAGAAAACTGGTTTTGATGATTCATAACAATAACTCCTTAATTAACTATATAGCAGAGATGCCGGGGGCAAAAGTCATAAACCACAATGCGCCCACGCAGGAGCGGTTTTATGACGGAACGACCCGCCCGGACCTGAGGAAGAAATAGGGCAGGGGCCCCATGCATTCCGAATGTTGGGCAGGATTGCGAAGGTGTGAAGCACGGAACAATCCGTATGGCATCACTTGTTCCCGTATGGCATTACCTGTCCCCAACATCATGGTAGCAATAAAATTTATATATTACTACAAATCATTTAAAGGAGGGAAACAAAATGTATGACTTATTGATTCGCAACGGAAAACTGGTGACCCCCGACCGCATCTATGAGGCCGATATCGCCATCACGGACGGCAAATATGCGGCGTTCCTGCTGCCGGGCGCGGAGGCGGAGGCCAAAGAGGTCATCGACGCTAAGGGCGGATACGTGTATCCGGGCATCATCGACTGCCACGCGCATCTGAACGAGCCAGGTTTTGAGTACCGCGAGGATTTCGCGACCGGTTCCCGCGCGGCGGTGGCGGCGGGCTGCACCTGCCTGATCGACATGCCGCTGAACAACGACCCGTCGCTGATGAACAAGGAAATCTTCGACATGAAGCTGGGCCTGATCAGCAAGCATTCCTATGTTGATTTCGCGCTGTGGGGCGGCATCGTGGGCGACTACGACGACCAGCCGGATTCCGTCAAGAATAATATAAACGATCTGGTCGATCTGCACAAGTGCGGCGTGGCCGCATTTAAGGGCTTTACCTGCCCCAACGGCAATCTGTTCCCGACCGTCAACATGGGCAATGTCCGCAAGGCCCTGGAGGTTCTGAAGCCTTACGGCGCGCTGTGCGGCTTCCACTGCGAGGAGTTCGGCCAGGTGCGCGAGCGGGAGAGAGAGGCCAAGGCGAAAGAGGGCCGTACCAATGAAGAAAAGATTCGCGATTTCCTCGACGCGCACGACGTGTGGACCGAGTATGTGGCGACCAAGAACGTCATCGACATGGCGCGGGCGACCGGCGGCCGCGTACATATCTGCCACGTCAGCCATCCGATGGTAGCGCAGGTGGTGAAGGACGCGATTCACGAGGGTCTGCCGGTCACGGCGGAGACCTGCCCGCATTACCTTGGCTTCACCGAGGACTTTGTGTTTGAAAAGGGCGCTCCGGCGAAATGCACGCCGCCGATGCGCACCAAAGAGGATATGGAAAAGCTCTGGGACTATGTGCTTGACGGCACGCTGTCCTGTGTGGGAAGCGACCATTCCCCGGCGGCGGACGAGGAGAAGGATAATGCCACAAAAGATATCTGGCACGCATGGGGCGGCCTCAACTCGATCCAGTTCTTCCTGCCGATGATGTTCGACATGGTGGTGCATAAGAAAGGCCTGAGCCCGACGCTGATCGCGAAGGTCATGGACTACAATCCGGCGAAGGTGTTCGGACTCTACGGGCGCAAGGGCGCGTTTGAGCTCGGCTTTGATGGCGACATCGTCATCGTCGACCCGGACAAGGCGTGGAAATGCGAGCAGGAGAAGCTGTTCACGAAGGGCCACGTATCCTGCTTCGACGGCCTGGAGGGCAAGGGCGCTCCGGTGTGCACGATCATCCGCGGCAAAGTTGTGGCGGAGGACGGCGTTTACAAAGAGGATGCAGTCGGCTACGGACAGTACGTGACGCCGGTAAAATAATGACAGCAGCGGGGCTGCAGATTCTGACAGCGGCAGGCCCCGCCTCTATCCCGGAGAGAAAGAGAAAGGAGAAGGATTATGAGTAACACAAACAACGATCACGAAAAGAAACAGGCCAGCTCGCTGGCCCCGATTCAGCCCAAAGACCGTATCATGAGCTGGGGTTCCAACACCATGCTGTGGCTGGGCGGCTGTATTTCCATCGGCACCCTGACCATGGGCTCCGCGCAGCTGGAGAAAGGCCTGAACCTCATTCAGCTGTTCCTGGCGGTGTTCATCGGCTCGATGATTCTGATTGTCGGCATCACGCTCAACGACCAGTTCAGCTATAAGACCGGCGCGCCTTACGCGATTCAGTTAAAGAGCGCGTTCGGCACCAAGGGAAGCGTGGTTCCCGTCATGCTCAGGGGCCTGCCGGCAATCGTCTGGTACGGCTTCCAGACCTGGCTGGGCGGCGCGGCGCTGAACAATATTTCCATTGCGTTCTTCGGCTATGACAACATCTGGCTGTACTTCATTCTGTTCCAGGTGATACAGATTCTGTTGTCGATCAAGGGCTTCCAGGGCGCAAAATGGGTCGGCAACATCGGCGGCGTCGTCATTTCGGTGGCAATGCTCTATTTGCTTTACATCTGCGTCACCCAGTACGGCGACGTCATCGGCACCAAGCTGATGAACCACAGCGGCACCTGGGGCATGCCGTTTATCGGCGCAGTCATCGCGTTCTTCGGCAACAGCACCACCGTCATGCTGAACGCGGGCGACTATTCGCGCGAGGTGAAAACGGGCTACTCCGCACCGGTGCGCGGCGTTTCCTATTTCCTGGCGATGGTGCCGGCGACCGTGCTGCTGGGCCTGATCGGCGCAATGGCTTCCACGGCGACCGGAATCGCAAACCCGATCAATGCATTTGCACAGATGGTTGACAACAAGCTCGTCCTTGTCGTGACGCTGGGCTTCATCATTTTCGCACAGCTTTCGACGAACCTGGCCAGCAACGTCATTCCGCCTGCCTACGCGTTTATGGATACCTTCAAGATGAAGCACAGAACGGCGGTTATCCTCGTCGGCATCCTGGCGGTCTGCACCTGCCCGTGGATTCTCACGAACGACAGCTCCGCGGCCGGCCTTGACATGTTCACGAAGCTCTACACGGCGTTCTTCGGCCCGATCTTTGCGGTGCTGATCACGGATTACTTCATCCTGCACCGCAGAAACGTCACCAAGGAAACGCTGGACGACCTCTACGACGACCACGGCAACCACGCGGGCGTCAACTGGGCTGCGATCATCGCGATTGCGGTGGGCGCTGTGATCGGTCTGGTCAACGTAAACATTTCCTTCTTTACGGCGACGATTCCGACGGCCCTGATTTTCTACTTCTGCATGAAGTATATGCCGTCCTGCGCGCGTTTCCGCAAGGGAACCACACTGGAAAAATAAGATGTGATATTTAAGAATGCGCGGGGAAGCGAAATCGTTCTCCCTGCGCATTTCTGTACTCTGTATATTTTGCATTTTGCATGCCTTGATATCCGCATAACGTAAACGTATCGAAGAAGTCTACACGGCATATTGAGGATATCCGCATAACGTATCGAAGATATTCGCACAGAGCATCGAGGATACACACGTGGTGTATCGAAGATGTCTGCACGGCATATCGAAGATATCTGCACGGTGTATCGAGGATATCCGCGCAGCGTATCATGAACTATTCGCGCGACACATCGAAGACATCCGCACGGTCTGCCGCGGATGGCGGCACAAAATCTCCGGCCTGCACCCCTCAGCGGTGCCCGTCCAGAAAGTCCACCGACGCCCGCAGCAGCTGTCCCGTAAAGGGATTCTGCTCGTCGCGGTCGAAGTCGTGCACGCTGCCGGGCGCGATGAAGCGCTGCGCGCCGTAGCGGCTGCAGAGCTCGAGAAACTCCGCATAGGGCACGTCGGTGTCGCCGGTGCAGTGGGCGCAGAACAGCGGGCAGGGCAGGGAATCGCAGGTGCGCAGGGAGTACTTTAAATAGAAGAATTTCTCCCGGCCGCGGTAGATGATGCGGCTCCAGGAGCCGGTCTGGCGCGCGTAGACGTAGACGCTGTAGTGCGTGGCGAGGCTGCCGTCGGCATGGATGCCTTCGGGCAGATGGTCGAGGCAGGACGGGTCGACCGGCGGCAGGGTGCAGTAATAGCTGCTGGGCGTGCAGAACCAGCCCTCGCAGAGGAAACCGTAGCCGTAGTAGGAGAGGATGCCGCGCGGCGCGCGCGCCAGGCGGCCCGAGAAGGCGGCGATCAGGCACAGGTAGGCGCCGGCGGAGCGGCCCCAGAGGTAATAGGGCAGGGAACCGTCGGTGAACGCGGCGTCCGCGCTGCAGGCGAGATTGACCGAGGCGCAGACATCGTCCACGATCTCCTCGAGGCCGGCCGCGGGGGCCAGCGGGTAGTCGAAGGCGACGATCTCATAGCCTGCCCCGGTAAACGTTTCGATGTGTCCGGCGGGCAGGTCGAGGCGGGAACCGTAGAGCAGGCCGCCGCCGTGAAAATAAAAAATGCGCGCCCGGACCGCGGTCTGCGGGTCGCGGTAGACGGTAACGTGCTTGGGGTAGGCCGCGTGGTCGAGGCGGCAGGTCTTTTCCTGGTACATGATGGATGCTCCTTAAAATATGGTTGACAATTTTATCACAAACGGGGAAATAAATTTTAATACAGTTTTTGTTCAAAGCCCTTTTGCGGGCGTTTCGTCCTTTTTCAGTATAACACAGGAACCGCTTTTTTTAAATAGTGAAAAAGTGCTGTAATTAAGGCATTATAGACAAGAAAGATTTCGTTGATTTGTACAAAATGTCCATTGAAAAAATGTGGTAAATCTGCGATAATCACATTATAAAAAGTGGTTGACCACAAAGCGATTATTTTAATCTAAAAAAGGAGGAACAAAGATGTCTTATTTAAACAACCAGATTGGATACCGTGAGGAGCTTCTGTCGACGCGTTCGATCGTCAGAAAGGAAAATTTTGTCCTGCTTGAGCCGGACGGACTGGTGAAAAACAGCATCCCGGGCTATGAGGGCTGCGATGTGACGATCCTCGGCTCGCCGGCGATGGGCGCGTCCTTTGCAGATTACCTGGCAACCGTGCATGCCGGCGGGAAGAACGCGGCGTTCGGCGGGGCAGGCCTGGAGTCCTTCCTCTACGTGCTCGAGGGAGAGGTCGCGGTGAAAAATGCCGACCAGGAGGCGGTGCTGACCGAGGGCGGCTATATCTATTCCCCGGAGAGCGTGACGATTTCCTTTGAAAACAAATCCGGCGCGGACGCGAAGCTCTATCTCTACAAGCGCAGATACGAGCGCCTCGAGGGCCTGAGCGCGCACACCGTCGTGGGCAACGTAAACGAGATGCCGTGGATTGAATACGAGGGCATGGAGAACTGCCACGTCAAGGATCTGCTGCCGGCGGCCGGCGATTTTGGCTTCGACATGAATATGCACATTCTGAAATTCCGCCTCGGCGCATCGCACGGCTACATCGAGACCCACATTCAGGAGCACGGCATGTACTTCCTGTCCGGCAAGGCCATGTACCGTCTGGACGACGAGTGGATTCCGGTGAAGAAGGGCGATTACGTGTTCATGGACGCTTACTGCCCGCAGGCCTGCTACGCGGTGGGGCGCGAGGACGACCTGATTTATATTTATTCCAAGGACTGCAACCGGGACGTAGCGTTGTAAAGCCCGTCGATGGAAGGACGGCAGCCGGCTTGCCAGATGAACAGGAAGAGCGGCAGACAGATCGGCCGGAAGAACAGGAAAGGCGGTAAACGAACCAGCCGGAAGAACAGGAGGGGCGACAGACCAGCCGGAGGAACAGGAAGGGCGGCAGCCCGGATTGTGAATGCGGCGGGTCATTAAGGCATAAAACCACTCTTGCGCAGGCGCATCGCGGTTTATGACTTCTGACTCTGGCATCATATTTAAGAATGAAAAACAAAAAAATAAAAAGAACGGAGGGCAACGAAATGAAGCTTTCACGCGACGAACTGAAAGGGCTGATGAAGAACAAAATGATGAAAGCGGGACTCCCGGAGGATCAGGCGGAAACCGTATCCGAGGTTCTGACCTGGTCGGACGAGAGAGGCTACCACTCCCACGGCGCGGTGCGCGTAGAGTATTACAGCGAGCGCATTGCCAAGGGCGGGTGGACGCTGAATCCCAAATTCAGCTGGCAGGAGACCGGACCCTGCTCCGCGATGTTTGACGGCGACAATGCCAGCGGCTATGTAGCGGCAAAGATGGCGATGGAGAAAGCCATCGAGATGGCGAAGCGAAACGGCATCGCGGTCGTCGGCATCAAAAACATCGCGCACAGCGGCGCGCTCGGCTACTACACCGAGATGGCGGCGAATCAGGACATGGTGGCGATTTCCTTCTGCCAGTCCGACCCGATGGCGGTCCCGTTCGGCGGCACCGAGCCGTACTACGGCACCAATCCCATCTCCTTCGCGGCGCCGACCGCGGACGACCGCCAGGTAGTCTTCGACATGGCGACGACCGTGCAGGCCTGGGGCAAGATTCTCGACAAGCGTTCGCGGCATGAACTGATTCCGGACACCTGGGCCGTGGACGAGAAAGGCGTGCCGGTGACCGATCCCCATCTGGTGAACGCGCTGGTGCCGATCGCGGGCGCCAAGGGCTACGGCCTGATGATGCTGGTGGACGTATTTTCCGGCGTGCTGCTGGGCGTGCCGTTCGGCAAACACGTCAGCTCCATGTACCACGATCTGTCCGAGGGCAGAGGGCTCGGCCAGATGCACATCGTGATGGACCCGGAGCGGTTTGTCGGCCTCGAGGCGTTTAAAAAGAGCATGTCCCAGGTGTGCGACGAGCTTGGAGAGATGGCCCCGGCTCCGGGACACGACAAGGTATATTATCCGGGCGAGCGCGCCGTGATGCGCAGGGAGAAGGCGTACGCGACCGGCGGCGTCGACATTGCGGACGACGTTTACGAATACCTGAAGAGCGACGATATTCATTACAACAGATACGACCATAAAAACAGATTTGCAGACTGAGGAGGGAGTGGAGAGCAAATGTTAAGAACAGTTGTAAAAAAGGGCAGTTACCATGATTCCGTCGTACTGATGCTTCTGACCAATCAGATTTCGGCCATCGAGGGCGTGAAAAAGGTTTCCATCATGATGGCGACCCCGGCCAACAAGGATATTTTCCGGCAGAGCGGCCTGGATACCGAGGAACTGATGGCGGCGACGGCCAACGACATGGTGGTTGTGGCGGACGTCGACGACGACAGCCTGCTGGATACCATTATGGCGGAGGTGGACGAGTATTTCAAAAAGCAGTCCACCGAATCCTCGGCGCAGAAGGGCGCGGAGAGCGTGAAATCCTGGGAGAAGGCGCTGAAAAAACTGCCCGACGCCAATCTGGCCGTGATCTCGATTCCGGGCGCGTACGCGGCGCTGGAGGCGGACCGCGCGCTCGACGAGGGGCTGAACGTCTTTATGTTCAGCGACAACGTGACCCTCGAGGACGAGGTCAGACTGAAAAAGAAAGCGCATGAGAAAGGCCTCTCCGTGATGGGACCGGACTGCGGCACCGGCATCATCCAGAGCGTGCCGATCGCTTTCACCAACAGCGTGAGCCCGGGCTCCATCGGCATCATCGGCGCATCCGGCACCGGCATCCAGGAGCTGACCACGATCATTGACCGTCTGGGCGAGGGCGTGACCAACGCCATCGGCATCGGCGGCCGCGACCTCAATGCGGCGGTCGGCGGCATTACGATGATGGACATGATCGACGCCATGGAGGATGACGACTCCGTGAAGGTTCTGATCATCGTCTCCAAGCCGCCTGCAAAGGAAGTGCGCGACAGGATTGCGGCCCGCCTCAGCGATTTCAGCAAGCCGGTCGTGACCCTGTTCGTGGGCGAGAAGCCGGCGTACCATGAGGAGAATTTCTACCACACCTATACGCTCGACGAGGCGGCGCGTCTTGCAGTGAGTCTGGTGCGCGGCGCCGAGATTCCGGAGGCGAAGGCGGATGTGGACGAGTCCACGTTCTTCAAGCCGGAGGAAAAGAAGACGATCAAGGCATACTATTCCGGCGGCACGCTGGCGAACGAGGCGGCGATGCTGATCAAGGACGCGCTGGACGTGAAGGTTCCGCCGGAGGACATCGAGGGCTATATGCTCCAGCTCGACGGCAACGTGGTGGTCGACCTGGGCGACGACGCCTACACGCAGGGCAAGCCGCATCCGATGATCGACCCGGCGAAGCGCATC
Organism: uncultured Lachnospiraceae bacterium; assembly: GCA_947630595.1. Classification (GTDB taxonomy): domain Bacteria; phylum Bacillota; class Clostridia; order Lachnospirales; family Lachnospiraceae; genus Choladousia. The sequence goes on along the minus strand of CANRIG010000014.1, from coordinate 35,663 downwards.
GAGTGCATGCAGGACGCGATCGACGACGAGTCCACGGGCGTGATTCTGCTCGACATCATGCTCGGCTACGGCTCGCACCCGGATATGGCGGGCGCGCTGCTTCCGTCCATCATCGAGCTGCGCGACAAGGCTGCGGCCCTGGGCAGGAAGGTATTCTTTGTGGCTACCGTCTGCGGCACCCGGAGAGATTTCCAGGGCTACGACGCGGCGGTCAATAAATTAAAAGACGCGGGCGTGATCGTGTGCGAGAACAACAAGCTCGCATGCCGCACGGCGATCCGCGCCATCGGCAGAGATTTCTCGGAGCCGGTGAAGGAGATCCGCCCGAAACAGGTGGTCAGCGCCCAAAAGGCGGCGCCGTCCGACAAGCTGCGCGAGCTGCTGTCCGCGAAGCCGCGCATCATCAACGTCGGCCTCAAGAGCTTTGCCGAGGTCTGCGAGGAGTTCGGCTGCGAAGTCGTACAGTACGATTGGATGCCGCCCGCAGGAGGCAACGTTGAGCTGATCAAGATGCTGAACTTCCTGAGAAATTATAAAGAGATCGACATCGACGAGGCCAACCGTTCCGTGATCGCCAAGGTTGTGGCGAGCCAGCCCGTGATGCGCGACGTGGTGCCGGCGAAGTCCGTGATCAAGGAGCTGAACGAAGGCAAGGTGATCCTGCACGCAGGCCCGCCGATCGAATACAAAAACATGCCCGACCCGGTACAGGGCTCCTGCGTGGGCGCGGTGCTCTTCCAGGAGTGGGCGGACAACGAGGCGGACGCGCGAAAGCTGCTGGAGTCCGGCGAAGTGAAGTTCATCCCCTGCCACCATGTGAACGCGGTGGGACCGATGGGCGGCATCACCTCCGCGGATATGCCGGTGTTCGTGGTGGAAAACGTGACCGACGGCAACCGGGCGTACTGCTCCATGAACGAGGGCATCGGCAAGGTGCTCCGCTTCGGCGCATACTCCGAGGAAGTGGTCAACCGTCTGCGCTGGATGAGAGACATCCTCGGCCCGACGCTCGGCAGGGCGATCCGCTCCATGGAAAACGGCCTCAGCATCAACCCGCTGATCGCCAAGGCAATCGCCATGGGCGATGAGTTTCATCAGAGAAATATCGCGGCATCCCTCGCATTCCTGAAAGAGGTGGCGCCGATTATCACGAAGCTGGATATGGAGGAGAAGGACCGCTACGACGTGATCAAGTTCCTGGCCGACACCGACCAGTTCTTCCTCAACATCATGATGGCGACCGGCAAGGCAGTCATGGACGGCGCGCGCCTGGTGACGGACGGCACGATCGTGACCGCGATGTGCCGCAACGGCGTGGAGTTCGGCATCCGCATTAGCGGCATGGGCGACGAGTGGTTCACCGGCCCGGTGAATACCCCGCAGGGCCTGTACTTTACCGGCTATGACGGCGAGGACGCGTGCCCGGATATGGGCGACAGCGCGATCACCGAGACCTTCGGCGTCGGCGCGATGGCGATGATCGCAGCTCCGGCCGTGACGAGATTTGTGGGCGCGGGCGGCTACGAGGACGCGCTGCGCACCAGCAACGAGATGACGGAGATCACGATCGACCGCAACCCGAACTTCATCATTCCAAACTGGAACTTCCAGGGCATCTGCCTCGGCATCGACGCGCGGCTGGTGGTCGAGAAAGGCATCACCCCGGTCATCAACACCGGCATCGCGCACAAGATCGCAGGCTACGGCCAGATCGGCGCAGGCACGGTGCATCCGCCGCTCGTATGCTTCGAGAAGGCAATCGCGGCGTACGCGAAGAAGCTGGGCTACAAGGGCTGAGTGAAGCCCGGGGCAGCCCGGCGCCGGGAAAAGGAGGGATAACATGGAAAAGAAAACAGTAGTCATCGCCCTCGGAGGCAATGCGCTCGGCAAGGATATCGAGGAGCAGAAGGAGGCCGTCGCCAAGACCGCCCGCGTGATCGTAGATCTGGCGGAGCAGGGCATGAACCTCGTGGTCACCCACGGCAACGGGCCGCAGGTGGGCATGATTCAGAACGCGATGGACAACCTGATCAGCGAATACCAGAACTACAAGCAGATTCCGCTGCCGACCTGCGTGGCCATGAGCCAGGGCTATATCGGGATCGACCTGCAGAACGCGATCAAATACGAGCTGTACAGCCGCGGCATCGACGGCAAGGTTTCCACCATCCTTTCGCAGGTGGAGGTGGACGCGGCGGATCCGGCGTTTGAGCATCCGACCAAGCCCATCGGCCGCTTCATCACCAGAGAGGAGGCGGAGCGCAACGAGGCCAACGGAGTCCGCTGCATGGAGGACGCGGGCAGAGGCTACCGCGTGGTGGTGGCTTCCCCGATGCCCAAGCGCATCCGTGAGCTGCTGACCATCCGCACCCTGATCGACGCGGGCCATATCGTCATCACCTGCGGCGGCGGCGGGATTCCGGTCGTGGACCGGGGCGGCCACCTGGTGGGCGTCAACGCAGTCATCGACAAGGACAACGCCAGCAGCCTGCTGGCGGACAAGCTGGGCGCGGATTACCTGATCATCCTCACGGCGGTGGAAAAGGTAGCCATCAATTTCGGCAAAGAAAATCAGGAGTGGCTCTCCGACCTGACCGTGGAGCAGGCGCAGGAGTACATTGCACAGGGACAGTTTGCAAAGGGCTCCATGCTCCCGAAGGTCGAGGCGGCTGTGCGCTTCGCCCAGTCCGCTCCGGGACGCCGCGCGCTGATCACGCTGCTCGACAAAGCCGCGGACGGCATTGCGGGCAGAACGGGCACGGTAATCCATGCTTAGACAGCACACTGCAGATACGAAGAACCGTCCGTTCATCTGAAACAGGATGGACGGACGTTCAGAATGGGGGATAATAGATGGACATACCGGTAACCCCTTTCATGTGGGTCATGGCATTTTTGCCAATCATAGTGTTACTGATTCTGATGATTAAATTCAACTGGGGCGCGACGGAGGCGGCGGCGATCGGCCTGCTGATCACCGCTTTCACGGGCGTGGCGTTTTACAAGGCGGATTTCTTTCTGCTGGCGGTGGAGAGCGCGAAGGGCATCTGGAGCGCGATGACGATTCTGCTGATCGTGTGGACGGCGATTTTGATGTATCAGGTGGGCGACGAGGCCCGGGCCTTTCTGGTGATCCGCAACGGCATGCGCAGGCTGCTCCCGAACGAGCTTTTGCTGGTCATCGCCATGGGCTGGATTTTTGAGAGCTTCCTGCAGGGCATCACCGGCTTTGGCGTGCCGGTGGCCGTCGGCGCTCCGCTGCTGATCGGCATCGGCGTGCATCCGCTGTGGGCGGTCATCATCCCGCTGCTCGGCCAGGCCTGGGGCAACACCTTCGGCACGCTGGCGGCGGCCTGGGATTCGCTGGCGATGTCGGCGGGGCTGACCGTGGGCAGCGCGGCCTACTTCAAGACGGCCCTGTGGACGGCGGCGTTTCTGTTCCTGTGGAACATCGTCACCGGCGTCGCCATCTGCTGGTTTTACGGCAAGGGGAAGGCGCTGAAAAAGGGCCTGCCGGCGATCGCCGTCATGGCGCTGATTCAGGGCGGCGGCGAGCTGCTTCTGAGCCAGGTCAACACGACGCTCTCGTGTTTCCTGCCGTCGTGCATTTCGCTGGTGGTGCTGCTCGTGCTCGGGCGGATGAAGCTGTACCGCGAGGAGTGGAGCCTGGAGGACAGCCCGATCATGAACCGCGAGAGCGCAGCCGCGGGCGGCGGCGAGGCGCCGGAGGGCATGACGCTGGTGCAGGCGTTCGTTCCGTACTTCCTGCTGTCGGCGATCACGCTGGTCGTGCTGCTGGTAAAGCCGATCAACGCGTTCCTCGGGCAGTTCTCGATCGGACTGGCGTTCCCGGAGACGGCCACCGGCTACGGCTATGTGAATGAGGCTTCGGCGAACTTTTCGCCGCTGGCGCTGTTCACGCACGCGAGCATGTTCCTGTTTGTCTCGTCGATCATCGGTCTCTTCTATTATAAGAGCCACGGCTGGATCCACGGGGGCGGCGTGAAGCGCGTGTTTGTAAAATCGATCTCCATGACGATGCCGTCCGGCATCGCAGTCATCGGCCTCGTGATCATGTCGAGGATCATGGGAGGCACCGGCCAGACGGTGGTGCTGGCGAACGGCATCGCCAACGTGCTCGGAAAGGCGTATGTGATACTGGCTCCGTTCGTGGGACTGCTGGGCACCTTTATGACGGGCAGCAACATGAGCTCCAATATCCTCTTCGGCGATTTCCAGATGACGACGGCCAGCCTGCTCCACGTCGACGCGTCGGCGGTGCTGGGGGCGCAGTCGGCGGGCGGCGCGATCGGCAGCGCGGTCAGCCCGAGCAAGATCATCCTCGGCACGACGACGGCCAACATCCTCGGCAGCGAGGGACAGGTCATGAAGAAGATTCTCGGAATTACGGTTCCGGCGACGATCGTCATCGGCGTGATCGTGTACGCGATGGTAGCGATGTAGGAAGGAGGGCGCGCAGTGGAAAAACAGAGTTTCTGGAAAACAAGGGCCGGGCATCTGACGCTGGCGTTTATCGTGATCATGGCGGCGTTTTTCTTGATCATGGCCGGGCTCGCCATGGGCAGCGAGGCGGTCTGCGTGGTCGGGTTTGTCCTGATCGCGGCGGCGATGCTCTATTCGCCGGTCGAGGTATATCTACTGAAACGTAAGTAACTGCCGGACGGCGGCAGATACGAATAAAGGCAAGGAGGGTGAAAACATATGCCAATGGAAATGATTACCGGCAGGATTGCCACAAACTTGGAGGGGCTGAAGCAGTTCACGGCCACGCCGGGCGAAGGCTGCACCAGACTTCCGTTCACAAAGGAAGCGCGCGGCGCGGTCGACTACCTGAAAGGGATCATGGCGGACGCCGGGCTTGAAGTCTGGGAGGATGCAGCCGGAAACGTGTTCGGCCTGATGAAGGGCGAGGACCCGGACGCACCGTGCGTGATGATGGGCTCTCACTATGATTCCGTGATCAAGGGCGGCGACTTCGACGGCATCGCGGGCGTGGTCTGCGCGATCGAGGCCGCACGGCAGCTCAAAGAGCGTGGTGTGGTTCCGAAACGCAATTTCGTGGCGGTCGGCTTCTGCGACGAGGAGGGCATGCGCTTCGGTACCGGCTATTTCGGCTCCGGCGCGATGCTCGGCAACCGCGACGTGGAATACTGCAAAAAATTTAAAGATACGGACGGCATTTCCATCTACGACGCCATGAAGGGCTACGGGCTGGACCCGGAGCGCATCGGCGAGGCGAAATGGAAAGAAGGCTCGATCGGCTCTTTCCTGGAGCTGCACATCGAGCAGGGGCCGGTGCTTGACGCGGAGCACGTCGAGCTGGGCCTGGTTAACTGCATCGTCGGCATCCAGCGCTACATGGTGACCGTGCACGGCCGCTCTGACCATGCGGGCACGACGCCGATGGACATGCGTCTGGACGCGGTGGACGCGGCGACCAAGGTCATCTCCAAGATTGCGGACTGGGCGCGTGAGAAAGCGGACGGCACCGTGGCGACGGTCGGCTATATCCACACGGTTCCGGGCGGCATGAACATTGTGGCCGAGCAGGTGGAGTTTACTGTGGATATCCGCTCCAGCAACAACGACAACATCAACGACATCACAAAGCGCATCCGCGCGGCGCTCGACTATGAGACGAAGCAGATGGGCGGCAGCTACGAGATGGAGAACAAGCTGACGATCACGCCGGTGATGCTGTCGGAGGAAATGCTCGACATCATGGAGGAGGACTGCAAAGCCAAGGGCTACAGCTGCAAACGGCTGGCGAGCGGCGCGGGCCACGACTCCCTGGAGATCGGCCAGGTGCTCCCGACCGTGATGCTGTTTGTGCCGAGCAAGGACGGAAGAAGCCACTGCCAGGTGGAATTTACGAAGTACAGCGATTTCGCAAAGGCGTCCGTCATCATGACAGACCTTGCGGAAAAGCTGCTGACCAGATAAAACGCAGCCTGCGAAACGGAGAATCGAATGGGTGAAGAGAGAAATCCGGCTTATAAGAAAGACAATCTGCGGCTTTTGAGACATCATCTCGGCCTGACGCAGAGGGAACTGATCGACCGGTATCTGACGGACGGGGAAGGAAAGGCATCCATGAGCCTCGCCACCTATTCCAATCTGGAATCCAAAGGCGGCGCGCGTCTGAACGAGACGCTGCTGACGCTGGCGGAGAAGCTGGCGGCGGATCCGATGATGTTTTCGATGCCCCCGGAGCAGTTTGCGGAACAGATCGAGGTGCTGCTCCCGGGCCCTGCCGCCGAGGCAGGCCCGGGGCCGGCCGCGGCCGCGCAGGGCTCCATCGACCGGCTGCTGAACCGGCTGACCATGTACTTTGCGGAGCAGATTCTGGAGAAAAAGTTGAAAAAGGGCGACAAGATCGAATCCGACCGTGTGCTGGCGGCGAAGCTGGGCGTGGGGCGCTCAGCCATCCGGGAGGCGCTGAAGGTGCTCGACGTGATGGGGATGATCAGCATCCGGCCCGGGCAGGGCAGCTATATCAGCAGCAGGGAAGAAAACTTTTTCATCATTCCGCTTTCGTGGACGCTGTTTCTGAATGTCGACCAGGTGGACAGCATCCTGCTGGTGCGCAACCTTTTAGAGGTAAAGGCGGCGGAGCTGGCGGCCGGCTGCCGGGACGAGGAAAAGCTGCAGCGGCTCCACGACAGCTCCAGCCGTCTGCGCAGCACCTACATGCAGCGCGATTACCGGGCGTTTCTGGAGGAGGACATCCAGTTTCATCTCTGCATCGCGGAGTGCTCCGAGAACCCGGTGATCTACGGCATGATTCAGTCCATCCGCAACCTGCTCAAGCACGTCAGCGGCACCGGTATGGCGGATGAGACGCAGCTTCTGGAGATCAACGGAGAGCACCAGCGGATTTACGGCCTCCTGATCGTCCGGGACGGCGCGGGCGCCGCGCAGGCGATGCAGGAGCACCTGGACAACGCGATGGGACGGTACAATTTCCAGTAAGGGCGGAGTATCCGGCAGGCCTGCCTTTGCTGATAAATTTAAAATTGATGTAAGGTTAATACAAGGAAAAGAGGTAACATGATATGAAAGAGAAGAAAGGATTGAAAATTTCGCTGACTACCCAGATTCTGGTGGCAACGGTAGGCGGCATTGTGTTTGGATCCATTGTCGGCCCCTGGGCGGCAAATCTGAAATTTATTGGCGATATGTTTATCCGGCTGATTCAGATGTCGGTTGTGATTCTGGTCATGTCCGCGGTAGCGGCGGCGGTAGGCGGCGGCGACAGCCGTGATGTCGGTAAAATGGGTCTGCATACATTTAAATGGATTATCATATTTACCTTGATCGCGGCGGCGCTCGGCATGGTGCTGGCGATGATTATCAGGCCGGGTGTGGGGATTGAAATTGCGAGTGAGGAAGCAATTGCAGCGGCAGAGGTACAGTCCGCATCTTTGCAGGATACGTTGCTGAACTTTGTGCCGACGAATGTGCTCGCGTCAATGGCAGACGGCAGTATGGTTCCGTGTATCGTGTTTGCCCTGTTCTTTGGCGTAGCGATGGGAACATACACCCGTCAGACCGGCAACACGGTGGTGGTAGACTGGGTCAAGGGTCTTAACGGCATTGTTACCAACATCATCAAGATGGTTATGACTGTGGCTCCGATCGGTATTTTCTGCCTGCTGGCAAACGTAGCGGGCGCAACCGGTTTCAAGGTAATCATTCCAATGCTGAAATTCCTTGGCCTGCTTTTGATCGGTGATGCGATTCAGTTCGTGCTGTTCGGACCGCTGACCGCAGCTCTGTGTAAAGTAAATTTGTTTAAAATGCCGAAGAAATATGCAAAAATGTCAATGATGGCCATCACTACAACCTCCGGCGCCATTTGTCTTCCGACCAAGATGGAGGACGCTGTGACCAAATTTGGCGTGAGCCGCAAGGTTGCTGACTTTACAGGGCCGATTACCATGTCCATGAACAGCTGCGGCGCCGCACAGTGTTACGTAGCGGCGATTTTCTTCATGGCGCAGTCGACCGGCATTCAGATGTCTCCGTACCAGATGGGCATGGCAATCCTGCTGTCCTGCCTGATGTGCATGGGCACGATTTCCGTGCCGGGCGGTTCTGTGATTGTTTATACATTCCTGGCATCGTCTCTTGGCCTGCCGCTTGAAAGCATTGCGGTGCTGATTGGTATTGACTGGTTCGCGGGAATGTTCCGCACGCTGATGAACGTAGACGTGGATGTTATGGTGGGTATGCTGGTGGCAAGCAAGCTTGGCGAGCTTGATCATGATGTATTTGACGAAAAAAAGACGGTACAGTATTGAGGGAACGAAAAGCAAAACTATATAGATCAAAGTGTAGAGGAGGGTTCGTATGTACGACGTTTTGGTGAAAAACGGAAAAATCGTAACTGCAGACAGTATTACCGAGGGCAACATTGCGGTGAAGGGCGAAAAGATTGCCGCAATCCTTGCGCCCGGTGATGAGCCGGAGGCGGCAAAGGTGATCGACGCGGCCGGCAAGTACGTATTCCCGGGCGCGATCGACACGCACGCGCACCTGAATGATCCGGGCTACGAGTGGCGCGAGGATTATGCGCACGGGACGGCGGCCGCGGCCGTGGGCGGCTACACGACGATCATCGACATGCCGCTGCAGAATGAGCCGGCGATGACGACGGCGGCTCTGTTTGACAAAAAGGAAGCGGCGGTTTCCCCGAACGCATACGTGGATTACTGCTTCTGGGGCGGTCTGATTCCCGACAATTTCGGGGACCTCAAAGACCTGGACGACAAGGGCTGCGTGGCGTTTAAATCCTTCATCGGCCCGGTGTCGCCGGACTACAGCTCGTTAAGCTACGGGCAGGCGTACGAGGCGATGCAGATCATCAAAGAGTTCGGCGGACGCGCCGGCTTCCACTGCGAGGACTTTTCCACCATCAAGTGGCAGGAAAAGCGCATGAAGGACGCGGGACGTCTGGACTGGCAGGGATTTTTGGATTCCCGCCCGGTGATCGCCGAGATGCTGGCGACGGTCGACATCATCGAGATCGCGAAGGCGACCGGCTGCAAGGCGCACATCTGCCATGTCAGCAGCCCGGACGTCGCGCAGAAGATCAAAGAGGCGCAGCAGGAGGGCTACGACATCACGGCGGAGACCTGTTCCCATTACCTGAGCCTGACCGATCAGGACGTGATCAAAAACGGACCGATGTTCAAGTGTGCGCCGCCGCTTCGCTCCCAGGAGGAAGTGGACCGGCTGTGGGAGTACGTAATCGATGGCACGTTCAGCGGCATTGCGAGCGACCACTCCCCGTGCTCCTACGACGAGAAATACAATGAGATTCTCGGCGCGAAGATTGAGAACGTCTTCGACGTGTGGGGCGGCATCAGCGGCATCCAGAGCGGCTTCCAGGTGGCGTTCCACGAGGGCTGCGTGAAGCGCGGCGTGTGCCCGACGGTGCTGGCGAACGCGATGGCGGCGCAGCCGGCGAAGGCATTCGGCATCTATGGCAGAAAGGGCGACATCCGCATCGGCTTCGACGCGGACCTGCTGATCGTGGATCCGGATAAGGAGTGGGAGATCACGAGCGAGTCTCTGCTGTATGTGAACAAGATTTCCGCATTTGTAGGCATGAAGGGCAAGGGCCTTCCGGTGTGCACGATCGTCCGCGGCAGCGTGGTGGCTGAGGACGGAAAGATCACCGCGGAAAAAGGCGTCGGCACCCTGATCAGAAAGCTGAAATAAGCGGCGTATCCAAAGACAAGGGAAAGGAGAAAAAATATGAGCAATATCGTTGACAATCAGGTCCTGAATCCGAATCTGGTCAAAAATGTAGACCCCGACCTTCAGCCGACGCAAAAGAGAATTATGGGCACCGTTTCCTACGCGGCGAGCTTCATGGGCGGCTGCGTATCGATCGGCACCTTCTCCATGGGCGCGGGCCTGATCGGCGTCCTGACCGTGGGTCAGGCAATTCTGGCGATGACCATCGGCTGCCTCGTCATTGCAATTGCGCTGGCCGTCATCGGCAACTGCGGACACAAATACGGCATCCCGTTTACGGTTCAGCTGCGCAGCAGCTTCGGTACCACCGGCGTCAAGATTCCGGGCGTCCTGCGCGGACTTCCGGCTATCGTGTGGTTCGGCTTCCAGAGCTGGGTTGGCGCGGGCGCGATCAACAGCTGCCTGAACATCCTCTTTGGTTTTGACAACCTGCCGGTCGTGTACGTGCTGTTCACGGCGCTGCAGGTACTGCTGGCCATCAACGGCTTTGAAGGCATCAAGTGGCTGGAGAACATCTCCTGCGTATTTATCATTGCAATCCTCATTTACATGCTGTATGTGGTCAACACCCAGTTCTCCACAGAGATCGGCGACGTGTTCTCCGGCATCAAGGGCACGTGGGGCATGCCGTTCTGGGCGGCGACGACTTCCTTCCTCGGTATTTACTCGACGATGATCATCAACGCGTCCGACTATTCGCGGAATGCGACCGAGGACATCAAGCCGGTGAAGGCTGCCAGCATTTACACGGTTGCGATTCTTCCGGTTACCCTGTTCATGGGCCTGATCGGCCTTCTGGTGACGGCGGCGACCGGCAACAGCGACCCGGTAGTCGTGTTCTCGACGACCATGGGCAGCAAATTCCTGACCATCGTGACCCTGCTCTTCATCGCGTTTGCACAGGTGACCACGAACGTGCTCAACAACATCGTGCCGCCGTCCTACGTGCTGATGGAGTCGTTCAAGATGAAGTGGAAATACGCTACGATTCTCGTCGGCGTCCTCTCCATGTGCTGCATGCCGTGGAAGCTGGTGACCGATGAGTCCGCGGCGGGCCTGAATATGTTCACGCAGTTCTACTCTGCGTTCCTCGGCCCGATCTTTGCGGTGATGGCGGTGGACTACTACATCCTGCGCAAGAAGAAACTGGACATCAACGACATGTACAACAAGGACGGCAAGTTCAGGGGCATCAACTGGGCGGCCGTGATCGCGATTATCTTCGGTTCGATCTGCTCGCTGCTGGTGATGCAGCTGTCTTGGTACGTGAGCCTGATCCCGACAGGCGTGGCTTACTACGTGCTGATGAAGGTAATGCCGTCCTCGAAAGAATTCCGCAAGGGAACGATTTTTGACAACTGAGGGGGACCAATATCTGACAAACGAAGCTGAGTGATCAAAGAACGGGCCGACGGAAAACATGCGTTTCTGCCGGCCCCGTTTGATTGCGGGAAAATATAAATCCGGGGAGCGGCCGCTTCTCAGACCGCTGTGTTCCCGATGTCCGATACCAGCGGAGCCTCCCGGTACTCCCGGGGCGTATAGCCGCACCGCTCCTTGAAGGCGCGGTTGAAGGTCTGCTGGTTGTGATACCCGCATTCCATGGCGATGGCCAGAATGCTCAGGTTGGTGCTCTGCAGAAGATGCCTGGCGTTGCTGATGCGCAGAGTGTTGATGTAGGCGGCAAAGTTTACCTTCAGCACGTTGGAAAAAATCCGGGACAGGGCGTATTTTCCCAGACCGAAATGGTTCGCCAGCATGTCCAGGGAGAGATCCTCGGTGTAATGGTCGGCGATATAGGTAATGATTTCCGTGGTCAGATCCTGCGAAGGGGTGCCGGGCTGGTCGGTCAGGCACAGGGGCGGAATCATCCGGCTGAGGTACAGGGACATCAGGGAGCCCACCAGATCCACGTTGACGCTGTCCATGATGTCAAGCTCAAAAAGGCGCTGCTCCGCATAGAGAATGTCCGCGTGGACGTCTTCCGGGTGCAGTACGGGTTTTGCGGGAACCTTCTCCAGAAGAACTTTCTGGTGATAGGGCAGCAAATCCACATAGCAGTTCAGGATGTGCAGCTGCGTATTTCCGGGCAGGGACAGCGTATGGTAGCTGTGCGGGACATTGGGAAACGCGATGGCAATGTCGCCTGGGGCAAGCGAATACAGCTCGGAACCGATCTGCATCTCCATGCCGCCCCGCACCACATGCAGGATTTCGATGTACTGGTGGAGGTGAAGCGGGTAATTCAGCGGATTCAGTTCCCGGTAGCGGAGGAAAGCTCCGACTTTGTTTTCGTAAAACATATGTCCTCCATGTGCAATAATTGTGTGGTATTGTAGTGGAATTATTCATTATTATACACGTATATCTGCTATAATGTCAAATATACACAAATTATTGCCGATAATTTGTGTGAAATGATTGGACTTTGCATAGGCATTCCGGTTCCGCGGCGGCCGTCATTGGTAAATATGATAGCGGTGCGAAAGGGCTGACAGCGGAATTTGGAGAAAATGTGAGGGCCAAATCGGCGCAGAATAGAAAAAGGAGGAACAGAAAATGGCAAGAAGAATGAAAAAGGTACTGATGGGTCTGACTGCGGCTTCTCTTGTTCTCGCCAGCATGCCGATGGCGGCAATGGCTGCGGAACCGGAGGAAGGGGCGGAGATTGAAATCGCCTACAACCTGACGACAGAGGATTTTGCAGTTTTTGAGGGTCTCGTGAACGACTTCATGGATCAGACCGGCGTTAAGGTTACGATTTACAACGGCGGCGACGATTATGAGTCGGCGATGAAGACGCGTATGTCGTCCGGCGACCTTCCGGATATGTGGACGACGCACGGATGGAGCCTGATCCGCTACAGCGAGTATATGATGGATTTGAGCGATCAGCCATGGGTTGCTGATATCGACGCAGGCCTGAAGGACGTTATCACCAACGACGACGGCGAGCTCTTTATCCTGCCGATCACCCAGGCTGTCACGGCAATCGTTTACAACGCGGACGTTCTGGAAGCGGCAGGCGTTGATGCCACCGCGATCCGTACGTGGGATGATTTTGACGCAGCCTGCCAGGCGGTTCTTGACAACACCGACGCGGCTCCGATCGAGATCGTTATGGGCGACGCTTACGACGCATATGCTCCTGAGGATATCTGGCCCACGCTTCTGTCCAACAGCGATCTGGCGGACAGCAAGGTAGAGGCTCTGCAGGACGGCTCCTTTGACTGGGATGCAGACGGCCGCCAGGGCTTTGAGATGCTGGGCAACTGGCTGAAAGCCGGTTACTTCAATGAGGACTACGTAAGCGGCACGAAAGACGACGTCTGCCGTGCAATGGCGAACGGCGAGGGCGCGTTCAGCCTTTACTCCACGGAGATGATCCCGTCCGTGCTGGCTTACAACGCGGATGTGAATCTCGGTATCCTTCCGGTTCCGGCAGCTTCTGAGGACACAGCTTCCTACTTCGGAACGGGCGAGGGCAACTTCAGCTGCTTCGGCATCTGGAAAGACACCAAGTATCCGGAAGCCTGCAAGGCGTTCCTTGAGTATCTGGCACAGCCGGAGATTGCGACGACTATCGTTCAGATCGACGGCGGCATCCCGTCTCTGACCACCATCGAGCTGGATGAGACGCATCAGTCCGCTTACACCGCAAACGCGTTCAAGGCTGCTCAGGAAGCGTTCGACGGCGATCTGGTCTATGACAACTTCTTCGACCGCGAGTATCTCCCCAGCGGTATGTGGAGCGTAATGGGCGACTCTGTTCAGGTTCTTCTGGCAGACGGCGATCCGGACGCGGCGATCGACGAGGCAATCGGCATGGTTGCTGACAACTACAACGATTTGATGGGCAACTAATGTAAGGATTGGTTTCGCACCTGGATGAGTGTCCATGCACCGTCCGGGTGCGAAATTTTTTGTTCAGATTGGAGCGCGTATGACTGAAAAAAGAAAGAAAAAACTGAACTGGTTTTATGTGCCGGCAGTCATTTTGATGCTGGCTTTTATCGCTTATCCGCTTTTTAACGCGATCTACCTGTCTTTTTTCAAATGGAACGGCTATTCTTCCAGCAAGGATTTCATCGGAGTTACCAATTACATTTCCATGTTTAAAGACAAGGTATTTCTCTCTTCTCTGAGAAACACGCTGATTTACGGTTTCCTGTGTACGATTTTCCAGCAGATCATCGGTCTGACCCTGGCGCTGTTTCTGAACAGCAAATTTAAGGGAAGAGGCATCGTGCGTACCGTCATCTACATGCCGGCGATGGTATCCGGTCTGGTCATGGGCTACATCATGTATTTCTTCTTCCAGTACCGCGGCGGCGTGGTGAACGATATTCTGGCGTTCCTGGGCATGGAAGCCTATGACTGGCTGGGCAACGGCACCTCCGCGATCGGCGTCATCGTGTTTATCAACACCTGGCAGTTTGTCGGCATCAGTATGGTTATTTACCTGGCGGGCATTCAGGGAGTATCCCAGTCCTACATCGAGGCGGCTACGGTGGACGGCGCGAATTCCTGGCAGAGATTCCGCTATATCATCCTGCCGCTTCTGGTTCCGGCGCTTTCGTCCTCTGTGATTTACAACCTTATCGGTGGACTGAAGCTCTACGATGTGATTATCGCTTTGACGGACGGCGGCCCGGCGAAAAAGACGCATTCCCTGGCGACCTACATTGCCAACCGGTATTTTGATGCGGAACGGGCCGGGTATGCGGCGGCGATCGGCGTATTCTCGTTTGCGATGATCATGCTCATTTCCATCATCGTGAACGCGTATTTCCGGAAGAAGGAGGTGGAGATGTGATGAGCCTGACGGACAAACTGAAAAAAGAAAAGGTGGGTGTGACCGCCACAAGCGAACATATCGAGAAGATGGAATTCCGGGCGAAGGACTGGTGGAAATATCTCATAAGCCTCTGCCTGCTGATTATCTATCTGTTTCCGTTTTACATCATTATCAACGTATCTCTGAAATCGTTTCAGGATACAACCTCCAGAATACAGTTCCCGTCCCCCATATACTGGGAGAACTTTAACAAGGTAATCTCCAGCGGGGAAATCTTCACGGGTATCCGCAACTGCCTGATTATCACGGTGTTTGTGCTTCTGGTAGAGATTGTGCTCGGCTGCATGGCGGCTTACGGACTGGCGCGCAACCAGTCGAAATTAAACGAAGTGGTGCGGAGCCTGATCATGTCGGTCATGATGATCACGCCGCTGACCATCCTGGTCGGTGTGTACTCCACGATGTCTAACATCCATGCGACCTCCACCTACTGGGGCATGGTGCTGGTGCTCAGCGCGTTCGGACTGCCGCTGGTGATTTTCCTGTATACGAACTTTATCGCATCCATCCCGGTGGCGCTGGATGAAGCGGCGGCGATCGACGGCGCCAGCAACCTGCAGATTTTCTTCAAGATCATTCTGCCGCAGCTGAAAACCGTCACGGTGACCGTCATCATTCTGCAGGGCGTCAGCGTATGGAACGAGTATACGTACGCTTACTATTTCCTGCAGAAAACGGAAATGCGCACGATCACGCTGGTCATCAAGACGTTCTTCTCCGCGGTGTCCAACGACTACGGCTCCGCGGCGGCGACTGCGGTAATCGGCATGCTTCCGCTGATCGTCGTGTACCTGTTCCTGCAGAAATACTTTATTCAGGGCCAGGTGGACAGCGCCATCAAGAGCTAAAGGAGTCTGAAATTGAAATTATCAATGGATTCGCCTGCGGCGAATATAGCGGAACAGATCGCGGATCTTCTGGTCGCCGGATTTCTGTGGCTTTTGTGCTCGCTCCCGGTCGTCACGATCGGGCCGGCGACGGCGGCGCTGTATTATACGGTGGTAAAAGTGGTGCGCAGGAAAAGAGACACGGTGACGTCGGCGTTTTTTCATTCCTTCCGCGGAAATCTGCGGCAGGGAATCGGACTCACGGTGCTGTATCTGGCTTACGGGGCTGTGCTGGCAGCGTACGGCTTTCTCTGGGGAAGGCTGGGGGAGGCTGCCGTCAGCCCTTATGCGTACGCTGCGGCGGGGATTCTGCTGGGCGCGCCGTTTCTGTTTACGATCGTATATATCTTTCCGGTCCTGTCCCGGTTTGACGCCGGCATGGCGAGGCAGCTGCAGTACGCCCTGCATATGTCGGTGGGACATCCTTTGACGACGCTTGTCCTGGTTCTCTGGCTGGCCGCGGTGCTGTGCTGCGCGTATCTGTTTTCATTCTCCCTTCTGGTTCTGCCGGGGATCTGCGCGTTTGTCAGTTCCCTGCTCATAGAGCCGGTTTTTCGGAAATATCTGAAAAAGGAACGGGAGAAATATGCGGATTCGGATGATCTGCCCTGGTACCTGGAGTGAGCGGACCGGAGGCGGAAAATATAATTTGTGACTTTACTTAATTGAGGAGGAAACAATAAAATGAGCTTTAAAGTTGCGTTTATCGGGGCAGGCAGCCTGGTATTTACCAGAACGCTGTTTACGGATATTATGTCTGTTCCGGAATTTCACGACATCGAGATTGTGTTTACCGATATAAACAAGGACAACCTGGACAAGGTGACGAAGCTCTGCCAGCGTGATCTGGACAGCAACAACATCCCGATCAAAATCCAGGCGACCACGGACCGCCGGGAGGCTTTTACAAATGCCAGATACATCGTCAACTGCGTCCGCATTGGCGGCCTGCGCGGCTTTGAGATGGATGTAGATATCCCCCTGAAATACGGCGTGGATCAGTGCGTGGGCGATACGCTCTGCACCGGCGGCATCATGTACGGCCAGCGCGTGATCGCGGAGATGCTGAATTTCTGCAAGGACATCCGCGAGGTGGCGGAACCGGGAGCCATCCTGCTCAACTACTCCAACCCGAACGCGATGGCGACCTGGGCGTGCAACAAGTACGGCGGAGTCAGGACCATCGGCCTGTGCCACGGCGAGATTCACGGCGAGATGCAGATTGCGGAGGTGCTGGGAATACCGCGGGAGGAACTGGATATCACCTGCGCGGGCATCAATCACCAGACCTGGTATATCAGCGTGAAACACCACGGCGTGGAGCTGAAGGACAAACTGCTGGCCGGCTTCGAGGCGCACAAGCGTTTCAGCGAGGAAGAGAAAGTGCGTATCGACATTCTGAAACGCTTCGGCCATTACTCGACGGAGTCCAACGGCCATCTGTCCGAGTACGTGGCATGGTATCGGAAACGCCCGGACGAGATCGCCCAGTGGATCAATACCGACAACTGGATCAACGGGGAAACCGGCGGTTATCTGCGGATCACACGGGAGGAACGCAACTGGTTTGAAACGGAGTACCCGAAGATTCTGGCGGAGCCGCCGAAGAAGCTGGACGGCTCTGAGCGAGGAAAAGAGCACTGCTCCTATATCATGGAGAGCCTGGAGACAGGCCGGAAGTACCGCGGGCACTTCAACGTAATGAATGAGGGCTGCATCACGAACCTGCCATACGAGTGCGTGGTGGAGGTGCCGTGTTTCGTGGATGGAAACGGAATCAGCGTACCAAAGGTGGGCGATCTGCCTCTGGGCTGCGCGGCCGTGTGCTCTCAGTCGATCTGGGTGCAGAAGCTGGCGGTGGAAGCGGCGGTGAGCGGCGACGCGAACCTGCTGAAACAGGCGGCTCTGATGGATCCGCTGACCGGAGCGGTGTGCAACCCGCCGGAGGTATGGCAGATGATCGACGAGATGCTGGTCGCGGAGGCGGAGTGGCTCCCGCAGTACCGTGAGGCGATCGCGGAGGCCGAGAAACGCCTGGCTTCCGGAAATCTTTTGCCGGTACATGAGGGCTACAGGGGCGCGGTGCGCCTGCAGGAGAAGACGGTGGAGGAGATTGCCGCCG
The DNA here is from genome assembly GCA_947630595.1 of uncultured Lachnospiraceae bacterium. Lineage (GTDB taxonomy): Bacteria > Bacillota > Clostridia > Lachnospirales > Lachnospiraceae > Choladousia. Next base: position 18,010 of record CANRIG010000014.1, on the reverse strand, counting down.
AACGTGCGGAGCGCGTGATAACCGCGTAAAGATTTATGGCAAACGTCAAATATATGTTCCGTTTGCTGCGGTCCCTCCGGGGGATGCGCACGAATTTGCACCGGAAATATGCTGCTTACGCAGCGCAAATTCGGCGCGGGAAACGAGCAAAACGAAAATCGTTTTGTCGTTTCCCATAACATATTTCAGCAGAGGTATAACCGCGGAAGCGGTGAAAGGACAGCGTATGGACAGACAGACCAGGTATCAGTTTGGAGATATGATTTTATGTTATGTACAGGACGGGCAGGGACGCACGGGGCTGGCGATGTACCCGGCGGATTGCCTGCCGCTGGAGGAAGCGGCCGGGCAGCCGGAGGCCGGGGCAGTGGCGGAAACGGCCGGACAGCCGGAGGCCGGGGCAGCGGCAGCGAAAATGTCCGGGCAGCCGGAGGCCGGAGCAGCGGCAACGAAAACGGCAGGATATCCAGAGGCCGGAGCAGCGGCAGCGAAAATGGCCGGGCAGCCGGGGGCCGGAGCAGCGGCAGCGAAAACGGCCGGACATCCAGAGGCCGGAGCAGCGGCAGCGAAAATGTTCGGGCAGCCGGAGGCCGGAGCAGCGGTGAAAACGACCGGACAGCCGGAGGCTGAGGCAGCGGCGAAAATGGCCAGACAGCCGGACGATGCGGCGCGGTACAGACTGCGGCTGCCGGGCGGAATGGACCCGCTGGTGCAGGTGAAGCTCGTCGGCGACATCTATAAGGGCTGCTATGCGCCCGGCAATACGTTGCGGGATTCGGAGAGCGCCATGAGGCTCGTGTTTGCGGGCCAGACGCTGGAGGAGGACGGGGCGCAGCGCCGGGTACGCACTGTGCTGCGGGACGACCGCGGCTACGAAGCGGTGCACACGGCCGTATGGGAGGAAGGCGCGCGTTTTGTGCGCATGTACTGTACATACGAAAATCAGTCGAAGCAGCCCATTCGTCTGGAGCTGCTGTCCAGCTTTTCCCTGACCGGCCTTTCCGCGTACCTGGAGGGAAACGGCAGCGGGGACATTACCGTCCACAGGCTGCAGTCCCGCTGGAGCCAGGAGGGGCGGCTGCAGTCGCAGACGCTGGAGGAGCTGCAGCTCGAGACTGCGTGGAACCGGGATTCCGTGCGCTGCGAGCGTTTCGGGCAGGTCGGTTCACTGCCGGTGAATCACTATTTCCCGTTCCTGGCCGTGGAAGACACAAAGCATCATGTGTTCTGGGGCGCGCAGCTCGCGCATCCGGCTTCCTGGCAGATGGAGCTTTACCGCTTTGATGAAAATCTCGCCGTCAGCGGCGGCCTCGCCGACCGGGAGTTCGGCCACTGGATGAAGGAGCTGAAACCCGGAGAGCGCTTTACGACGCCGGAGGCGATCGTCTCGGTGGCTTATATCCCGGAGGAACGCATCGGGCTGAACCTGAGCAGTCAGGGCGGCGGGGCGGATGTCGGAGACCGAAGCGGAGCAGAGAACGGGTGCGGTGAGAATCTCGCGCTGAACCTGAACAGTCAGGACAGCGGGGCCGACGTCGGAGACCGGAGCGGAGAGGCGAACGGGTGTGACGAGAAGCTTGCTCTGGACCTGAACAGTCAGGGCGGCGGGGCTGACATCGGAGACCGGAGCGGAGCAGAGAACGGGTGCGGAGAGAATCTTGCTCTGGATCTGTTCTGTCAGCGCCTAACGGAGGCCGGGGAAAAGGCGGCGGATGCCGGTCCCGCCTGCGAGCAGGAGCTGCCAATCATCTTTAATGAATACTGTGCGACCTGGGGCTGTCCGTCCCACGAAAACATTGTCAACATCCTTGAGGCCATCCGCGGCAGAGGCTTTGACTATTTTGTTATTGATTGCGGCTGGTACAAGGCGGACGGAGTGCCGTGGGACATCAGCATGGGCGATTATCTCCCCTCGCGGACGCTGTTTCCGCAGGGACTTGAGAAAACGGTGCAGGCGATTCACGACGAGGGCATGAAAGCCGGCATCTGGTTTGAGATTGAAAATGTGGGCCATGCGTCCGACGCCTTTCATCAGACCGATCATCTGCTGCGGCGGGACGGCTTCCCTCTGACGACGACCCGGCGGCGTTTCTGGGACATGAACGACCCCTGGGTGCAGGATTATCTGGGAGAGCGCGTGATCGGCACACTGAAAAAATATCGTTTTGATTACATGAAGGTCGATTACAACGACACGATCGGTGTCGGCTGCGACGGCGCGGAATCCCCGGGCGAGGGGCTGCGCCGCAACATGGAGGCGACCATGGCGTTTTTCGCGCGGGTCAGAGAGGAAGTGCCGGGTATCATCTTGGAAAATTGCGCTTCCGGCGGGCACCGGCTGGAGCCCGGATTCATGGCGGCGACGTCGATGGCCTCCTTCTCCGATGCGCACGAGTGCGTGGAAATTCCGATCATCGCATCCAACGTGCAGAGGGCGATCCTGCCGCGTCAGAGCCAGATCTGGTCGGTGATCCGTGAAACGGACAGCCGGAAGCGGATCGCCTACTCCGTGGCGGCCACGTTCCTCGGCAGGATGTGTCTGTCCGGCGACGTGACAAATCTGAGCGAGGAGCAGTGGGACGTGATCGGGCGCGGCATTGCCTTTTACCGCCGGATTGCGCCGATCATCAAAAAGGGCCAGACCTATCACCTGAGCCCGCAGATCGCGCACATCCGCGAGCCGGAGGGCTGGCAGGCTGTCCTTCGCGTCGGCTCCGGAGAGGCGAAGCTGCCGGGGCATGCGGACGGCAAGGGTTGCTCGGAGCACACGGACGAGAAAGGCTGTTCAGAGCACACGGACGGGAAAGGTTGTTCGGAGCGCACGGGCGATAAGGATTACCCGGAGCGCACGGATGGAAAAGACTGCGCGGAGCGCATGGGCGGAAAAGTCTGTCCGGAGAGCACGGACGGAAAAGGCTGCCCGGAGGCACAGCAAAGCTGCCGTGACGCTTATCTGGTGCTGCACACGTTCGGCGGAGCGATTCCGAATATCATCCGGCTGCCGCTGCCGTCCGGCACAAAATGGCGTATCGCAGACTGCTATTCCGACGAGAAAGCGGAGGTCTGGCTGGAGAACGGCCAAATCTGCTGCCGTCCGCGTGAAAACTGGAGAGCGGTGGCCGTATATCTGGCGGCGGAGTCATGCGCGGGGTGATGGGCGTATATTTGGCGGCGGAGCCATGCGCGGGGTGATGGCCGTGTATCTGACTGAGGAACCGGCATATGCTGTATGACGGCTGTGACATGAGAGGACTCCGTCCACGATGCCCCAGTATCTTTTTTCGCAAAAAAATAACGCGATTCCCCAAAGAATGTCTTTATAGAGTGACATGGTTTTCGGGGAGCCGCGTTTCTTTTGTACCTTATTTATTTTTCTCTGCCAGAAGCATTTCCAGTTCGGCGATGCGTTCCTTTTGTGTATCGATAGTATTCTGCATTCCGTCAATTGTACTCTGCAAGCCGCCGATGGTGTTCTTCATCTCGTCGATCGTATCCTGCATTTCATCGATCATGTATTCCGTCGTGTTGGCATCCATCTGCCTCAGTTCCTTTGAAAAAAACTGCATCATGTTTTCCGTGTCCTGACACATTTCGTACACCTCCCGATACAAAGGCTCAAATTCCGGGTGAGCGGTCAGAAACTGCAGAATGATTTCTGGATCGTCCACGCTCAGAAAAGTCAGCCAGGCGTTGAGCTCATTGTCTTCCACGTTTTTATTTTGCAGATTTTTGCGGAATATGTCAAGTGCGAAAAAGACGTATTCCTGAAGCAGGTCAATGCGGATGCCGGTATCGGAGGTCTGCTGCATGTGGTGAATCCAGGAATCCTCAAACGCGTGAAATTCACTGCCGCTTTTATCAAAGAACACGATGGTGTACACTTTTTTGACGTTGCGGTAACTGAACGCCCGGCCGAGCTCGCCTTTTGCGTGTTTGTACTGGCGCAGCAGCAGGTCGGCGGAATAGCAGGCGCTTCTCTGACCCGGAAAGGCGTAGCCGATGCGCTGCACTTCCACGTTGGCGATGCTGCGGTCGGCGAGCTCGACGACAATATCCAGGATGAGAAGCGATTGCTCCGCGGCGATTCCTCCGGAGTCGCTTGGCAGAACCTTCAGGATTTTTACCTGTTCGTCTAAAATCAGCGACAGCAGCGTCTCCAGCCGCTCCGGGACCGTGTCGGGGTTCATAACCGCCTTAAAAAAGCGGTCGTAAAGCGGCTTGATCCCACGGGCGCCGGTACAGAGATCGAGAAAATACTGCTGCCGGTTTTCTCCCCAGCCGGTGAATTTTTCCCAGAGCTCCGGGCGGGCCTGCAGATCTGCCAGCACCTGATGGCGTTCCCGGATAAAGGGAAACCGTTTTCGCAATGCAAAATTTGTCATAGGCGTCCTCCTTTTTGAAAATGTGACAACATTTATATAATGTGTGAATTATAATATGAATATGAGAATTTGTAAAGCAACAAATTGAAACACACAGAAAAGCAGGTGTGAACATGGGACAAGGACAAATCACTGGAACCATTAAATTCGCAAAACTATTGACAAAACTCAGGAACCATTAAATTTTCATAAAATGATTGCAGGTTTGCGTCTGCGACGGTAAAATAAATCTATCGGTTTCAAATGAAGAGTAGTGCAATTTGTTCGGAGACTGCGGAGGAACGGCGGATGTCGGATGCATTTGTAAAGCTGGAGCACGTGACGAAAATTTACCGTATGGGCGAGGTGGAAATCCATGCGGTGGACGGCATCGACTTTGAGATACAGAAGGGCGAATTTGTCGTGATCGTGGGGCCCAGCGGCGCCGGCAAGACGACGGTGCTCAACATTCTGGGCGGGATGGATTCCGCCAGCAGCGGCTCGGTGGTGGTGGACGGGCAGGACATCGCCCGCTACAGCCAGCGCAGGCTGACGTCGTACCGGCGGGACGACATCGGATTCGTCTTCCAGTTTTACAATCTGATTCCCAACCTGACCGCGCTGGAAAACGTGGAGCTGGCGATGCAGATCTGCAAAAAGCCGCTGAACGCGAAGATGGTGCTGCAGGAGGTCGGACTGGACCAGCGCATGGGCAATTTCCCGGCCCAGCTTTCGGGCGGCGAGCAGCAGCGCGTGTCCATTGCCAGGGCGCTGGCCAAGAACCCCAAGCTGCTGCTGTGCGACGAGCCGACCGGCGCGCTCGATTACCAGACCGGCAAGTCGATTCTCAAGCTGCTGCAGGACATGTGCCGCCAGAAGGGCATGACGGTGATTGTGATCACGCACAATACGGCGATTGCGCCGATGGCGGACCGCGTCATCCGAATTAAGAACGGCCGCGTTTCTGATCTGCGGCTGAACGAGCATCCGACTCCGGTCGAAACCATAGAATGGTAAACTATATGAAGAAGAAAGCGTTACATAAGGATTTTCGCACAGAAATCAAAAAGAGCCTGAACCGCTTCCTCTCGATTTTCTTCATTGTGGCACTGGGCGTGTCTTTTTTTGCTGGCATTCAGTCCTCCGCGCCCGACATGCGGGCGACCGGGGACTATTATTTTGACGACAGCGGCCTGATGGACATGCGTGTGATCAGCACGCTGGGCCTGACGGAAGATGACCTGGAGGCGCTCACGGAGGTCGAGGGCGTGGAGCGCGTGTCGGGTTGTTATATGGAGGATGTCTACTGCGGCGAGGCGGACGCGCGGCAGGTGCTTCATTTTGAGTCGCTGCCGGAGGACATGAACCGGCTGGCGGCGGTGAGGGGCGATATTCCGCAGCGCGCGGGCGAGTGCTTTCTGGACGCGGCCTACGCGGCGAGCCAGGGCTACGGCGTGGGCGACACGATCGAGATCACCGTGTCGTCGGAGGACGACAGCAGCCTGCGGCACCGGGCGTATACGATATCCGGTTATGGCTACAGCCCGTGCTATGTCTCGTTCAACCGCGGCAGCACGACGCTGGGCACCGGTTCGGTGAACGGATTCGCCTACGTGGTCCCGGAGGAATTTGATTCGGAGGTTTACAGCATTGCCTACCTGCTGGCGGAGGACGCGGGTGAGACGACGGAATTTACCGATTCCTACGACGATCTGATCGAACGGGTGCAGGACCGCGTGGAGGGCATTGCGGACGCGCGCTGTGAGATTCGGTACGACGAGGTTATGACCGAGGCGCAGGAGAAGCTGGACGACGCAAGGCAGGAGGTCGAGGACGGCAAGCAGGAGCTGGCAGACGCCAAAAAAGAGCTGGAGGACGGCAGGGCGGAAGCCGAGTCCGAACTGGCTGAGGCCGAGTCGGAGCTGCTCGACGGCGAACGGCAGCTGGAGGAAGGAAAACAGGAGCTGGAGGATGCGAAGCAGGAGCTGGCTGAGGGCGAACAGGAAATTGCCGACGGAGAGCGGGAGATCGCGCAGAATGAGGCGACGCTGGCGGACGGCAGAAATCAGCTCGCCAGCGCTCTGAACACCTTAAATTCCGGGGAAGCCGAGTACAAGAGCGGACTGGCGGAGTACGAAAGCCAGTCGGAGAGCGCGTCGGCGGAGCTGGAGAAGTCCCAGCAGCAGCTTGACGAGGGCCAGGCCGCCCTGGATCAGGGCTGGGCGGAGTACAATGAAAACCTGGCGGCGTTTGAGGCCGGCGAACAGCAGCTGACCGCGGCCGAGCAGGAGCTGACGCAGCAGCAGGCGGCTTACGACGAGGGCGTGGCGGCGCTTGCCGACGGGAAAGCGCAGTACGAGGCCGGGATGCAGCAGCTGGCGGCGGGGCAGGCGGAATATGAATCGCAAGCACAGAATTTACCGCAGTTGGAGAGCGCCGTCGCGCAGATGAATGAAAATATCCAGCAGATTCAGGCGGGGCTGGAGGGGGCAAACGCTGCGGTGCAGCAGTATCAGGCTGCATACGATGCGGCGGCCGCGGCGCTGGCGTCGAGCCAGGCGCAGATGGATGAATATAGAGCCTTGAAAACAAATGCGGAAACGGAGATAGCGGGGAAGGAAGCAGAGCGCGACGCGGCGGCTGCCTCGAAAACTGACAGAGAAAATGAACTTACAACAGCAAATGGCAATTTACAAACACTGACAGAGAAAGAAAGTACAGACGGGCTTACGCCGGATGAGGAAGGGCAAAAAGCGGCGCTGGAAGCACAAATCGGCACGCTTACCAGTGAAATCGCCGGTCTGGACAGCCAGATCGCAGCGCTTGACGGTGCAATAACCGACCTGCAGTCCAGTATCGACAGCTATGACGCCGATATCGCAGCGCTTGGACCGACACTGGAGGCGCAGGCGCAGGCCGCCGGAATGGCGGAGCAGGCCCTCGGAATGGCCAAGGAAGGCCTGAATCAGGCGCAGGCCGCCGCAGAAAATCTTCCGACCCTTCAGGAACAGCTTGTCAAGGCTCAGGCGGGCATTGACATGATAAATGCCGGCAAACAGCAGCTGGATCAGTCTTCCGCCCAGCTCGCTGCCGCCGGTCAGACCATAGCGGAAAACGAGGCGCAGCTAAACTCCGCGGCCGAACAGCTTGCGGCCGGGTGGCAGCAGCTCAACGAGCAGAAGGCAAATCTGGAGCCTGCGCGGGCGCAGCTCGAGGAAGCGCGGACGACGCTGGAGGCCAGCGAGCAGGAGCTCAAGCAGGGAAAGAAGGAGCTCAAGAAAGGCAAAAAGCAGCTGAAAAAAGAACTGAAAAAGGCCAAAGCCCAGCTGACCTCGGCGCGCGAGGAGCTGGACGAGGGCTGGGCGCAGTACAACGCCTCGCAGCGGCAGATCGCGGACGGCGAACAGCAGCTGGCCGCGGCCCGGCAGCAGCTGGCGGACGCGCGGGCGCAGCTGGAGGAAGGACGGCAGGAGATCGCCGACGGCGAGCAGGAGATTGCCGACAACGAAAAAGAGCTGGAGGACGGCTGGAAGGATTACGAGGAAGGCAAACGGGAGGCCGAGGAGGAAATCGCCGACGGCGAACGGGAGATTGCGGACGCCGAACAGGAGATTGCGGACGCCGAGGAGGAAATCGCGGACGCCGAGGAGGAGCTGAACGACCTGCGTTACCCGGAGTGGTATGTGGACAACCGCAGCGTGCTGCCGGAGCATTCCGGGTTCGGCGAGAATGCGGAGCGCCTGTCCAACATCGCAAAGGTGGTGCCCCTGCTGTTTTTCCTGGTGGCGGCCCTGATCAGCCTGACGACGATGACGCGTATGGTCGAGGAGGAGCGCACGCAGATCGGCACCCTCAAGGCCCTGGGCTACAGCAAGGCGGCGATTGCTTCCAAATATCTGAAATACGCGTTTCTGGCGACGATCGGCGGCAGCGTCTTCGGCGCGCTGGTCGGCGAAAAGATTTTCCCGTGGGTCATCATCAACGCCTATGGGATCATGTACCACTATCTGCCGCAGATTGTGCTCGACTACAACTGGAATTACGCGCTGATTGCGACGGGAGCCGCGCTGCTGTGCACGATGGGAGCGACGCTCTCCGCCTGCTACCGGGAGCTGCTGGCGGTTCCGGCGCAGCTGATGCGCCCGCCGGCGCCCAAGCAGGGCAAGCGGGTGTGGCTGGAATATCTGCCGTTTATCTGGCGGCGGCTGAGCTTTACCTGGAAATCGACCGTGCGCAATCTGTTCCGCTACAAAAAGCGCTTCCTGATGACCGTGATCGGCATCGGCGGCTGCATGGGCCTGCTGCTGGTCGGCTACGGCCTGCAGGATTCGATCATGGATATCGGCGTGCTGCAGTTTGACGAGCTGCAGCTGCAGGACGCGATGGTGATTCTGGACACGGACGCCTCCGCGCAGGAACAGCAGGAGCTGCTGGACCAGGTGCAAGCGGACGGCAGGATTTCGGAGTCGAAGCGCTTCTTCATGCAGATGCAGGACGTGCGCAAGACCGGCGCGTCCGACAAGCAGTGGTCGGTGTACGTTTACGTCCCGGAGGACCTGCAGGATATTGAGAACTTCTTCTGCTTCCGCGACCGCGAGACGAAGGAGCCCTATGCGCTTACCGACGAGGGCGCGATTCTCACGGAAAAAATAGCCCGTAAGCTGGATATTCAGCCCGGCGATACGATCACGCTGGAGCGCGAGGATGAGGACGACGTCGAGATACCGGTGGCGGCCGTCTGCGAGAACTACCTTTCGCATTACCTTTACCTGACCCCGGCCCTCTACGAGAAGGTATACGGGGAAACGCCGGAGTACAACAGCGTTTTCCTGCGCAGCGGGGAGGAGCAGGACGTGATCGAGGAGGTCGGCGAATCGCTCCTGGAGCAGGACGCGGTGCTGAACATCACCTACACCGGGACGATGGCGGAGCAGATTGACAACATGCTGGGCGCGCTGGACGTGGTCATGATCGTGATCATCGTTTCCGCCGGCATGCTGGCGTTCGTGGTGCTGTACAACCTCAACAACATCAACATCAACGAGCGGCGCCGGGAGCTGGCGACCTTGAAGGTGCTCGGTTTTTACAACGGCGAAGTGGCGGCATATGTTTACCGCGAAAACGTCCTGCTCACCCTGATCGGCACGGCGCTCGGTATTTTCATCGGCAAATTCCTGCACGCGTTCGTCATCACGACCGTGGAGGTGGACGCCTGCATGTTCGGGCGCAACATCAATCCGCCGAGCTTTGTCTACGGATCGCTGTTCACCATCGGATTTTCGGTGATCGTCAACGGCGTCATGTATTTCAAGCTGAAAAAAATCGATATGGTGGAATCGCTCAAGAGCATCGAGTGACGATCCGGGTAAAACCGGGCGCCGTCCGGGCCCGGAACAGCAAACGATCATTTAAAGCACTGGACGAATATGGGAAAAAAGTGTATGATATTTCTATATAGAATAATCTCCATGGGACACGTGAGACCTGGCTGGAGAGAAAGGAAAGGTACGAACCACTATGACGACACTGGAATTACAGAAAATGGCGAACGAAGTTCGCAAAAGTATTCTGATAGGTGTGCACAGCGCGAAGGCCGGCCATCCGGGCGGATCGCTCTCCGCGGCTGATGTATTCACCTACCTGTATTTTGAGGAGATGAATATTGATCCCGCGGATCCGAAGAACCCGGACCGCGACCGCTTTGTTCTCTCCAAGGGCCATACCGCGCCGGGCTACTATGCGGCGATGGCGCACAGGGGATATTTCCCGGTAGAAGACATGAAGACGCTGCGCAAGATCGGCTCCCATCTGCAGGGACATCCGTGCATGCAGCACCTTCCGGGCGTCGATATGTCCTCAGGCTCCCTGGGCCAGGGCATTTCCGCGGCGGTAGGCATGGCGGTGGCGGGCAAGCTTGACAACAAATCCTACCATGTATACACGCTGCTCGGCGACGGCGAGCTGCAGGAGGGCCAGGTGTGGGAGGCAGCGATGTTTGCCGGCCACAGAAAGCTGGACAACCTCACCGTGATCGTGGACAACAACGGGCTTCAGATCGACGGCAACATCGCCGACGTCTGCTCTCCGTACCCGATCGACAAAAAATTTGAAGCATTCAATTTCCATGTCATCAATGTGGCGGACGGCAACGATATGGACCAGCTGAGAGCGGCGTTCGCGGAGGCGAAGACCGTGAAAGGCATGCCGGTTGCGATTATCATGAAGACAGTAAAAGGAAAAGGCGTCTCCTTTATGGAGAATCAGGCGTCATGGCACGGCACGGCTCCGAACGATGAACAGTTCGCAGTCGCTATGGCAGACTTAGAGAAAGTGGGGGAAGCATTATGTCAGAAGTAAAGAAAATTGCCACCAGAGAAAGTTACGGGAACGCGTTGGCGGAGCTCGGAGCAGAGCATGACAATCTTGTAGTTCTGGACGCGGACCTCGCGGGCGCTACCAAGACCGGCGTCTTCAAAAAGGCGTTTCCGGAGCGCCACATCGACTGCGGCATCGCAGAGAGCAATATGATGGGCATCGCTGCCGGCCTGGCTACGACGGGCAAGGTTCCGTTTGCCAGCACGTTCGCCATGTTTGCGGCAGGCAGAGCGTTTGAGCAGGTGAGAAACGCCATCGGCTATCCGCACCTGAACGTCAAGATCGGCGCGACGCACGCAGGCATCTCCGTCGGCGAAGACGGCGCGACGCACCAGTGCAACGAGGACCTGGCCCTGATGCGCACGATCCCGGGCATGGTCGTCATCAACCCGTCCGACGATATCGAGGCAAAGGCAGCCGTGAAAGCGGCGTACGAATATGTGGGCCCGGTGTACCTGCGCTTCGGCCGTCTGGCTGTGCCGGTAATCAACACCGACCCGGATTACAAATTTGAGATCGGCAAGGGCGTGGAGCTGCGCGACGGCAAAGACGTCACGATCATCGCGACCGGCCTGTGCGTAAACAGCGCCCTGGAAGCGGCAGAGATGCTGGCGAAGGACGGCGTTTCCGCAAAAGTGGTCAACATCCACACCATCAAGCCGCTGGATGAGGAGCTTGTCGTCAGGGCGGCGAAGGCGACCGGCAAGGTTGTGACCGTGGAGGAGCACTCCGTGATCGGCGGCCTCGGCGGCGCGGTCTGCGAGACGCTTTCCGCAAAGGCTCCGGTACCGGTGCTGCGCATCGGCGTGCAGGATGAGTTCGGCGAGTCCGGCCCGGCTGCGGCTCTGCTGGCGAAATACAAGCTGGACGGCGCAGGCGTTTACGAGCAGGTAAAGGCGTGGCTGTAAAGCATATTTCTGCATTTAACTGTTTCAGATAAAAAAGAAACGTCTCCGGACAAAAGCCCGCTGCAGGGCTTTCCCGGAGGCGTTTTTTCTGCAATTCAGCTTTTCAGTTTGAACTGGTACCCCACACCCCACACCGTTGCGATGGCCCAGCACGGATGATCTTTGATTTTTTCGCGCAGCCGCTTGATATGTACGTCCACGGTGCGGGTGTCGCCGAGGTATTCATAGCCCCAGAGGTTGTCCAGAAGCTGCTCGCGCGTGAACACCTGGTTGGGCGAGGAGGCCAGAAAATAGAGCAGCTCCAGCTCCTTGGGCGGCATTTCCACCGACCTGCCGCGGTACAGCACGGAATAATTCGTGAGGCTGATGACCAGATCCGGGTATTCCACGCGCTTTTCATTCGGCGTTGTCTGCGTTGCCTGCGGGATGGGAGACATGTCAGGGTGGCAGCGGCGCAGCACCGCGCGGATGCGGGCCGTCAGCTCCCGGCGGTCGCAGGGCCGGACCAGATAATCGTCCGCGCCCAGGTCGAGGGCGCGCACCTTGTCGGGAATGTTGTCCCTGGCCGAGATGACGATCACCGGCAGACCGTGGCGCACTCGGATTTCACGGCAAGTCTGAAAGCCGTCGATGCCCGGCAGCGCCAGCTCTAAAAGCACCAGGTCCGGCCGGTACGATTCCAGGCGCCGCAGCGCGGCTTCGCCGCTGCGGACGATTTCCGTCTCAAACCGATCCGCCCGGAGGCTGCGCGAAAGCTCCTCCGAGCCGTCGATGTCGCCGTCTGCGATCAGTATTTTTTCATTTGCGGCCATGCTGCGCCTCCTGTATCATTTGAATTCCACGATCGTCACGCCCGCGTCGCCCTCCCCGTACTCGCCGAGGCGGAAGGATTTGACGTGCTTCTGGCGGCGCAGGTACTGATGGACCGCCTTGCGGAGAATGCCGCTGCCCTTGCCGTGCACGACGCGCACCGGCGAGAGATGCGCCAGATAAGCGTCGTCCAGATATTTGTCGAGCTCGACGAGCGCCTCGTCCGCCGACTTGCCGATGAGGTTGATCTCGGCGCTGATGGAGTAGGACTTGGACATCTTGACTCCGCTCTGGCCCGTGCGGGAGGCGGAAGGCCCGCGGTAGGATGGTTCCTCCTCCAGCTTTTCCAGATCGTTCAGGTTCACCTGCGAGCGCAGGATTCCCATCTGTACAAAAAGATTGCCTTTGGCGTCGGGGAGGGTGCTGACGGTGCCTTTCAGGTTCATGCTCAGCACGCGCACGCTGTCGCCGACGCGCAGGTCTTTTGCGGTCAGCTCTTTTTTTGCCTTCTGCGGCGCTTTCAGCCCCATATTCTTTTCCAGCCCGGACATTTTTTCGCGCAGCCTGGTGCGCTCCTGCTCCATTTCGCGGGAGGCGTCGGAGGATTTGCCGAGCCTGTTGTATTTGCGGATGGCGCTGTCCGCGTACTCCTTGGCCTCGCGCAGGATGGACTGCGCCTCCTCGCGGGCCTTCTGCAGGATCGCTTCGCGGCTGGCCTCGAGGCGGTCCTCCTTGCGCTCGAGGCGCTGTTTCAGCTCCTCGATTTCGCGCCGGTAAAGGTCGATTTTCTGCTGCTCCTGCTCGATGGTGACGCGGCTGGTCTCGAGATTGGCGATGACGTCCTCGAAATCCTCCGCCTCCTGGCTCAGGTGCCCGCGGGCTTCGTCGATGATATAATCCGGCAGGCCCAGCTTCTCGGAGATGGCGAAGGCGTTGCTCTTGCCGGGGATGCCGATCAGCAGGCGGTAGGTCGGGCGCAGCGTTTCCACGTCAAACTCGCAGCAGGCGTTCTCGACGCCCGGCGTGGACAGCGCAAACACCTTCAGCTCGCTGTAATGCGTGGTCGCGATCGTGCGGATGCCGCGCTGGTGCAGGTTGGACAGGATGGCGATGGCGAGGGCCGCGCCCTCGGTCGGGTCGGTGCCGGCGCCCAGCTCGTCAAAGAGCACGAGCGAGCGCTCGTCGGCGTGCTCCCAGAAGGAGACGATGTTGGTCATGTGGGAGGAAAACGTGCTCAGGCTCTGCTCGATGCTCTGTTCGTCGCCGATGTCGGCGTAGACCTCGTGAAACACGGCCAGCTCCGAGCGGTCGAGCGCGGGAATGTGCAGCCCGGCCTGTCCCATCAGCGTAAAAAGGCCCACCGTTTTCAGGGAAACCGTCTTGCCGCCGGTGTTGGGGCCGGAGATCACGAGCAGCGTAAATTCGTCGCCGAGATGGATGTCGACCGGCACCACCGTTTTGGAGGCGAGCAGAGGATGACGGCCCTTGCGGATGCGGATGCGGCCCTCCTCGTTGAATTCCGGCTCCGCGCCGTTGTAGGAGCGGGAGAGCTGGGCGCGCGCGAAAATGAAATCGAGCTCAGTCAGCAGCAGGACGTTGTCGCGCAGGGCTTCCGCCTGCTCCGCCGCCAGCGCGCTTAAACTGGCCAGCACAATCTCGATCTCCCTGGCCTCCTGAATTTCCAGCTCGCGCAGGTCGTTGTTGAGCCGGACGACCGCCATCGGTTCGACAAAAACGGTGGAGCCGCTGGAGGACTGGTCGTGAATCATGCCCGGCACCTGGCCGCGGTACTCGGCCTTGACCGGCAGGCAGAAGCGCCCGTTGCGCTGGGTGATGACGGCGTCCTGCAGGTAGGTGCGCGCGGAGCCGTTGACCATGGCCGCGAGCTGGGAGCGGATTTTTTCGTTGGTCAGCTTCATCTGCCGCCGCACCTGGCGCAGGCCGGAGCTGGCGTCGTCGCTGATCTCGTCCTCGGAGAGGATGCAGCGCCGGATTTCCGCCGCCAGCGGGGACAGCGGCTGCAGGTCGCGGAACATCTGCTCCAGCGAATCGTCCGGCAGCTCCGCGCGGCTCTCGCTGCGGGCCCAGGACTTGACGCGGTTCGTCACCTCCAGCACCCGGCAGATGCGCAGCAGCTCCTCGATGCTGAGCGTGCCGCCGACCTCGAGCCGTTTCAGCGAGCCGCGGATGTCGCTCAGCCCGGCATAGGAGACGCCGCCCTTGCGCAGCAGCCGGGCGACTGCATCGGAGGTCTCGCGCTGCATGCGGCGGATCTCCGACAGGTCGTCGGAGGGCTCCAGCGCCCGGCACAGCGCCTTCCCGGGCTGCGAAGCGGCAAATTCGGCCAGCTTTTCTATGATTTTCGGATATTCCAGTACTTTTAACGCTTTCTCATTCATATGGATACCTCGACAGTTTTTTGAGGAAACGCCCGCGGCGGTACTGCTTTGTGAAATTGCCGGCGGGATTTCCCGTTTCGATGTCTTTGTGAATATTTTATCTCAAATCGGAGTATTTGAAAACCGTAAAATGCCCCCTTTTTGGTTGTCGAACCAATTTCAACATGCTATAATGGCGCAAGGGGCGAACCACAGATGAGTGCGCCCCGTCAGGAGGATGCGATGAAATATATTGAAACCTTCCGCGAGGGAGATAAGATTAACGATATTTATCTGTGCAAGTACAGACAGTCGGCTACGGCCAAGAACGGCAAATTATACGAAAATGTGATTTTACAGGATAAGACGGGCACGATCGACGCCAAAATCTGGGATCCAAATTCTTCCGGCATCGGCGAGTTTGAGGTCATGGACTACATTTTTATCACCGGCGACGTCACCAGCTTTCAGGGTACGCTGCAGATGAGCATCAAGCGCGCGCGCCGGGCGGACGAGAGCGAGTATACGGCCGCGAATTACGTGCCGGTCAGCGAAAAGGACATCGACCAGATGTACCGGGAGCTCATGGACTGCATGAAGCAGGTGGAAAATCCGTATCTGAGCAAGCTGATTCAGATGTACTACGTGGACAACGAAGCGTTTATCGAGGCATTCAAAAAACATTCGGCGGCCAAGACCGTGCACCACAGCTTCGTCGGCGGACTGCTGGAGCACACGCTGGGCGTGGTGAAGCTGTGCATGTTTTACGTGCAGCAGTACCCGTTCCTCAACCGCGACCTGCTGCTGACGGCGGCGCTGTTTCACGACATCGGCAAGCTCAAGGAGATTTCCAACTTTCCGGAGAACGATTACACCGACGACGGGCAGCTGCTGGGGCACATCGTGATGGGCAGCGAGCTGGTCGGCTTCGGTTGCCGCCACATCAAAAACTTCCCCAAAAAGCTGATGAGCGAGCTCCAGCACTGCATTCTGGCGCATCACGGCGAGCTGGAGTTCGGCTCCCCGAAAAAACCGGCCCTCGCCGAGGCGATGGCGCTCAATTTTGCCGACAACACCGACGCCAAGCTGGAGACCATGCGCGAGGTGCTGAAAGGCGCCGGCGACAACAAGGAGTGGCTCGGATTCAACCGGCTGTTTGACTCGAACCTGCGCAAAAGCTCGGAGTTTTGAGAAAACAGGAAACCTGCGGAGGCAATATGAAAAAGGACGACATCATCACGCTGACGATTGAAGACCTGAGCAGCGAGGGGCTCGGCGTCGGGCGGGCGGACGGCTTCACGTTTTTTGTGAAGGACACGGTGATCGGCGACGTCGCCGAGGCCAAAGTCATGAAAATGAAAAAGACATACGGGTACGCCCGGCTGACGCGCCTGCTTGCGCCGAGCCCGGACCGCATCGAGCCGCCCTGCCCGGTGGCGCGGCAGTGCGGCGGCTGCCAGATTCAGGCGATGAGCTATCCCGCGCAGCTTCGCTTCAAGGAGAAAAAGGTGCGCAGCTGCCTGCAGCGCATCGGCGGAATCGCGGATCCTCCGATGGAGCCGATCATCGGCATGGACACGCCGTTTCGCTACCGCAACAAAGCGCAGTTCCCGGTCGGCAGAGACCGTGAAGGCCGGCTGACCGCCGGATTTTACGCCGGGCGCACTCATTCCATCATTTCCTGCCGCGACTGCCTTCTGGGCGCGGAGGTCAACGAACGGATTCTCGATCTGGTTCTCTCCCACATGGAAAAGTATCATATTGCATCTTACAATGAGGCGGACGGCAGCGGGCTCGTGCGCCATGCCATGACGCGCGTCGGTTTTTGCACCGGTCAGATCATGGTCTGCATCGTCGTCAATGGCAGACAGCTTCCGCACAGCGAAGCGCTCTGCGTGGCCCTCGCCGAAATCCCGGGCATGAGGAGCATTACCCTCAGTCACAATACCGAAAAGACGAACGTGATCCTGGGCAGGGAGCTGACTCTGCTCTGGGGCAGCGATTTTATTGAGGATATGATCGGGGACGTGCGCTTTTGCATCTCGCCGCTGTCCTTTTACCAGGTCAATCCGCGGCAGACGCAGAAGCTCTACGAAAAAGCCCTGGAATACGCGGGCCTGACCGGCCGGGAGACCGTCTGGGACCTCTACTGCGGCATCGGAACCATCTCCCTGTTTCTGGCGCAGAAAGCGCGCCAGGTGTACGGCGTGGAGCTGGTGCCGGAGGCCATCCGCGACGCGCAGCGCAACGCCGCTTTAAACGGCATCGCCAACGCGGAATTTTACGCCGGCAGGGTGGAGGATGTACTGCCGCAAAAATATGCGGACGAGGGCATCCGCGCCGACGTGATCGTCGTCGACCCGCCGCGCAAGGGCTGCGAGGAGAGCGTGCTGGAGACGATGGCGCGCATGCGGCCGCAGCGCATCGTGTACGTGAGCTGCGATCCGGCGACGCTGGCGCGGGACCTGAAATACCTGTGCGGGCGGGGGTACGAGGTGAAAAAGGTGTGCCCGACGGACATGTTTGGAAACAGCGTGCACTGTGAGTGCGTGGTTTTGCTGTCAAGGGTTGAGGACTGACCGCCGAAAAAGTGCCATAAACGGAATTGGTAGTACTGGAAATTCCTTGACTAATACGAACGATGGCGCTGTTATTGGCGTCAGTGATGCCAGGAAACTGATGGAGGATATTCCAAACAAAATCCAAAACAAGCTTGGCATTGTTGCAGATGTAAATCTTCTCACCGAAAACGGAGCAGAATACATTGAGATTGCGGCCTCACCATGGTCGTTTCCTGTTAATTATGATGGCGAAGATATCATGGTGAAATTCCGTGCTACTCACTTAGAAAAATGAAGATCCTACACCAGGGTAAAGGTAATTTAGGAGGGCATCCATGGATAAAAATGAACTGACATTTTCGATAAACCAGGATTTTTTTCAAAGTATTTCTGATATTCTGGAAAAAGCCAGAAAAAATGCCAGGACTGCTGTCAATCTTTCTATGGTTTATGCTTATTACGAGATTGGTAGAAAAATCATAGAGGAAGAACAGAATGGAGAAAGCCGTGCGGCATATGGCTCGCAACTTTTAAAAGAACTATCGGCTTACTTGACACGGCATTATGGAAAAGGATTTTCAGTCGGAAATCTGAAAAATATCCGACAGTTTTATAAG
>CANRIG010000013.1 GCA_947630595.1 uncultured Lachnospiraceae bacterium | reverse complement strand
CGCTGATAAAACATTGTGTTGATCTGCCGTTCAAGCTGCCTTACACTCCAGCCGGATTTTACCGCTTCCTGCGTGTAGAACATTCGCTCTTTTTCATTTGCTACCCGCATCAGGAGCCGATAATGCGACCAACTCAATTCGGCACACACCGTGTGCCAAATTGGAAAGGCAAGATAAAACTGCCGCATAGCACGTAAATTTCTGATCGTAAATCCCTTTCCAAATTCAACTGTAAGGCGATCAGAAATATCATTCAATATTTGCTTTCCATACGGTGCACGTTCATTCTCACCGCAAATTTCATAGATTATTTTTCCGATATTCCAATACGCAGCCACCATTGCAATGTTGACAGCAGAATACACCTGCCGCTGCGCATCGATGATATAGCTTCGGATGGAAAGATACATATCCTCTGCTTGCAGATTATTTGGCGAGTTATCTTTTTTAATCATTTCACTCATAAAAACACCCTTTTAATTCGCTCCACATTGTGGAGTGTTTTTGCCGCTCTTTAGAACTTCCAGGTTTTTCTTATATGCACGCAAACGTGTGTAAAGTTCAAATTGCTTCTTGGACTGCTGTTCCTTCCAGGCGGCAGCCTCGGTCTTTTTTATCAGTTTCTCCAATTTCAGTATTTGCTCCTGCAGGGCAAGGCGCTCGTCCACCGAGAGGGAGTCCGTTTTTTCGGCCCGCTCCTCGTAAAGTGCGATCTGTTCCATAAAGGCGTCCCATATTTCATCAAGGGAGAAACCCCGCGGTTTCAAAGTTACTTCCGAGGAATCCATCCACTGCGTTCGATAGAGTTTACCGTGATACAAAGCAAGCTGGCGGCTGTTCTCAAACGCAAGCAGAAAGATCAGCTTATGTGGATTTTGTCTGGCAATCGCCTCAATTACCTTTCCGTCAAATTCCTGCTTCTTTAAGGTTATCGACAGCAGAAGTATTTCCTTTATCTCCGAATCCACAGTCAGATTCAAAGTATCTTTCGTAAGGCTGTTCTCTACGATGATTCTTTCCACATCGGACACAAACTTATCTTTCAGTACTTTTGTGAGCGACAGGTGCTTATAGAACGCTTCTTTCGGCAATCGTCGATGAACAGCTGTTGCGGTCGGAAAATCAATCATATCAAATCACCACCATAAAGCATATCAATTCAAAATCATCAAGCCCCGAAAAGCCTCCGGATAGGAAGGTCGTCTGTCCGCCGCTGAAAAAGCTGTCGATGTCACCTTCGTCCTTTGCGTCAATGATCGACATGATGGAATCTTCCAATAGATGGGAGACCTTGCTCATGTTTTTGCCGTTATTCGTGGCTTTATTAAACTGCTCACACAGAGCTTTATCCGGCAGAGCCTTTCCGCGAGACAGATGTCTCATTACATCAAGCGTATCTTTCGGCTGTAAATGGTTTTTGATAATCTCTCCATCCATTCCAGCATAAACCATATAAAATGGATGCAGCCTGTTCTGATTTTGAATGTTGATGTGTTCGTTTACATTCTTCAGCACGAAAATCACGCCCGGCTTTTCGCCTTTTACAACAGCGTGGATACCAAACGGTGCATGGTCAATGTCGCCATGCTCCTTCATGTACGTCAGCAAATCCATACGGAACTCGTTCAAACCCAGATCCATGATGGAAATGCCCGAGGACATATCTTCAAGGTCAACGACCTCCTCCTGGAGTTTCTTCAGCTGGGCGCGCCTGTACTCCAGATCGCCTTTTTCTTCCTGATTGATGAGATCATCGTCGCCGGTCGAGGTCATGATGGATATACGCATCCTGGTCTCAACACGAGCTTTCAGATTGATGTACTCGTCCAAATCCAGATCAGGCCAGAAATTCACAAGCTGAATCACGGAGTTCCTGCTTCCGATACGGTCAATTCTTCCAAAACGCTGGATGATGCGGACAGGATTCCAATGTATGTCGTAATTAATGCAAAAATCGCAGTCCTGCAAATTTTGACCTTCGGAAATACAGTCTGTGGCAATGAGAATATCAATGTCCGTCTTATCATTCGGGTACAGAACATCACGATCCTTTGACTTTGGAGAGAAGCAGGCGAGCACATGATTCATATCAGCTTTGAATCTCGGTATTGTGGTTCTTCCATCCACGGAACCGGTAACAAGCGCCGTATGCACTCCCAATTCCCTATGTGCCATCTCAGCGATATTTTCATAAAGATATTCCGCCGTATCGGAGAACGCAGTAAAAATAAGAATCTTCCTGTTCCCGTCATTGATGGGCCTGTCAACCTTATTCCTGATTACGCGGATCAATTCATTCAGTTTGAAATCATACTCCGGCGTAATGTCCTCAATCATCAGGATGAGCAGCTGGAGTGTTTCCATATCCTCATCAATATCCCGTTTCCACGAGATATAATCCATATCCTGAAGGTCAATTCTTACTTTCTTTCCCACACTAAAGAAATCGGTATTCTGATCATCCTCGTCAAAGTCGGCGGCTGCGCCGGAAAGGTCACGCACCTCGTCCAAAGCACCGGAGCCGTCTGACATGAAGGCCTCGATGGTCTGTGAAATGCCATAAAGATACTCGTAGATTCTGCGCACCGTCAACAGGAAGGAATGAACGGAACTCTCCATACGTTTTAAGAGATTGATACTCATCAGACGCTGAATGCCGATTTCACGACCTTTTCTGAAATTCTCGGTTTCCTTTTCATCCAGATACTTATGCAGCTTGCTGGACTGGATATAAATTGTCGGTGTGTAAATCGTCAGCCGCAATTTAGAGAGACACTCATAAACTTCTTTGTAGTTGATGGCGTTTTTCAAATCGGTCAGCTTTGGGCGCAGAGATATCGGCTTGAGTCTTTCCGGGAATGTTCCAATATCTGTTACATCGTAAAACTGCTGTATATGTTTTCTGGAGCGGGCAATCGTCACGCTGTCCAGCACCTCAAAAAAATCGAAGTCAAGGCGTGACAGCAGATTCGCCGTGGTACGTTCCTCCTCCGGCAGTTTGCACCAGGCATTGTAAACGCCCTGTGCCTGACGGAAGATGGTATCAATGTCGGATTTAATGTTTAACTTCTCATTAAACTCGGATGGATCACCCTCATAGGCAAGCGCCAGCTGATTTCGCAAATCATAAAAGCGGTTATTGACCGGAGTGGCGGAAAGCATCAGCACTTTCGTTTTTACGCCCGGCTTGATAACACGGCTCAACAGGCGCATATAGCGATTTTCTTTCTCTCCACCGCGGCTGTTCGTACCGTTACCGTTTCTGAAATTGTGGCTTTCATCTATAACAACGAGATCATAGTTTCCCCAATTGATGCGGTCAATCGGCAATCCGATTACAGTATTTCCGCTGTCTCTCGACAGGTCCGTATGATAAAGGACGTCATAACGCAGCCGATCCTTCGCAAGCGGATTGTTGATCAGATTGCCGCGATAGGTCATCCAGTTTTCACATAGTTTTTTCGGACAGAGAACAAGGACATTCTTGTTCCGCCCCTCGTAATATTTAATAACAGCGAGCGCAGTAAATGTTTTGCCAAGTCCGACGCTGTCTGCAAGAATACACCCATTATACTGCTCCAGCTTGTTTATGATTGCAAGAGCGGCATCTTTCTGAAAATGGAACAATTTGTTCCAGATAATGCTGTCTTTAAAACCCGTTGCCTCGTTCGGCAGAACATCCTCAGAAATATCCTCCAGGAACTCGCTGAATATGTTATACAGCGTCATAAAATAAATCAGTTCCGGGGAGTTCTCCTGATACACCGCAGAAATCATATCAATAACTTCCCCGGTCACATCTTTCAGCTTTTCTTCATCATTCCACACAGCATCGAACATACGGAGAAATTCGGCGCTTGCCGGATTCTCAAAGCGGGTCACCATATTTGTAAGGTTATTTCCGCGTTCGCAGCCAAGGTCAACAGTAGTAAAGCTGTTCATAGGTGAATATGTATACGTCTCGCCTTCATCTGAAACAAGCATGAAATTGTTCATGCTATCGCGGGTCGTATTGGACTTAAAGCGCACCTTGCGGCGCATCCATTCAGCGCATTCCCTTGCAACAGCCTTCTGTTTCAATTCGTTACGAAGACGCACTTCAAATCCAGTACCGTAGAGGCTTTTCTCCCTTTGCAGACGGGGAATATAAAATTCCCTGCGTTCTTTCGGAGTTTTCTCCGCAACAAATGTAGGGGAGGTGAAAATAAAACGCAATTCACTGCAGGCTTCGAGCTGCTGGCGAAGCTCCCGGTACGCATATATAGAAAAACAGGCGGCGGCAATTGAAATATGACTACCGTGCTGTATTGTTTTTTCAAGATCGTCCTTGACCACCTTAGTTGTATTATTAAATATCTCCACAGGCACACCTCTTTAAGAACTATAATATCATCACTTATCTTTCAAAGCAAAAGTATATAAGTGCTGACAATGAACTGCCTATTGTTCTTCTGTAAATTCTAAAATGTCCTCTACGCGACAATTCAAAGCATGACAAATATTCTCGATACTTTGCAAAGAGATATATTGCCCTCGCTTCATTCTCGTTATAATATTAGCAGAAAAACCTGCCTGTTCTTGCAGGCTTGTATTTGAAATATTTTTCTCAATCATCAAATGAAATAATTTTTTATAGCTAACGGCCATGTCTGCACCTCCTAAACTATTAAGAATATATCACTAAAATGTGATTTATTCAAGAGTTCGTGAATGGGTTTCAGCGTAGGGGCTCAAAACGTCCGTTCTGCTCCGAATACCGGGCAATGCCTTTTTCCTTTTTCAGCTGTCCATTTACGTGTCTTTAGAAGAAATGTTGGCAAATCATCCAGAAATCAGCTTTTGAATTTGTGAAAATCACATAAAGATAATATATTACAACAAAAGCTATTTACAAATCACAAAAACATGATATAATGAGTGCAAGTTACGTAAGACAATTCTTATTTGATCTACTGAAGAGAACCTGCCTGTCATCAGCCGTTTCGGCAGCAATTTCAAATCGAACCTGTTTTGCATGAATGGAGGTATTGTTTGAGAAAGCGTATTTTTGCGGTCTGCGACCTGGAAGAATCGTATGCCTGCAGTCTTACCGACTATTTAAATGAAAAGAAAAGCACGCCGTTTGAGGTGCAGGCCTTTACCAATGTGGAGAGCCTGCAGGCGTTTGCCCGGGAACACGAAATTGAGATTCTGCTGATTTCCACGCGGGCCATGTGCAACGAAATCCGGGAGCTTCCGGTGGCGCGGACGATTATTCTCTCAGAAGGCGAGCCCTTGCAGGGGCTTGAGGAGTATCCGTTTGTCTATAAGTACCAGTCGTCCGACCAGATTCTCTCGGAGGTGCTGGAGTATTATGCCGAGCTGCATCCGGCTCCGCATGTTCCCGCGTTGTGTACCAGGCGGACGCGGATTTACGGCGTGTATTCCCCGGTCGGACGCGCGCGGAAGACGTCGTTTGCGTTGACGCTGGGCGAGATTCTTGCGGAGACAGGGCAGGCGCTGTACCTGAATTTCGAGGAGTTCGCGGGTTTTGAGGAGCTGTTTGACATCCGATACCGCTCTGACCTCTCGGATTTGATTTACTTTGCCCGTCAGAAGGAGGGCGGACTGATTTACCGCTTCAATTCCATCGTGCGCACGTTCCACGAGCTGCAGTACGTCCCGCCTGCGCTTTCGCCGGCGGACATCCGCGACGTCTCGGGAGACGAATGGATCGGATTTCTGCAGACGATTCTCTCTTACGGGGAGTTTGACACGGTGATCCTGGATCTGAGCGAGCAGGTGGACGAGCTGTTTCAGATTCTGCGGCTGTGCGACCGGATTTACATGCCGGTGCAGGAGGATATGATTTCCCAGGCCAAGCTCTGCCAGTACGAGAAACTGATTCACATGCTGGAGATGGACGATGTGCTGGAAAAGACGCAGAAGCTGCGTCTCCCGGCGCAGGTGCTTCAGCGGGGCTCGGACCTGATTCAGCAGCTGGTCTGCGGGGAGATGGGCATCTATGTGCGCCGTCTGCTGCGGGAGGAGGGATGACGGTGGACGAGCGGAAATTTGCAGTATTGCGGGAGCAGCTGATCGGCCACCTGGAAGAGTGCAGGGAGATCTGCGACGAGGAGATTTACCGGAGCATCGACGAGCTGATTCTGCAGGCCGGGCCTGAGATTTATATCCGTCTGTCGGAGCGCAGCGGGCTGCGGCGGGAGCTGTTTAATTCCGTGCGCAGGCTGGATATTCTGCAGGAGCTGATCGACGACGATACGGTGACGGAGATCATGGTCAACGGGACGGAGGGCATCTTTTTTGAGCGCAGCGGGAAGCTGCAGCGGTGGGAAAAGTCGTTCGCCTCGCGGGAGCGCCTGGAGGACATCGCGCAGCAGATTGTCGGCCGCTGCAACCGCATCGTCAACGAGTCGACGCCGATCGTCGACGCGCGGCTGGAAAACGGTGCCCGCGTCAATATCGTGATGCCGCCGGTGGCCTTGAACGGGCCGGTGATCACGATCCGCCGCTTTCCGGACTGCCCGTTTCAGATGGAGCAGCTGATCCGCCGGCAGAGCGTATCGCAGGAGGCGGCCGATTTTCTGGAGCGTCTGGTCCGCGCCGGCTACAATATCTTTATTTCAGGTGGGACGGGCTCCGGGAAGACCACATTTCTGAACGCGCTGTCCGGGCTGATTCCGCGGGACGAGCGGATTATCACGATCGAGGACAACGCCGAGCTGCAGCTTCAGGGAATTGAGAACCTGGTGCGGCTGGAGGCGCGCAACGCCAATACCGAGGGAGAAAAAGAAATCACCATCCGCGACCTGATCCGCTCGAGCCTGCGGATGCGGCCGGACCGTATCATTGTCGGGGAGGTGCGCGGGAGCGAGGCCATCGATCTTCTGCAGGCCATGAATACGGGTCATGACGGCTCGATCAGCACCGGCCACGCCAACAGCCCGGAGGACATGCTCTCGCGTCTGGAGACGATGGTGCTGATGGGGATGGAGATTCCGCTGCCCGCCGTGCGGCGGCAGATCGCCTCGGGCATCGACATCATCGTACATCTGGGACGTCTGCGCGATAAGACGCGCAGGGTGCTGCAGATCAGGGAGATTCTGGAGTTTGAGCACAGAACCGGAGAAATCCGGACGCAGGTGCTCTATGAATTTGAGGAGGAGGGTGAAGACACATGCGGGAGGATTACAGGCAGTCTGTGCAGAAAAGGAGAGTTGTCGAGGACGTTCAAGCTGCGGCGGGCAGGATATCCGGCGTAGGGAATGTGGTTTATGCGGGGAGGTCGGGAGATATTCCAAATCGGCGGTCGGCGGGGATAAAACGGCCGGCGGCGATGCTGGTGAAACGGCGGTCAGCGGAAATGCTAAAAGGGCCGGCGATGATGTCTGAGACGGAGATAAAACAGCCAGCGGTAATTTCAGCGAAACGACAGTTAGAGGAAATGATAAAAAGACCGGCGATAATGTCGGGAAAGCAAGCGCTGGCAGTGCCGTCAGGACAGCAGTCCGGACATAGAAACCGGCCTCCTCCGGATGCCGCCTCTGTGCGTCAGGACTATACGGGGTATCGGTTCTGTATACGGGAGCGGATCCGATACCTGTCTTTTTACATCTTTCTGGACGGCTGCGTCAGCTTCCTGTTTTTTAACTCGTGGATCGCTTTTTTCCTTCTGCTTCCGGGAGCGGCGGCGTTCCTTGCGGAACGGCGGAGCGTTCTTCAAAAGCGCAGGGAAAAAGTAATCCGGCAGCAGTTTCTGGATGGGATACAGATGATGTCGGCTTCTCTGCAGGCCGGGTATTCCCCGGAAAACGCACTGTCTGAGACGCTGCCGGAGCTGCGGAAGGTGTATGAGCCGGATGCGGTTGTGATACGCGAATTTACTTTTATGGAGGCGCAGATTTCCGTGGGCAGAAATCTGGAGGAGCTTTTTATGGACTTCGGACGGCGCTGTGCGGCGGAGGATATTCAGAGCTTTGCCGAAGTATTTTTGAGCGCAAAGCGCTCCGGCGGCGATCTGCTGGCCATTGTCCGCAATACTGTTTCCTGCATCCGGCAGAAACAGGAGACGATGCAGGAGATCGAGACGTGCCTGGCCGGAAAACTGATGGAGCAGAAGATCATGAGTATGGTGCCGATCCTGATTCTGGCGTATATCCGTCTGAGCTCCCCGGAATTTATGTCCCTGATGTACGGAAACGCCGCCGGAACGGCGATAATGACGCTCTGTTTTCTGATCTATGCTTTGGCCTATTTCTGGGGCAGGAAAATCGTGCAGATCGAGGTGTAAAGTACAGGACACGGTGGAGTACAAGGGAGATTAAATGAAGTGTGGAAGCATAAAGAGCAGGCACGGCGAAGCGCAGCGGGAGGCTGAGGGAAATGCGGAAACATAAAGGGTGAATATAGCGAAGCGCAGCAAGAGGCTGAGGGGAATGCGGAAGTGTAAAGAACGGATATGACAGAGCGCAGCAGGGGGTTAAAGAGAATGTGAAAATACAAAAAATGAAAAAGGCGGCCGCGGCGGTCAGCGAGAGGATTGTGGACGTATTGAAACTGGACCGGCCGGGACGGCGAAAACCGGAGCTGCAGCAGGAGCTGATGGCCCTGTCGTCCGGCAGCAGGCTGGCGGTCAGGAATTATTATGTGAAGAAAGTTTCGGTTTTTCTGGCTGTGCTGATCACCGGAATGATACTGTCGCTGGCGGGGCTGGCCGCGTATATGGGCGGTTCCGGGGAAAGCCGGACGCAGACGCTCAGGCGGCCCGGCTACGGGGAAGGAGACCGCAGGGAAGCGCTGACGGTGCAGGAGGAGGACGGGAAAACCCTCCGGCGGATGGAGGTGACGGTGCGGGCGAGAACATACACCGCACAGGAAGAACAGGCGATGCTGGATCGTGCCCTGTCCGCGCTGGACGGACAGATTTTAGGAGAAAACGAGTCTCTGGATGAGGTACGCAGCGCGCTCTGCCTTCCGCAGGAGTTGGAAAACGGCGCCGTGCGGGTTGTCTGGACTACGGTTCCTTACGGTATAATCCGGGAGGACGGCAGCCTGAACAGCCCGGAGGACGAAAACGGCACGCTGGTGGAGCTGCAGGCGACGCTTACCTGCGGCAAAACGGAGGCGTCCTACCGTGTGTGCGCAAGGGTATTTCCACCGCTTTTGTCGGAACAGGAGCAGTTTTATCACGCGCTCCGAAAAGAGGTGGAGCGTGCCGACGCACAGGAAAGCCACAAAGAAACGCTGCGTTTGCCGGAGACGGTCGGCGGCAGGCGGCTGGTCTGGAACAGGCCGTCGCAGAATCCGTTTCCAGTGCTTGTTGTGATGACGCTTCTGGTTTCCGTATGCGTATACCTGTACATGGACAATGCGGTGCATAAAAAGGCGGAGGAGCGCAGAAACCGGCTGACGCTGGAATATCCGGATCTGATGTGGAAAATGACGATGCTGCTGGGCGCGGGCCTGAGTATTCGCGGCACGTTTTCCCGTATCGCGGAGGAATACCTCAGAGAGAAGCAGACCTGTGGCCAGAACCGCCGGTTCCGTATCCGCTATGCCTGCGAGGAAGCGGTGACTGCCTGCCGCGAGATGGAGAGCGGCATACCGGAGGCACAGGCGTATGAGAGGTTCGGGAGACGATGCCAGCTGCCGGAATATATCCGGCTCGGCTCAGTTTTATCGCAGAACCTGAAAAAAGGGGCAAAGGGCCTGACCGCGCTTCTGGAGACGGAGGCGGAATCGTCCCTGAACGACAGAAAGCATCATGCCCGCAAAATCGGGGAGCAGGCAGGCACAAAGCTGCTGCTGCCGATGGTTCTGATGCTGGGTGTTGTGCTTGTCATTTTGATGGCGCCGGCCTTTCTGTCCTTTTAAGGCCAGCGGCTTTCCTGTCGTTTTTCTGTCAAATGAATTTGAAAAAGCTGGAAAAGGAGGAACATATGAATCGTCTGAAATTTTTGATGAAGGATGAGAGCGGAGTGGGAGTTGTTGAGATTATCCTGATTCTTGTCGTGCTGATCGGCCTTGTGCTGATCTTCAAAACACAGCTGACCGGGCTGGTAACCAGCATTTTCGGCAGGATCGTCAGCCAGAGCAACGGCATCTGACACGGGATTCAGGGCGCGGCAGACGCCGCAGGAGGGAACATGGACAGACAGAAACAAAAAGGTTCGATCACCGTCTTTCTCAGTCTGACCTGCATATTATTCCTCTCCCTGATCTGCACGGCGGTGGAATCCGCCAGAGTTCAGGGAGCGAGGGCGCAGGCCGCAAATATCATGGGCATGGGGAATTTTTCCCTGCTGGGGGAATTTGAACCGGAGCTGCTGGAGCAGTACAATATTTTTTCTCTGGACGGTACGTACGGAAACGGTTCCTTCCAGATTGAAAAGGTAAACAGCCGCCTGCGGGATTACGCTTCCTGCAACGCGGATCCGCGCAGGGATACCGTTCCGTTCGGTTGTTTTGATCCCTGGAATCTGGAACTGACGGACAGCGAGGTGTCGGAATATGCGCTTCTCACGGACGGGAAAGGCGAGCCGTTTTATCAGCAGGCGGT
Organism: uncultured Lachnospiraceae bacterium; assembly: GCA_947630595.1. GTDB lineage: Bacteria > Bacillota > Clostridia > Lachnospirales > Lachnospiraceae > Choladousia. The sequence continues at coordinate 39,030 of CANRIG010000013.1, read as the reverse complement.
GTCTTACATGAAAACGAATATGGCGGCGATTGCGGCCGGCCGTCTGCTGGAGTACCGAAAGGATGCCGAGCGGGTAAAGGGCTGGCAGAAAGAGTACGAACAGCAGCAGGCGGAAAATGACCGGCAGCTTTCCGGTCTGGAGGCGGAGCGGCAGAAGAAACTGCAGATCATGGAGTCGGAAGCCGCTGCGGAGGCAGCTTCACAGTCCTCCGCCGGAAGCGGGACAAATTCGCAGCCTTTTGCCGGAGACGGGACAGCTTCACAGCCGCCTGCCGGGAACGGGACAGCTCCACAGCCGCCCGCCGGAAATGGGACAGCTTCGCAGTTGCCCGCCGGAGACGGGACGAATTCGCAGCCGTATACCGGGCCGGGAGAGCCGGCGCACAATCCGCTGCAGGAGATTGCAAAGCTTCGAAAAAAGAGCATCCTGTCGATTGTGACCTGGGACAGGGATATTTCCGGCAAACAGGTAAAGACCGGCAGTTTTCCATCGAAAAATCGTTTGAAGGAAGGAACGCTTGACACGGAGCGGAAACATCGGGGCATGGCGGCGGACGCTTTGTTCCGGGAGTATCTGCTGATGCATTTTCCTTTCTATGGAGACGATACGCCGAAAAAAACGCTGGATTATCAGCTGGAATACCTGCTGGGCGGAAAGGATTCTGATGAGAAAAATCTGAAGCATGTGGTCGGCCGCCTGCTTCTGCTCCGCGAGGGGATGAATTACCTGTACTGCCTGCAGAACGGGCAGATTCAGTCTCAGACGCAGAGCCTTGCGGTGACGCTCACCGGATTTCTGGGCATACCGGCGCTGACCGCCGCGACCCGTCATGCGCTGATGCTGGCCTGGGCCTACGGGGAAAGCCTGGTCGACGTGCGCATCCTGCTGGACGGTGGGAAGATCCCGCTGCAAAAGGACGCTGCGTCATGGTCTTTGTCCCTGGAAAATCTGGGCCGGATTACGGAAATCCTGAGAGAGGGCGCTACGGATAAGGGTACTGGGCTGGCGTATCGGGATTACCTGCGGATTCTTCTGAATCTTGAATCGTTGTCCGCGCAGAAAATGCGGGCGCTGGATCTGATTCAGGCGGAGCTGCAGAGTGCGGAAGACTGCAGCGGCTTCAAGGCGGAAAACTGCATTGTGGCGCTCAAAAGCAGCACCAGCTGGCGGTGCAGGCCGGTGTTTCTGCGGCTGCCCGCGGCGGTGACGGGGCTGCGCGCGCGCGGGATTACGATCAGGCAGGAGGGAAGCATCGCATACTGACGGCCGGACATCCGGGAGACTGTCCGGGACGGTTAAGAGGGGCTTTTCGCATCTCACGGGCATGGGTTCAGGGCGGTCCCCGGAAAGTATCATACATCTTGAAACATTATACATTTTTGAAAGGGCGGGGTGAACAGGAGTGTTCTTATATTCTGAGTGCTTCTTGCATTTTGGTCCATCGTTGTTTTTTAAGAAAAAACAATTTGTTGCGTTACACTGGAACAGCAAAGAAAAGGTAAAATTCTCTCCCCGAATGATTCAACCCAAAAGGGATATGAGAACATTCCTTTTTGCCCCGCTCCGCGCCGCCCTCACCGTGGAGGCGGCGATGGTACTGCCGGTTTTTCTGTGCGTTATGATTGCCACCATGCAGTACGGAAACGTGATGGGAACGGCAGCAAAGTTCGGCGCTTCCATGGCCGACACCGGGAAAAAGCTGGCGGCGGCCGCATATGTGTCGAGGTATGGAGGCGACCTTAAGGACGCGCCGGAGCTTGCCGCCGCGGCGCTTTCTGCGGCGTACGCGCAGAGGCGGGCGCTGTCGCAGGCGGGCGATGTCTCTTCCGTGAAAAATGTCAACATGCTGCTGTCTTCGTTTCTGCAGAAGGAGGAGACGATTGATCTGGTGATGACGTATCAGATTCGGTCGCCGCTTGGCATCGTGAAGCTGCCCTGGCATTTTTTCATTCAGCGGGCGCGGGTGCGGGCCTGGACCGGCAGAAGAACGGAATCGGGAAGCGGAGAGCAGGACGGCGAAGCGGCGGAGGAATTTGTCTATGTGACGGAGACCGGAAGCGTATATCACGAGGATCCTGACTGTACGCATCTGAAGCTGTCTGTGAAAGGGGCCGAGGCATCGGAGCTTCCCTCGCTCCGCAACCGGCACGGCGAAATTTATCACGCCTGCGAACGGTGCGGCGGCATATCCGCGGACGGCAGGGTTTATATCACGAAAGAGGGCAACCGGTATCACAATTCCCTTTCCTGCAGCGGGCTCAAGCGCACGGTCCGGCGGGCGTCCAGAGAGGAACTGGGCAGCATGAGGGCGTGCGCAAAATGCGGAAGGAGATAACGCTTTGTATCAATATCTGCTGACCGGGGCGGCGCTGGGAATCTGCTCTGTGACCGATCTGAGGCGCCGCACGGTAGATAAGCGTGTTATCGCGGCATATGCCCTGCTGGCAGTCGCCGGACATCTGGCGTCCGGCACAGAGCAGCCTGTGCAGGCGGCAGCGGGCCTGCTGCCGGGCGCTTTCTGCCTCCTGCTTTCCTGGGCCACGCGCCAGGGGCTGGGTTACGGGGACAGCGCCCTGATCCTGGCGTGCGGGGTATCGCTGGGGTTCTGGCCGTGCGTGCAGCTTGCGTTCTGGGCGTTTCTGCTGGCCGGGCTGTTTTCACTGGCATGTTTCGTGCTGCGGCGAGTGGATCGGAAAAAGGAGATTCCCTTTGTCCCGTTTTTGCTTCTGGGACTGGTACTGCTGGCCGCCGGCGGATAACGGCTGATATTTTAGCTTATGTGATGGAGGAAAAAATAAATTTATGAATCGGTATGCATTAAAAGGAAGCTATACGGTGGAAGCGGCTGCCGTCGTCTCGATCACGTTTCTGGTGCTGGCGTCGATGCTGATCGGGATGTTTTATCTTCACGACCGGGCGGTCTTTCAGGGAGCGGCGTGTGAAGCCGCTGCCGCAGGCTCCAATTTTGCGACGGAGGCCGAGCGGAAGAAAGCGGCCGGCGAAGTGGCAAAGCGACTGAAAAAGGGCCGTTTTCTGGGCAGCCGCGGGATAACCGGAGGCGCGGAGACGGGCCCCGGGAAAACGACCGCGTCCTGGCGGGCCGGTTATCCGGTTCCGGGCTTTGCGGTGAAATATCTGTCCGGCGGCAGACTGGGCATCGATGTGTCCTGGAGCTGCGGGATGACGGATGCTGCGGATATAATACGGAAAATAAGAGGGGTCGGGGCGCTGCTCGCCGGAGGGGAACATTGAAGGCGGAATATAAGAGAGATTTACAGCACAATTATTTGATTCTGGAGGCGCCGGATACCGCGGACGAGGAAGGCTACGATATCCGCATGGCGATGCAGAATGAGATTCCGGGTTTGCTGCCGTTTGGGATGTCGGGAAAAAACGGGATTTTGTATTTTCAATATGAGATCACATCGAAGCAGGCGCTGGATAGCATATACGAGAAGCGGACGCTGAACGGCCGGGACATTTTTTCCCTGCTGTCTCATATCCGCGACACGCTGGAGCTTCTGCGAAAATATCTGCTGAACCCGGCCCGGCTGCTGTTTGCGCCGCAGTATATTTATCTGACTCCGGACCGGCAGAAGGTATTTCTCTGCTATTTTCCGGCCTCGGAGGGAGAGACTCCGGTCACGGAGCTGGCGGAATTTATCCTGAAAAAACTGGATCACGGTGATCCGCAGGCGGTGGAGCTGGGTTATCAGTTTTACCGGCAGGCGATCGAGGAAAATTTCAGTCTGCGAAAGGCTTTGAAAGAAATTCTGGAAAGCGCTGAGACTAAGCAGGAATTGCCGCAGCCGGACTTCCGGTTCGGTTCAGACCGGCAGACGCCGGAGGAGCGGAAAGAATCCCTGGAAGCGTATTCGGAGACGCCGGAAGTACTCCGGCAGCAGGCAGCGGACACGTATGAAGAAGAATACGAGGTCATTCATAAGGAGCGAAAACGGCACAGCGGTGCGAAAACAGATGCCGGGACGCGTTCCGGGAAAGAAAGGAAAAAGAAAGATGTGCCGTCCCGGCTGTTTCAGATGATTCACCCGGCGGTTCTGCTGTCGGGCCTGTTTTTGCTGGCCGCGCTGGAAGCGGTATATTATTTCGGATTTCTCGACTTTACGGGAGCCGGAGGCGTGTTTTTCCTGGTGATTTCCGTGGAGGCGCTGATCAACAAAGCGTGGCGGGACAGGAGGGAAAAACGGCAGCAGGAGCAGTGGTTTGAGGAGAATGAGGACGAAATGTATCAGCTGCTCCGGGAAGAAATGTATGAAACGCCGGAACCGGAGACACAGATTGGGGAAACACAGTGCCTGGCGCCGGGAATGATGCGCAGGCGGCTGCATCTGGTCTGCGCGCGGGAGGAGGACAGCGAAAGGATGCCGGAGATCCGGCTTGACCGGGAAACGCTGTATATAGGAAAACTAAAGGGGGAATCCGATGTGATTCTGGATTCCCCTGCGGTCAGCCGCGTGCATGCGCAGCTCTGCTGTCAGGAGCAGGCGTATTATGTAAAGGATCTGAACAGCAAAAACGGAACGTTTGTAAACGGCGAGCGGCTGAAGCCGCAGGAGCGCTGTGCCTTTGCAGCCAATGACCTGATTGCCTTTGCGGATATGGAGTACCGCGCGGTCTGGAAACATTCGATTTAATCCTTTACGCGGAACCAGTAGGTATAAAAATCCTGAAAACCGAGCGACTGATACAGCCGTTTGGCGTAGACATTGTCTTTTACCACCTGCAGATATGCCTGCGTCGCTCCCTTTTTCTGCGCTTCCGTCAGAATCGTGCTGCAGATGGACTTTGCAAAATTTTTGTGGCGGCAGCTTGCGTCTACGTATACGGCATACAGCCCGACGTGCCCGCGGTCCATGATTCCCAGCCCGGAGGCGACCATGCGCCCGTCGATCTCGACGCTTGCGACGATCGTCTCTTTTGGAATTGCCTTGAACATGGACGGGACGATGCGGTGCAGGGTCGGGTTGGTGGTGCCGTTGAGCCGGAATAGGGCGTGAATCCATTCGTCCGTGATCCGGTCCCGGAGCTGGACAATGATATTGCCCGGGTAGACGACGAACGAAGGCAGGCCGGAGTTCCTTCCGTAATACTCATATTCGGCGGACACCGCAGGCCACGGGCGGAACTGCCGGAAATCCATGGTCATCACTTCCGTGGTATGCTGCACCTCGTAGCCTTTGTCCGCGAGAAGCCGGTCAAAAGACGGATCGATCAGCGGACTGATCTTGAAGATAGAAGGAGTGTGATAATTCTCATAGATTTTTTCACAGTAAGAGATTTTTTCCTCCACCGGAATCAATGAGGCCCCCACCTGTGTCACGCTGTTGGTGCGGTGTGTATAATTATGCGAAAACCGAATGAGCCATCCGTCGTACAGCTCCATTTTGTGGGACGGCCATGCATTCAGGGAAATTTCTTCAATCAGTTTAATATAGGCAGTATCGTTCATGGGAATCCTCTTTCCGCTTATTCTTTGCCGAAACGAATGACATGACGCTGCGGTATCGCGCCATGGTTCGCCGCATGTACACCATCATAACGTAAATGCGGTGGAAATGCAACCACGATCGTGGTATACTGTTCGGGAAAGCAATGAGCCGTGCAGAAACACGGAACCGGGAAACGCCTGCTCGCAGGCGATTTCACGGGAATGGGTTTCTATAGGACGAAAGCCCGCGACCCTGGGGAACCGGAGGTCGCCCGGGGTCAGCACGGCGAAGATTAGTGGATTAGTAGAAAGGCAAACCTATGCGGGAAGCAGTCAATTTCATCCGTTCCAGACAGCCGGTCAATCTCCTGATCGTACTGATCAACAGCATCGTGCTGATTCTGTTCAGCGTGCTGGGCAGCACAAGAGACGTATATTTTATGGCGGCCCACGGGGCGGCGTATACGCCGCTGATTCTGGGGGCGCATGAATATTATCGCCTGGTGACCAGCATGTTTCTGCATTTCGGCCCGGAGCATCTGGTTTACAATATGATTCTGCTGATTTTCATGGGAGATGTTCTCGAGAAAACAGTCGGAAAGTTTCGGTACCTCCTGATCTATTTCGGCGGAGGCATTCTGGGAAATCTGGCCACGGTCTGGGTGGATACGATCACGAAAGATTATGCGGTCTCCGCGGGAGCGTCCGGCGCTATTTTTGCGGTGATCGGCGCTCTGATCTGGATTATGCTGCGAAACGGCGGCAAGCTGGAGGGGTATTCCAGGCAGCGTCTCCTGCTGATGGCAGCCCTGTCGGTGGCGGAGGGCTTTACCACCACCGGGGTTGCGAACAGCGCGCATGTCGGAGGCCTGGCGGCCGGTTTTTTGCTGGCGGTACTTTGCTGCAGGGGCGTGCGCCAAAAAGCATAGGACAAAGGAAAGCATAAACAGGCGCAAAGCGCTGAAAAACGCAGAGCGCAAACAGGCTACGCCTTTACTATAGGCAGCCGAATGCAGAAATCGGTAAAGGTCCCGGGCGGACAGGGATTGGTCTGCACGGAGATACTGCCGCCGTGCTGAGCGACGACGGTCCTGACGACATAAAGGCCGAGCCCGGTGCCGCTTTTCTTGTGCGTGACAAAAGGATCAAAGAGCGTATCCATGTATTCCTGCGGGATGCCGGGGCCGTTGTCTGTGATGTGAATGCACAGAAAATCGCCGTTTGCTCCCGCGGACAATGTGACGCGGCGGGTTCCCGGAGTTTCCGATACCGCGTCGGCCGCGTTGAAAAGCAGGTTGACGAGCACTTCCTTTATGCTGCACTCGTCCAGGCTGCAGGAGAGCCGGGCGACGCTGTCGTCAAATTCCGATGAAAAATGAATTCCGCGTTCCTCCAGCGCAGGAGCGGCGGAGGCGGCGGTTTTCTGCAGAAAGCCCATCATGGGCACGGTATGTTTGCACAGAACACGGGTGCTTTTGCGGACGGACATTTTTCGGAGCAGCTGAAAGGTGTCCGCCATATCCTGACTGATCTGCGGCCAGAGATCCGACTGCAGCACTGCCGGACATTCCTTTTCCAGCAGCTGCAGCGAACTGTTGACAAGAGTCAGAGAATTACGTATTTCATGAGAAAATTCAGAAATCAATGCTGCATACTGATTTTCGGTTTCGCTGGGGCAAATGATTGTTGATGTACAAGATGTAGCAGGCAATTCGCTCATAGCAGTAATTTCTCCAGATATAGTATCCACCGTTTCCCTGATTGCTGTGGACGTTACAAAGTGTAACATCTAATTTGTAAAAATTCAACGATAATTTGTTGACATTTCCCGACGATATTTTTAATATAGAAATGGTACGTTGGCTGCAAAAAAAAGAAAGAAGGCGAAAAATTTGGAAGACAACTGTATTTTCTGTAAAATTGCAAACGGTGAGATTCCGTCTGCGACTCTGTATGAGGATGAGGATTTCCGTGTGATTCTGGATCTTGGCCCGGCATCCAAAGGTCATGCGCTGATTCTTCCCAAATCCCATGCGGCGAATCTGTTTGACCTGCCGGATGAACTGGCTGCAAAGGCGATGATTCTGGCGAAAAAGACGGCCCGGAAGCTGCAGGAGGGACTGCATGCGGACGGCATCAATGTTGTCCAGAACAACGGCGAGGCAGCGGGACAGACGGTGTTTCATTTTCATGTGCACCTGATTCCGCGTTACAAAGGCGACACGGTGAATCTGAACTGGAAACCGGGAGAGCTGAAGGACGCGGACAAAGAAGAAATTCTGGGATTGTTCAGATCGTGAACATATTTATACAAATGAAAAGGATTTGATAGGTCATGAAAAACGAAAGGTTCAAAGAATACTTTCAGAAATATAAGAACCTGGTGATAAAGATTGCATTGGACAGGACGGGAGATTACCATGTGTCGCAGGAAATCTGCCAGCAGGTATTTATGACGCTTTACGCCAATATGGAGCGCATTCCGCCGGACTATGTAAAGGCGTGGCTGATGCGCTGCACACAGAATGCGGTGGTTGATTATCTCCGGAAGAAAAAGACGAGAGGAGAAGTTTTTACAGACCTCTCTATTGCGGAGGCCGGCAGCGACCTGACGGAAGAAAGCATGGAAATGCATGAGGAACTGCTGTACCAGCGGGAGCTGATCGGCAGGATTCTCAGGGAAGTGCGGGCGGTCAACTGGCTCTGGTTTGAAATTTTGATGTTGAGCTGCGTTTACGGGCTTTCCTATACGGAGGCGGCGAAGAAGCTGCACATTCCCGAACGGGTGCTGCGCGCAAGGATGTATCGCGCGAGAAGATTCATCAAAGAAAAATTCGGCGACGAATACAGACGGACCAGCTGATACGGACTGAGAGGAACAGCCCTTGCTCTTTTTTGCATAAAAAACGGGCTTGCTTAGGGAGAGCAAGGGGCGTTCCTGTCGCATGGTCATAAGCGCCCGCCGGCGATATCCTCAATCAGAGAGATGATGGTGTCGACCGCGTTGCTCGCACTGCTTTTTTCCATCGCCTGGATGTAAGTATGGCGATTTTCGTACAATTTCGTGATTTCAGATAAAAGACGCTCCGGCGTCAGCTCCTCTTCCTTCAGCACTGCGCTGAATCCCTGTTTTTCAAAAGAAGAAGCATTGAGAATCTGGTCGCCGCGGCTGGCCGCCGCAGAGAGCGGGATCAGCAAATTCGGCTTGCGCAGCTCGAGCAGCTCGCAAATGGCGTTTGCGCCCGCCCTGGATACGACGATATCGGCGAGTGCGAACAGATCCGCCAGTTCATTTTTAATATACTCATACTGAACGTAGCCGGGAGTGCCGTTTAAGGATTCATCAAGATTGCCCTTACCGCACAGGTGAATCACCTGAAAGGTTTTCAAAAGCGCCGGCAGAATTCCGCGGATGGCCTGGTTGACCGTCACCGAACCGAGGCTTCCGCCGATGATGAGCAGCACCGGCCTGCCGGCCGTAAAACCGCAGAAATCCAGGGCGGCCAGTCGGTTGCCGGAACGCAGCTCTTCGCGGATGGGCGAACCGGTGACGACGGCCTTGCCCTCCGGGAGATGGGAAATGGTTTCCGGGAAATTGCAGCACACCCTGGAAGCGGCCGGGATTGCCAGCCGGTTGGCCAGCCCCGGCGTCATGTCCGATTCGTGAATGATGACCGGAATGTGCAGCGTTTTGGCCGCCTGCACGACCGGGACGGTCACGAAACCGCCCTTGGAAAAAATAATATCCGGTTTTAATTCTTTCAGGAGCTTTTTGGCCTGCACGAAGCCCTTTGCGACCCGGAACGGGTCGGAGAAATTTTTCAGATCAAAATATCGGCGCAGTTTTCCCGATGCGATTCCGTGATAAGGAATGCCAAGCTCCTCGATCAGCTTTCGTTCGATTCCGTCATAGGAACCGATGTACTGAATATCATAATCGAGTTCCCGCAGGCGCGGAAGCAGCGCGATATTCGGGGTGACGTGCCCTGCGGTGCCGCCGCCGGTAAGGATGATTCGTTTCATAGCGTCCTCCAGATGCCAAAGATTTGTTAGTTACAGTTTAAACGCAATTGCCAAAAAGTCAAGAAGGCTGCGAAAATTGATTTTTTTATTCTTTTTTTATTTGCGCGTGACATTTTTCCTTCCTGAACGTTATAGTCAATGTAAATCTGGAGAGAAAGGAGGGGCGCGCATCTGCAGTGAGTGACTGCCTTTTGCAGCTGGAGACTTCCCTGCCGGGCCGGGCATTTGGGAAGATACGGGCTTTGCGGACGGGCTGCCGCAGTGAAAAATTCAGACGGGAGGGCAGCGCTTTTGCAAACGGCAGTAACAGACAACGACCAGCAATGACGGACAGAGTGCAACCAGCCATGCGCAATGAATGGCAGCTGCGTACAATAAAAGCAACAGAAATTTTCCGGAAAAACCTGCGGCAAAGCCGAGGGGACTTTGCCGCAGATGCTTTCGGAGACAGGAATTTGTATGACGCGCCGCAGATAACCGCACCAGATCGCCTGCCGGTTTTTCGGCCGGCTCCGTTATCCGGGACGTCATACCAGTAACAAGGGTAAGGGGAGAACGTCATGGAAATGAAATACTTTCGGTTTCTGTATGGTGAAACTGAGGGATGCTTTGTGCATTTTGGAGAATTGAAGGATACGCGGACGGAAGAACAGTATACGTTTCTGTATTTGCGGGGGATGAAGCGCTATGCCGGGTCAGGGAGGGCCGGTCACGCGCTTTTTTTGTGTCCGCGGGGACTGGATCTGGTGATTCTGGGGAGCGCGGACGCACACGTGAAAACCGTTTTGCAGGAGCTTCTGCGGAAAAGGGAAATCGGCACTTTGCTGCTGCCTGCGGATGCGGGCAAAATCAAAGCGAAGTGGAAGATACGCGAGGTGCGGAAGCTGACGTGCAGGGAAATCTGCCGGATTACGGGAGCGGGCTGGAATTTTCTGATCCGGGCGGACACGGCAGGGTCTCTGGAGCTGCTGCACGGACTGTCTCCAAAGGAGAAACAGAGCACATTTTCAGACTGCGTGATGAATGTAAAGGCGCTGGACCCGGAAAGCCGGTGCTGCAGGGAGGCGGAACCGGACGGGTATGGATGCGCGCTGGGCTGTGTCCTGTATCAGGATTACGACGTATGCAGGTATTGGGATCATTATTCCTATGTGACCGGCACACTGCTGCTGACCGGGGATGAGGACACGGAGGCGCAGGAGCAGTGGGTGCGCGCGGCCTATGACGAGACCGGCGGCGTCCGGTTTGTCGGAATAGCCGGCGGGAATGACGTGCGCATGCGGCCGCTGCCGCCGGACGGATACCGGCGTTATTATATCGGCCTGGGCGAGGAGCTGGACGACAGGACGATTGCGGAAATCAGCAGGGACGGGTGGAGCCGGAGACCTGTGATTTTGCGGGACGGGCAGGGAATCTGCTGCTCCGGCCTGCTGAAATATGCAGGATGAGACATTTGTGCAAAACTGCACACCAAAAGGGAACGGGTATCGGTTATAATGAAGAAAATTTAATTTTTTTCAAGGAGGAAACCGGTATGAAACGAAAAATCGCGCTGGCTTTTGCGGCGGCATTGTGTCTGAGTTCGCTTTCGTTCTGCGCAGGGAGCGCGTCGGAGGCCGGGCCCGCATCTGAGACGGAAGCCGTCTCCGAAGAAGGAAAGGCTGACGAAGAACAGACGAAAGCAGCCAAGCAGGCCGAAGCAGGACAGGCTGACGAAGGGCAGACAGAAGCAGCAGGACAGGCCAACGAAGAGCAGACCGACAAAGCAGGGGAAAAACTTCAGGAGTATCAGGCGGAGGGTGTGGGCACTTTTTGGCTGCCGGAGGGCTTTGAGATGGAAACAGGCACCTGGGAAGAGCCGTTTAAACTGAACTATGTCACGTTTACCAGGGATGATCTGAGTATTACGCTCAACCACTTTACGCAGGAAGTATACGACGAAACCGGCACGGTGATGCCGGAGGATCTGGAGGAGTATTGCCAGAGACCCGGCGCGCAGAAGGATCTGCCGGAGGGCGGAGCATATGAGGAGGATGAATACGGAGACATGATCGTCAGCTACACCGAGGATGAGACGGATTATACGCTGGTTATGATAGCGGGAGAAAATTCCTATGGAACCGCCGAGGTTTCCTATCCTGAGGGAACGGAGGATATCGAAAATATTCTTTTCTGGCTCAGCAAGACCGTCCTGAGAGACGAAAACGCAGAGTGACAGCAATGAAAACGCATAGCAGCGAAAGCGCGAAGTAAAAAGTGCAGAACAGCATAACGATAAAACGCACAGCAGCAATGCGTAAAAACGACGCATAACAGAAAAAGCGCGGAGTAACGAAAACGCAAAATAACAGAAGCGTATAACAATGCAAACGCACAGCAGCACGTAAAAACAGCGCATAAAACAACGTGCAGCAGCGAGGGCGCAAACGCACAGCAGCAATGCGTAAAAACAACACGTAGCAACGAGAACACAGAATTTAATATGTAACATCATGGCCTGCCGTGAAACAGCTCGTGAAATTCAGACGATCCTGTTTTGCGGCGGGTCTTTTTATTCTGTTTTAATAATATTCTGATTTTGCTGACTTTGCCGGCGTTTTGCGGTATAATGATTGCAGATGATATGGAAAACGGGGGAACAATTTACGTAAAAAGGACAGAAAGGGGTGCAACGGATGAAACTGACTTTTTTGGGGGCCACGCATGAGGTGACCGGCAGCTGCTTTTTGCTGGAGGCATGCGGGAAAAACATTCTGATCGACTGCGGGATGGAGCAGGGACCGGATTTGTATGAAAATGCGGAAATTCCGGTTAAGCCGTCGGATATCGAAATGGTGCTGCTGACGCACGCGCATATGGACCACTCGGGGAAGCTGCCGCTGCTGTACAAGAACGGATTTCACGGGCAGGTGTTCTCGACGACGGCCACGGCGGATCTGTGCGAGATCATGCTCCGTGACAGCGCGCACATTCAGATGTTTGAGGCGGAGTGGAAGAACCGCAAGGGCAAACGGGCGGGCCGTGTTCCGGTAGAGCCGCTGTACGACATGGACGACGCGCTCGGCGTCCTGTCGTGCTTTGTGCGCTGCGAGTACAGCCGGGAGATCATCATCGCGGACGGGATTCGCATCCGCTTTATCGACGCCGGGCATCTGCTGGGCTCGTCCTCGATCGAGGTGTGGGTGCGCGAGAAGGAGACGGAGAAGAAGATCGTGTTTTCCGGCGATATCGGCAATCTCAACCAGCCGCTGATCCGCGACCCGCAGTATCCGACCGGGGCGGACTATGTGGTGATGGAATCGACCTACGGCGACCGCAGCCACGATGCGCCGCCGGATTACGTGACGGCGCTGGCCGAGGTGATTCAGCGGACGTTTGACCGCGGCGGCAACGTGGTGGTGCCGTCGTTTGCGGTGGGGCGCACGCAGGAGATGCTGTATTTTATCCGCCAGATCAAGCAGGACCATCTGGTGAAGAACCATGACGATTTTGAGGTCTGGGTCGACAGCCCGCTGGCGAACGAGGCGACCGGCATTTTCCGCGAACATATGTGGAGCGATTTCGACGACGAGGCGCTGGAGCTTCTGCACCGCGGCGTGAACCCGATCGGTTTTACCGGGCTGAAAACCTCGATCACCAGCGACGATTCCAGGGCGATCAATGAGGATATGAGGCCGAAGGTAATCCTCTCGGCGAGCGGCATGTGCGATGCCGGGCGCATCAAGCATCACCTCAAGCACAACCTCTGGCGGCCGGAATCGACGATTCTGTTCGTCGGCTATCAGGCGGTGGGGACGCTGGGACGGGCGCTGCTGGACGGCGTGAGCAGCGTGAAGCTGTTCGGCGAGGAAATCGACGTGGAGGCGGAGATCTGCCGGCTGCCCGGCATCAGCGGACATGCGGACAATGAGGGTTTGATGCACTGGATTTCTTCGATCGGCGAGCGGCCGAAAAAGGTTTTTGTGGTGCACGGCGAAGATACCGTATGTGATGTTTTTGCCGGCCGCCTGCAGGACGAGCTGGGCCTGGACGCCTGCGCGCCGTATTCCGGCACGGTCTTTGACCTGGCATCGGGCCAGTTTGTCGTGGAGGCGCCGCCGGTGCGCATCAAGAAGGAAGCGGGCGTGAAGGTTTCCGCGAAGGTGACGAAGACGTTCGCGAGACTGCTGGCGGCCGGACAGAGGCTGATCGGCGTAATCCGCCGCAACGAAGGCGGGGCGAACCGCGACCTGGAGAAGTTTGCGCGGGAGGTCAACGACCTCTGCGACCGGTGGGAGCGGGAATAGCCGCGGTATCAATAAAAATCCTTATGAATCAGCAGACCGGAGAGGAACCATATGCAAGACGACAGAGCACGGAGACATGACAGAAGAAAAAGGCGGGGACTGCTGCGCACGATCCTGCGGCGAAGCCTGGTTTTGTGCGCGCTTTTGGTAGGTCTGACGGCGGCCGCACCGTATCTCGGCGGGCTGAGCATTGTGGAGCGGGTGCGCTACGAGTGGTCGGACGCCGGGGAGGAGCACTGGCAGACCGTCGCTGTCGAGGGCGGCATCGCGTCCTCGGCGGAGGAATATTATTACGATCACCTGCCGGAGGAGCTGCACGAGGCCTACCGGGAAATTTACGTCCACGTCATGAGCGGCGAGGACTCCGGGGATTTCCTGTCGCAGGTCGGAGTGGATAATTTCTGGAAGGTTTACTATGCGATGCTGGCGGATCACCCGGAGATTTTCTGGATCGGCACCAGGGCCCAGATCGAGGAATCCGGCGTGAGCAAACGGGTGATCACATATGATCTTGAGGTGACCGTGCCGCCGGAAGAACGCGGCTCCATGCGCGCCGCGCTCGAGGCGGCGGCCGACGGCTGCATCAGCCGGATTCCGGAGGGCGCGTCGGATTACGAGAAAATCAAATTTGTATATGAATACATGATCGATACCGTGGAATACCGCTCGGACGCCGCGGACTCGCAGAACATCCAGAGCGCGCTGCTGAACCACGCTTCCGTCTGCGCCGGCTATTCCAAGGCGTTCCAGTATATTCTGAACCGCATGGGGCTGTTCTGCACGTATATTACGGGGAAGATTCAGGGCGGCGGCGACCACGGCTGGAACCTGGTGCGGATTGACGGCGCATATTATTATGTAGACGTGACCTGGGGCGATCCGGTCTTCCTCAATCAGGGCGGGGATGACATGGCGATCAATTACAATTATCTGTGCTGTACGGAGGAAGACCTGTTCCGCACGCACGTGCCGGACGACCCCTCCATCCTGCCGTCCTGCACCTCGGATATTTACAATTATTACAAACGCAACGGATTGTATTATGAGACATTTGATTACGACACGATCTACAACGTGCTGATGAATTCCGTGTGGGCGGGCGATGCCAGCCTGGTCATGAAATTCGGCAGCCGGGAGGCGTACGATGCCGCGGTGTATGAACTGTTTACGGGAGATATGCTGCGCGACCCGGGCAGCTACCTGATGGAGAAGAACGGCGTCACGAGCTGGAACTACCGCTACCATACGGATGAGGATTTCTGGGTGATTACGCTGTACTGGTAAAGACCAGCAAACACCCGCAGGACATTTTGCAATGCACGTCCTGCGGGCGTTGTGCGTTATAATATAACAGATGTTCAAACAGCATCCCGGTTCCGCTCGTGCTCGAGCATAATCGGGTAGATGCGCTCGCGGTTCTTGTGGTCGGAAAAGGCAAAGAAGTCGTCCGCGCGCTCGCGGTATTTCTGCGGCATCGCGCAGTCGCGCTTCATGTATTCGCACAGGACGTCGATCAGCTCGTCGTTGGTGTGGCAGATTTCGCCGAAGCCCATGGTCTTGTAGTGGAACGTGCCTTCCTCGTAATGCTGCGGGATGTCGTTGTGGTGCAGGTAGACCACCGGCTTGCGCATGTAGGCGAAGTCAAACTGCACGCCGGAGAAGTCAGTCACCATCAGAGCCGCCTCGCAGAACAGCTTTTCGTAGCTCATGTCGCCGATCGCGGAGATAATCTCGACGCGGTCGTTTTTCGTGAAGTCCTCATATTGCGGGCTGACGATCGGGTGCAGCACGTACTGGATGCGGTAGCCGTACTGTTCGGCCGCGGCCAGTAGCCGCGGGTCGTTGATGAGGCCGTTGTATACCTTATAATAACTGGTCTCACGGAAGTTGGGGTTGTAGTCGCGGGCCACGCCCTCATTTTTAAACACCGGCAGCGCGGAATTCATGCGCCACGTCGGCGAGAGCAGAATGATCTTCTGCGCCCGGTTTTCCAGGCCGTCGTAGCGGGGCACGCCGGTCAGCTTGAGCGCGTCGTAGCCCGCGTAATCGTAAACCGGCTTGGAGAGGTTTTCGATCTCGTACTTGGACGCGCAGAAGTACAGCTTGGTGTTGTCGCGCAGACGCTGCTGCGCCAGCGCAATTTTCTGGATGGACATGCCGTGCTGCACGCAGGCCACGTCAAAATGCACGTCGCCGCGGAACGGAAGCGTGCGGCGGAACGTGTAGTCGTTGAACGCAAAGACCGTCGAGTTGGAGGCGATCACCATGTTGGCGTTCAGGAAAATCAGCCGGTGCCGGATGCTGCCGCGCACCAGCGGGCGATAGCCCTCCCGGCGCATGCGCGCGTAATCCGCCGACTCTCTGTCCAGCAAATAATATTTCTTGATGCCGTCCTTCTTCTCCGCAGCATAGCGGTACATGTATTCGGAGGAGTCGCCCCCCTTATAAATTTTGTCGAAAAACAGCCAGATTTTCTGCCGCGAGAAATACGGGCGCAGCAGGAAATTGAGAATTTTGAGCGGAATCTGCCGCCGGTGTTCCATGCGGCGGGCCCACATGTGCCCCCAGAGCTTGACCTGCTTGGTCAATACCAGCGCCGGCGTCGATTTGACCACATGGATGCCTTTGGAATCCCAGTAGGAAGCGTAGGGGCCGAACTGCCACAGCATGCTCGGAAAATCTCTGGAAAAGCGGCTGGTGTGCGCCGGAAACGCGTAGTCCATGACAAATTCGCGGCCGCCGGTGCGGAGCACAAACTGCAGGATGCGCGGCTTGTCGGAATCGGGCACCGGAACGGAGACGTGGAACGTCTTCATCTTTGAGTAGGCGACGCCGAAGCACTTGGTCAGGGAAAACCGGCCGTTGTAGGTCAGGTCGTAATTCTTGCCGTCAAAGCGGGCAAAAACCGTGACGTCCTTATCATGGTAGAGGTCGCTGATCGCGCCGTCGATCTCCAGGCAGCCTTTGCGGTAATCGATGAGACTGATCTGGGCGTTGATCTCCAGCAGCCCGCAGAACGGCAGGCCGTCGCAGGTCAGCATCGGCTCGCTGTTTTCAAAGGTGATGCCGAAACGGTAGGAAAAATCGTGCTTTTTGAGCTGGATGTCGTGCTGGCGCAGCGAGAGCGTGCAGGTGATGGGATTGCACGTCCGGCAGAGAATCGCCCTGGTATCGATATATTGAAGGACGCGCGAGAACAGCTCCGCGTAATCCATCACGTCCTCGGGCGGAATCAGGCCCTTGTTGCGGTTGTTGGTGTTGGCCACGATGCGGATATGTATCATGTGCAGGGCCATGAGCTGGAGCAGTCCCCGGATCCGCGGGAATGCCGTGCCGTCCGCCAGCAGCGGCAGCAGAAATTTTTCAAACGGGTCGTAGTACCATTCGTGCGTGCGGCAGCGGTTGTCGTACTGATGGTCGCACTCCCGGGCCAGCGCATATTTGAGCGGGTTGGTCCCCAGATACAGGAATTTCGGGTTGTCCTGAAGCAGGCAGAGGAGCGTCTGCTTTTCCGGCTCCGGCAGCTGCAGCGTCTTCGCCAGCGCCTTTTTCAGGGACACGGTCGGAATCAGCAGGCCGTGCAGGTCCGTGGGAAAAACGTCCGGCAGGCCGCCGGCGTTGATGACGCGGTCCTCCTCCTCGGCGAGCTTGTAATATTCCGTCGAGCGGGTGACCATCTGGAACTTGGCCCCCGGCATCACAAAAGCGGCTTTTGTCTCTGCAAGGCCCTCCATTGCGCACCGCAGCATGGAATTGTCGAAAAGATCGCCCTCGTCGAGCAGGATGGTGTATTCGCCTTCGGCCCTCGTCAGCGCGGCGAGCGCGTTCTGGTGCGGGGCGCAGAAATTGTCCTCGGCCACCGGGATCACCTGCAGCGCGCCCTCGGGCAGGCCCTGTCCCGGAAATTCGGGCTCCCCCTCCCGCTCCGGCGTTTCCTGGTATGCAAAAATTACGGTTATTCTGGGATTTGCGGTTTGATTCATGTTTTCCACCTTTCTGTTGTGCACGGCTCCGGCAGACAAAAACGCAGCGCCGCCTGCAAAACGCAGGAATACGGACGGTCTGCGGGCGCCGAGACTTTTCCATTCTAACATAACGGGGAATCGCGCGCAAGCGGGTATCCGCAATTTGAGGAGAATATGAGGGCGGGTGGTTCTGCGGCCGCAGGCTCGGGCGAATCGGGGCGTGCTGCCGGGGCAGGAGAACCATGTGCGCAGGTCTTTTTCGCGAAGTATATATACTGCATATAATTTCTGAATAAAATATATAATTAGATAAATATATAGTAAATAATCAATTAAAACTTTTAATTAAAAATAATTTTAAAAATTATAAAAAATAGTGTTGACAAATATCGGGGCGTGTGCTAAGATACAACCATCAACAAAACCAATTGTTGTTCCTATAGATAAACCTATAGACAATGATATGAGGAAAGGGGAGGTCGATACCAGTGGACACAGTTACACACTTCGTAGCTGGTACATGTGGCTGGATAAATGTTTCCTGTAGAAAAGACCTCCGTCAGAGCTGATTCATAATCAATCGTAAAGAGACGGTAATTGGAGAGATCAGAGAATCTGCTGACGGAGCACATTTATCCCGGTAGAAAGGAAAAAATGGGGCGGACAGGAAGAGTTCGCAAATAAGCTGATTGAAGTAAGATTCGATATTTAACGCCACATGGTTTATGAAAAAACGTACGTGTAAAGAAACGCAGCAGTTGTTCATAAATGAGACAGGAATGCAGCTCTCCAATTTAACAAATATATTATATTACAACTGAATAACAAACGACGACAGAGCAGGGGATGCTGAAAACAGTATCCTCTGTTTTTTATATGTCCGCCAAAATCGCGATATATGACAAAATTCCTGAAATTATAACAGGATGTTTTTGACAAGGAAATTCAGGTATGATACACTAAGACAAAATATATTACATAAATATAAACGATGAGAAACAATTGATAACGGGGTGAAGAAATTGGATAAATACGAGTACAACCTCAAGCTGGAGGAAATTGATAAGCTGGTGGAGCAGGGGGATTACGAGGAAGCGGCGAGTCTGGCGGATTCGATTGACTGGCGGAGGGTTCGGAATGTGCGGACGCTGTGTCTGATCAGCGAGATTTACGAGGCGTCCGGACGGCTGGAGGACAGCAAAAACATGCTGATCCGCGCGTACCGGCGTTCTCCGGTCGGGCGCACGGTGCTGTACCGCCTGGTCGAGGTGACGACGGCCCTGCAGCAGTATGACGAGGCGATTGAGTATTACACCGAGTACGTGCAGGCGGCCCCGCACGACAACAACCGCTATATTTTAAAATACAAGATTTACAAGGGACGCGGCAGCGCGCCCGAGGAGCTGATCTCGATTCTGGAGGAGTACCTGGGGCAGGAGTACACCGAGCGCTGGGCTTACGAGCTGGCGAAGCTGTACCAGCAGACGGGCCAGATGCAGAAATGCCTGGCGGCCTGCGACGATCTGGTGCTCTGGTTCCACAGCGGCAAATATGTGGCGAAGGCGCTCGAGCTGAAGCGCCGCTACGCGTCGCTGACGCCGCGGCAGCAGCAGATTTATGAGGAATGCCTGCAGGCCGGACTGGACGGGGAGCCGGAGAAGGAGGAAGACGAGCAGGAGACGGTGATCCGCAACGTGCCGGACACGGACGGGGAAGTGATCGCCGAGAATATTATGGCCGAGACCGAGCGCGAGATTGCGGGCCAGGTGGCGGCGCACCGGGCGGAGATGGAGAAAGGGATGCAGCCGGACGCTCCCGCGGAGGCATCGGCGCCGGCGCCGGAACCGGCCGGGGAAGCGGAGCCGGAGGAGGCAAAGGATCTGCAGATCGAGCTTGCAAAGAGCATGCGCAAGATTATTTCCGGAGTCGTCAGACACCCCGGCGACAACGAGGATGATCTTCCGGCGTCGATCGATCCCAGGTTCCGCCGGACGCAGAAGCCGGAGCTTCCCGGGGAAGAGGAGCAGATCGCGGGCCAGCTCTCGATTGACGATATTCTGCTTTCCATGAGCGATCAGGGGAAAAAGCTGACGGACCTCGTCGTGGGGGAGGATTCGCAGGATGGCGCCGCGCAGACGGACGCAGGGAATGTGAAAGCGGCTGAGATAAACGCGCAGGGCACGGCGAGTGTCCGGGCAGCGGACGCAGGGAATGTGAAGGCGGCAGAAATGAACGCGCAGGACGCGGCGGCAGATGCTCAGAGTGCGGCTGACACAGAGAAAGTGAGAGTGGCTGAGATAAATGCGCAGGGTGCGGCGGATGCTCAGAATGCGGCTGACGCAGAGAACGTAAAAGCGGCTGAGATAGATGCGCAGGGCGCGGCGGATGCCCAGAATGTGGCTGACGCGGAGAAAGTGAGAGCGGCTGAGATAGATGCGCAGGGCACGGTGAGTGGCCGGGCAGCGGACGCAGGGAATGTGAAAGCGGCAGAGACGAACGCGCAGGGCGCGGCGGATGCCCGGAATGCAGCCGATGAGGAGAAAGTAAAAGCAGCCGAGATAAACGCGCAGGACGCGGCGGATGCGGCATCCGGGCCGGTATTCCGCAGCGTGACGGAGGCGGCCGCGGATGAGCTGACGGATATTCAGCGGGAAGCGCTCCGGTACACGAACCACCCCGAGCGGCTTCTGCGCAACAAGGGTTCGCTTCCGGTCTATTCGGAGGACGACGATCTGGGCAAGACGCGCCGGATTGTAAATACAAAGGAAGAACTGATGGAGGCCGCCAAGAAGGAAATTCTGGCGGAAAAGACGATCCGCATCCCGACGGGGGAAATCAGCCGCCGTCTGGAGGAGAACGCCGCCGAGGCGCACGAGCTTCTGCCGGATGAAGACGACCGGGAACAGCCGTTTTCGGAGGAAACCGGGCAGCAGGAGGAATATTTTGACGAGCTCGGCCAGCAGGAGCCGGGAAACGGTGGTGACGAGGAGGAATACCTGGCGATTCCGCAGCATCTGCGAGGCCTGTTCAGCGGCTTCACCGAGGTGGAGGGCCTGGAGGACCAGATTGCCAACGCCATCATCCAGGCGGAGGCCAAGGGGGACGACAAGACCTCCCGCAGCGGCAATATCCTGATTTTCGGCGCGCACGGCTCCGGCAAGACGACCCTGGCGATGAATCTCGCGAAGGCGATCGCGCAGGACAAGGGCAGCCAGGTCATGAAGATCGCCAGAATCTACGCGGCGGATTTGAACCACAAGGATATCGCGGCCACCATCGCCAAGATCGCGGGCGGCACGCTGATCATCGAGGAGGCCGGCGACCTGGAGGCCGGCGTGGTCGAGCAGCTGACGACGGCCATGGAATTCCGCACCGACGGGCTGGTGATCATCCTCGAGGACGAGCAGCAGTACGTCCACGAGCTGCTGATGCACCATCCGCGGTTTACGATGAAGTTCACGGCGCAGATTTACATCCCCGAATACACGGTGGAGGAGCTGATGATGTTCGGACAGATCAGCGCGAACGCGCAGGACTACGTGATCGGCGAGGAGGCGCAGGAAACGTTCCGGCAGAAGATTCTGGAGGCGGCGGAGCAGAAGGCGGTTTCCGTTTCCGACGTGACCGGGATCGTCGGCAAAGCCATCAGCCGTTCCAACAAATTCTTCCGCAAGATTTCCATGGGGAAGAAGCGCTACAACGAAGACGATTTCGTGATCCTGTTCCCGAAGGACTTCAAATAAAAACGGTTAAATAAAAACGATAAAAAAGAGCATTTCCGGATAGAATTTTGCGGATTCTTTTCCGGGATGCTCTTTTTCATTCTCAGAACCCCAGCGTCTCCCCGATCAGGAACACCTTGATTCTTCCTTTGATGCGGTTGAACCGCGTGACCACGGTGTGGGCGCAGATGCAGTCCGGGGACAGGCAATCCTTACAGACGCCGGTCAGGCTGCACGGGGTGGAGAGGCCGAGGCGCATGGCGTTTGGCGGCGCGGCCGAGGTATGTACGCGGCGGACGGCATCCTCCACATCGGCGGCTATTTTGTTCATGCCGGCCAGAATCATGACATGCTCCGGCCCGTAGACGAGCGCCGCCACGCGGTTGCCGTTGCCGTCGATGTTGACCAGCTCGCCGTCGAGGGTGACGGCGTTGGCGCTCATAAAGTAGTAATCGGCGGAAAATGCCCTGCGCTCGAGCGCTTTCTTTTCCTGCGGGTTCGCGCCGGCCGCGCGGTCAATCCGTTCCAGATCGGCCGCCTGCAGGGCGCTCATCATGCCGCTTTCGCCGAGCGTGACGGAACCGCCCCAGGAGACGGAGGAGCCCGCCGGAATCATGGCCATGACGGCTTCGACCGCCTCCGCGGCGGTGTCAAAATAATATCCCTCCATGCCGCGCTTTTCGAGGCCTTTGATGACGGCCGCGGCCGTTTTTTCATAATACTGCTTGATGGGTGACATAAAAATCCTCCTTTCGGGTCTGTTTGCTGAATTTATTTTAACACGAACCGGGAAATCTGTGGTATACTATTCTGTGAAAAAAGATGTATAAGCATTTCAGATTGGAGGGATTGCGCATGGCAGAAAAGAGGATTATTACCATTGGAAGGCAGTTTGGCAGCGGCGGTCACGAGATCGGCGAAAAGCTCGCGAAAAGGCTTGACATCAAGTTTTACGACAAGGATCTGATCAAGCTGGTGGCAAAGGAAAGCGGCCTGTGCGAAAAAGTGCTGGAGAGCTACGACGAGAAGCCGACCAGCAGTCTGCTGTACTCGATTGTGATGGATATTTATCCGTCTGTAATGTATACAGGGCCGACGATCGACCAGCAGATTTATCAGGCGAATTACGACACCATCCGCAAGCTGTCCATGGAATCCTGCGTGATCGTGGGCCGGTGCGCCGACTACATTCTGCGGGACTGCGAGGGCCTGACGAGCGTGTTTATCTACGCAAATTCCGATTTCCGCGCGGCCCGGGTGGCGGACGAGTATCACGTCTCGGATGCCAAGGCGCGCGAAATGATGAGCAAGACGGACAAAAAGCGCGCCAGCTATTACAATTTCCAGTCCGACAAAAAGTGGGGCATGGCAGCCAGCTACAATCTCTGCCTGGAGAGCAGCGCGCTGGGCATTGAGGGCTCCGTCAATCTGATCGAGGATTACCTCCGCTACCGCGGACAAATCTGAGGGCGGGGCATTCCGTCATAAATTATGATTTTTAACCCTGGCATCACATATAAAAAGTAAGTATCTGCCGCCGGATTGTGCGGCATGCTCCCGCCGGATTCCCGGTCCCGCCGGAGCTTGCCCCGCATATCCGGCGTTGCAATGCGCGGACGGATATGGTAAGATGTATGGAAAACAATGAACAGGAGATGGAAAAAATGGACTTGCTGCAATACCGTATAAAGACTTTGTTTAAATACAAAGATCTGATTCTGGAGCTGGTGGCCCGCGATATCAAGCTGAAATACCGGCGCAGCTTCCTCGGCTATGTGTGGAGCGTGCTCAATCCGCTGCTGATCATGCTGGTGCTGACGGTGGTGTTTTCCCGCCTGCTGGGACGTAAGATTGAGAACTATCCGGTGTATCTGGTCTGCGGCCGCATGCTGTTTGACTTTATGAAGACGAGCACAAACAACGCCATGCGCTCCGTGATCGGCAACTCCTCCCTGCTGCGCAAGGTATACGTGCCGAAGTATATTTTTACACTCGCCAAGGTCACGAGCTCCATGGTCGACACGATGTTTTCGCTGGGCGCCCTGGTGATCGTCATGCTGGTGACGCACGCAAAATTCCACATTTATATCATAATGACGCCGCTGGTGATTATACAGCTCTATATTTTCTGCTGCGGGCTCGGGTTTTTCCTGGCGCAGGCCAATGTATTTTTCCGCGATGTTCAGTATATTTACAGCGCGCTGACGACGGCGTGGATGTACCTGACGCCGATCATCTACCAGCTGGACGACCGCTTTCCGAAATGGCTGCAGATCCTCATCAAGGGATTCAATCCCATGTATTATTATGTAGCACAGTTCCGTGACCTTGTGTATTACGGACAGATACCGGGCCCCCGTATTTTCTGGGGCGGCTGGCTGATCGCCTTTTTGACACTGCTGATCGGAGTCTGGTCCTTCCAGAGGTCGAAGGACAGATTTGTCCTTTACATTTAGACAAACGGCGCGAAAGGTGAGAAAAATGAGTAAATATGCAGTTGAAGTAAACGACGTAAAAATCAGGTTCAATCTCGCGACTCAGAAGGTGGACAACCTCAAGGAGTACGCGATCAAGCTGGTCAGGCATGAGCTGATGTTTCAGGAGTTTCTGGCGCTCCAGCACATCAGCTTGAAAATACAAAAAGGCGAGTCCTGGGGCTTTATCGGGCGCAACGGCTCCGGAAAGTCGACGCTTCTGAAAACAATAAGCGGCATTTTGCAGCCCTCCGAGGGCACGGTCAAGGTGCGCGGCAGCATCGCGCCCCTGATCGAGCTGGGCGCGGGCTTCGACACCGACCTGACGGCGCGGGAAAATATTTTCCTGAACGGGCTGGTGCTCGGGCATTCCCGCGAATTTATGAAAGAACATTTCGACGAGATCGTGGAATTTGCCAATATCTCCCAATTCCTGGATTCCCCGGTCAAGAATTTCTCCTCCGGTATGAAGGCGAGGCTCGGTTTTGCCGTGGCGACGATCGTCAACCCGGACATTCTGGTCGTGGACGAGGTGCTGGAGGTCGGCGACCTGCGCTTCCGCCGCAAGTGCAACGAGCGCATGCAGCAGATGCTGGCCGGCGGCACGACCCTGCTGTATGTCTCACATAATATTGACTCTGTCAAATCATTGTGTGACAATGCGGTGTGGCTGGAGGAGGGCCAGATCAAAATGATGGGCCCGTCGGTGGAGGTCTGCGACGCCTACAAGGAGGAGCAGGAGCGCGAGATCAACGAGCGCAAGGAAATGATCCGCGAGAAAAAGCGGCGGGAGCGGGAAAAGTACGATTATCTGATCGTGGGCGCGGGGCTTTACGGCGCGGTCGCCGCGCGCGAGCTCACAAAACGCGGCAAGCACTGCCTGGTCATCGACAAGCGCAGCCACATCGGCGGCAATGTGTACACCGAGGACGTGGACGGCATTCAGGTGCATAAATATGGAGCCCATATTTTCCACACCAGCAACGACCGCATCTGGCGGTACGTCAACCGCTTCGCGGATTTCAACCATTACATCAACTCGCCGCTTGCGGTTTATAAAGATGAACTGTATAATCTTCCATTTAATATGAACACGTTCTCCAAACTCTGGGGGCTGAAAAAGCCGGCGGAGGTGCGCGAAAAGATTGCGGGACAGATCGCCGGGCTCGGCATCACGGAGCCGAAAAACCTGGAGGAGCAGGCGCTCTCCCTGGTCGGCCCCGACGTGTACGAGAAGCTGGTCAGGGGCTACACGGAGAAGCAGTGGGGGCGCGACTGCAAAGACCTGCCGGCCTTCATCATCCGGCGGCTGCCGTTGCGCTTTACGTACGACAACAATTATTTCAACGACGTCTATCAGGGAATCCCCATCGGCGGCTACACGGCGCTGGTGGAAAATCTGCTCCGCAACACCGACGTGCTGCTGGAGACCGATTTCTTTACGTACCGCAAAGAGCATCCGGAGATGTTCGACAAGGTGGTATACTCCGGAATGATCGATGAATATTTCGATTTCTGCTACGGCCATCTGGAGTACCGCACCGTGCAGTTTGAGACGGAACGCCTGCCGGAGAGCGATTTCCAGGGCAATGCGGTGGTTAATTATACAGAACGTGAGGTTCCGTATACACGCATTATCGAGCACAAGCATTTTGAGCCGGAGGCGGAGCTGGAGAATCCCAAGGATTTCACGATTATTTCCCGGGAATATTCGACCGAGTGGAAGCCGGGCATCGAGCCGTACTATCCGATCAACGATGAAAAAAATACGGCGTTGTATGAGAAATACCGCGCTCTGGCTGAGAAGGAGAAAAACGTCATTTTCGGCGGCCGGCTCGGGCGCTATCAGTATTACAATATGGACGAGGTGATCCGCTCCGCGCTCGAGGACGTGGGTATCGAACTGAATATCAAGATACGGCTCGAGTAAGGCGAACCGGGATACGCCCCGGGCAGGCGAAACAGCAGCGGCGGAGGAAACGGCCATGTTTCAGATCAAGCAGTTTTTGAAAATGTTTTTGCAGAATGCGCTTTTGCCGCTGATTTATGCGTGGTATGCGCGCAGGCTGGTGCGAAAGGGCAGCGTGCTGTTTGCCGACGGCCACCATGAGGAGATTCCGTTCTCCATGCGGCGCGTGTATGAGGCGCTGGCGGACAGCGGGCTGCAGGTTCAGGTATGCGTCCGCGATTTCGGCCGCATGTCCTGGGGCGCGCTGTTTCGCTATCTGATCTGGTTCATGAAACAATATGCGACATCAGAGTACGTCTTTGTCTGCGACTATTATCTGCCGGCGGCGTCCTGCCGCAAGCGGAAGGAGACCACGCTGGTGCAGTTGTGGCATTCGTGCGGCCTGATGAAAAAGATCGCCTACGATGCCGGGGACGATATCCCGAAGCACTACCGGGGCGATATGTTCGGAAATTATACGTATCTGACGCTGAGCGCGCCAGTCTGCGTGCCGGTGCATGCGAAGGCGCTGCGGATGCCGCAGGAGCGCATCCGCGCGACCGGAATCAGCCGCACCGATTATTACTTTGACCGCGAATGGAACCGGAGATGCCGCGAGCAGTTTTACCGCCGGTACCCGCAGGCAAAAGGGAAAAAGATCGCGCTGTGGGCGCCGACGTTTCGCGGCAACGCGGCGATGCCGCGGCTGGAGGGCCTGGAGGCGGTGCAGGCTGCGGCCGCAGAGCTGTCGGACGAGTGGTATTTTATTCTGAAAGCACATCCGCACATCGACGCCCATACGCCGGTGTCAAACTGCGAGATACCGACGGAGGAGCTGCTGACGGTGGCGGATGTGCTGATCACGGATTATTCTTCCATTTTATTCGATTACCTGCTTTACCGGAAACCGGCGGTTCTGTTTGCACCGGATCTGGAACAATATGTGACAAACCGCGGCTTTTATCTGGATTACCGCTCGATTCCGTATCCGCTGACGCAGACTGTGGAGGAGCTGACTGCTGCCGTGCGCGCGTGCGGGCGGGAATGGGAGAATCAAGGATCGGACGAACAGAAGCGCGGAACGCGGAGATTAGAAATTCAGAAATCAGATGAGCAGGAGTGCGAAGCACAGGAATTAGAGGACCTGAAACAGAAAAAGCAGGAATGCGGGGCGCAGAAGAAGACCCGGCGACCGGAAGGGCAGGAGCGCGGCGACTCGATCCATATAAATATGGAAGAAATAGATCAATTCCGGGAACTGTATGTCGGGGCCTGCGACGGCCATGCGACGCAGAGAATCCTGGAGCTGGTTGGCCTGGGTGCATATGCAAAAAAATGAATACGGCGGATAAAAAGAATTCACACGGAGGAGGACACTATGAACATTGCGATTATTTTTGCCGGGGGCAGCGGCGTGCGCATGGGCGCGGGCCTGCCGAAGCAGTTTCTGGAAATCAACGGCAAACCGATTCTGATTCATACCCTGCAGCTTTTTCAGGAACATGAGGAAATCGACAAAATTTATCTGGCAATGAGCAGGGATTACCTTCGTTTTACGGAGCAGCTGGTGCTCGATTATCACATTGATAAAATTGCGGCGATTGTGGAGGGCGGCGTCACGGCGCAGGACTCCATTTACAACGCGCTGGCGCGGGCGAGAGAGGAGAACCCGGAGGATTCCATTGTGCTGATTCATGACGGGGTGCGCCCGTTCGTCGAGTACAGCGTCATCAGCGACAACATCGAGAGCGTGCGGAAGTACGGCAGCGCCATCACCTCCACGCTCTGTTATGAGACGATCATGATCAGCAAAGACGGGCTGAAGGTGGACGACCTGCCGCTGCGCAAGGAGAGCTATGCGGCGCAGGCTCCGCAGAGCTTTTACCTGAAGGACATCATCGAAGCGCACGAGATGATCCGCAGCCGGGAAACGCGCTACGAGAATATGGTGGACGCGTGCACGATTTACCGCGCGCTGGGGCGGCAGCCTCATATTGTGCTGGGCAACCGCGGCAACATCAAGGTGACGACGCCGGAGGATGTGTTCATGTTCCGCGCGCTGATTCAGTATAAGGAAAACGAGCAGGCGTTCGGATTCGGGCTGACCGACCGGCTGGCGGCGCGGATGAACCGCTATAAAAATAGGAAAACAGAGTAGGAGAGAGGCCTCCGGCATCGTGGATTTCTTCGCGCTCTGCGCTTTTGGAACCGTGCGGCGGGAGACAAAATGGAAAGGATCAGAATATGGCGGACAAAATCTGGAGTGAAGATACGGTTCTGCAGCAGGATCTGGAGGAGATCGCTGCTTCGGAGCTGATTGACTGGGAGAAGCTGAGAGGGAAATGCGTGCTGGTGACCGGGGCTACCGGGCTGATCGGCAGCATTCTGGCGCGGGCGCTGGTCTGCGCCGGGGCAAAGCGCGGCCTGAACCTTCGCGTGCTGGCGGCGGTGCGCAACCGGCAGAAGGCGGAAAAGCTGTTTGCGTCCTGCCTGCAGGACGGGCTGGAAATTTTCGTATGTGACATTTTGTCCCCGCTGCAGGCGCCGGGACCGGTGGACTATGTGATTCACGGGGCCGGGGTGACGACCTCGAAGGATTTCGTGGAGCATCCGGTAGAGACTATTCTGACGACGTTGAAAGGCACGGAGAATCTGCTGGAGCTGGCGCGCGAAAAAAAGGCGCGGGGCATGGTTTATCTTTCCTCGATGGAAGCATACGGTGTGGTCGACGACGCGCACTATAATGTAAAGGAAACGGATTACGGCTACATCGACCCGCTGCAGACGCGCAGCAGCTATTCCGAGAGCAAGCGCATGGCGGAGGGCCTGTGCGGGGCTTACGCGCATGAGTATCAGGTGCCGGTCAGGACGGTGCGCCTGGCGCAGACGTTCGGCGCCGGGATTCCGGAAAGCGAAAACCGGGTGTTTGCGCAGTTCGCGCGCAGCATTATCGGCGGGCAGGACATTGTGCTGCACACCGACGGAAGCAAGGCGCACTGCTACTGCTATACCACGGATGCGGTGCTCGGCATTCTGACGGTGCTTCTGGAGGGCGCGCCGGGCGAGGCCTACAATGTCTCCAACGAAGCCACGTTTTCCACGATCCGCGGGATGGCGGAGCTGCTGATCGCGCGCTATCCGAAGAGCGGCTCCAGGCTGGTTTTCGATATTCCGGAGGACGCAGGCAAGTACGGGTACGCGCCGACCTCGCGGATGCTGGTCAACGCGGAGAAGCTGCGCGGGCTGGGCTGGGCGCCGAACGTGGGGCTGACGGAGATGTTTGAGCGGCTGATCAAAAGTATGAAACAGAAAAATGAAAACCATGCTTGATCGGGAGCAGAAGGCAAAAAATTGAAAGACATATCTGACCAGGAGCAGGAAAGGAACACGTGATGCAGGAAAAGAAACATTCGGAAGCGGAGCACGGTTCGGGAGAGGAAAAATCCCGGCGAACACAGGGCAGAATCCTGACGATCGGCCCGGATTTGCCGGTCAACCGGTTTCTCGCCGAAAATCTGCAGCCAGCCGCCGACGCGGCAGGTATGGAATGCGTGCCGCTGTCTTCGGTGGAAGCGGTACAGCCGAACGACTGCGTACTGCTAACCGGCGGGCGCACATGGCAGGAGCTGGACGAAGTGCTGCGATGCCTGCAAAAGCTGGAGCAGACACATCCGTGCGCGGTGCTGCTGATCTCAGATGTACTGGTTTACGGTAAATTATTTGGCGTGCCGCACCTGCTGCGGGAGCAGGAGATCGGCTATGTTTCGCATACCGGGGCTAAGGACATGGCCGCGCAGTGTCTGCGGACAGCGGAGCATCTGTGCTGCAGGATGGCCAGAGAGGGAAAGCTGCCGGTGCGGATTGTGCGCGCGGACTGGGCGCAGATTTTGTCCCAGGAAGCGGAGGGCCGCGTGGATTCCCCTGCCGTCCCGGAAGAAAACGGGCGGATTGCGGAGGAACTGGTGAGGGTTTTGTTATGCGGAACTGATGGGGAGGCATATAATCTTGCCCTTCCGGATCAGATGAATAAAAATGCGTTGAATGAAAATTCAGCCGCAGCACTCGGACAGAGCCCGGCGGAGAAAGCGGCTGCAGGCTGGCAGAGCGTGAACCGCCCCGGCTTCCCAATGCACTCCCCGCTTTCGCCGGTCGCCGTGCTGGTGGACGACGCGAAGCTGCAGGCGCTTGCGAAGTGAGCGCAGCATGAGCGGTTAAGGATAAAAATGCACAGAAAGGTAAGTTATGTTGCTTCGTGACCGATTGAATGAGTTTGAACTCGACTGGGCGCAGGCCCCGCTGCGGTCGGGGCTGATTCCCGACAGACAGCTGCAGGGAAAGAAAATAGCGATATTCGGCGATGGGGATGCGTTTGCGCATGCGATCGCATGGTCGTTTATGGCCTGGAACGACGAGCGCCGCCGCGGCGTGCAGGTGGTGGGCGCGGCGGTTTCAGCGGACGGAACCGGGTTTACGGTTACGGAGAGTTATACGGAGGACAGCTTTGCGCCGGAGGAGGCGGATTACGTGATTCTGACCGGGCGCTGCTGCCGGGAAGCGCCGGAGACGGCCGGTGAGACGATTTCGTATCTGCAGAAGTTCGGCGCTTTGCTGGACGCGCTCTGCAAAATCGGCTGCGCGCGGATTCTGTTGCTGTCGGACGGGCGCGTTTACGGGCGTCTGGGACACGGCTTTGCCGCCTCCGAGTATGAGGCCGGCGCCACGGATCCCTGTGCGCCGGGATTTGAGGCGCAGTATCTGCTGCAGGCGCTGGAGGGCATGCTGACCGCGCATGCGCGCGCCGCGGGCAAAGCGTTTCAGATTCTGCGGACCGGGCTGATTTACGGGCCGTGCGTTCCGATGATGCCGCACCCGGCGTCGCTTCTGGCGGCGAAAACAGCGGGTGCACAGGAGTTTTCCCTGACGCTGTCGCAGGATAAAAATTCCTATATCTGCATTCACGATGTGCTGACAGCCGTTCAGTTTGTGCTGACCAAATGTCCGGAGAATAAAATTTTTAACGCATCGGGACGGGATTCCGACGCGACGGTCGGCGAGTTGGCCATGCTGCTGTACGATAATTTTCCGGAGCAGTGCAAAGTGACGCTGACGCACGCGGCCCCGGACGCAGATAACGCTTCCTCTGCGGGCGCATGCTCCGGCATCTGGCTGAACACGCAGCTGCTCCGGCACTACGGATTCCGCCCGGCGGTGTCGCTGGAGGACGGCCTGATCATTCTGGTGAAAAGCCTGCAGAACACCGGCGAGGTGTTCATTTTCGACAACACGTATCTGGGCAAGCTGGAAAAGGTGCAGAAAATCCTGCTGGCGTATCTGCTGGAGATCGACCGCATCTGCCGTAAATACAACATAAAATATTTTCTGGCCGGAGGCACGCTGCTGGGCGCGATCCGGCATCACGGATTCATTCCCTGGGACGACGACGCCGACGTGATGATGCTGCGCGAGGATTACGAGAAGTTTCAGGCGGTGGCGCAGGAGGAGATGCCTGGCAATATTTTCATGCAGATTCCGCAGACCGAGAAGGGCAACTACAATCCGTTTACGAAGCTGCGCATCGACAACACGATGTTCGCCACAAAGTTTACGGGAAATTTCATGGATATGCATAACGGCATTTTCTTTGACGTGCTTGCGCATGACCGCACGGGACAGCATAAATGGTCGCAGAAACTGCATCTGATGATTACGATGCTCACACGCTCTGTCGTTTTTAACAAATGGGGCGACACCGACATCGCCGGAGGGGGCGGGCATCCGATCGTCTGCAAAATCGTCGACCGGCTGAAATACCTGGTGCCGATGCCGTTTGCGCTGTGGGCGCAGAATCATTCTCTGGAATTTTTCCGGAATCGCAGGACCGGTTATCTCTATGACGGAATGGGACGCAATCTGAAGCGGGGCGCTTTCCCGGCCAAATGGCTGGAGGAGGCCGTGTATGTGGATTTTGAAGGCTACCAGTTTCCGGTGCCGAAAGAGTATGATAAATATCTGACTTATCTATACGGGGATTATATGCAGATGATCCCGGTCAGCCAGCGGCGCACCAGCCACAGCATCGTGCTGATGGACCTGGGAGAGTACGCGGATTTCACGCTGGGAAAGAAAAACTAATGTTTTCCGTATTTTGACGGGTCCATCTGCTCGTCCTCGAAGTCGAACACGTAGCGCTCGCAGGCATTGATGACGTGTGTGTCGTGATATTTGTCGCAGCGCTTGTGCGCCCGTCCGTAGGAGAGATGGACATGCCCGTGGAGAAAAAAGCGGGGATGATATTTTTCCATCAGATCGAGAAACACCTTAAAGCCCTGGTGCGGCAGGTCGCGGCCGTCGTTGAGCTGATAGGCCGGGGCGTGCGCCACCAGAATATCAAAGCCGCGCCGGCGCAGAAGCGGAAACCAGAGCCGGCGCACCCTTCTGCGCATTTCGCGCTCCGTATACTGATAGCTGCCCGAACGGTAGCGCATCGAACCGCCCAGCCCCAGGATGCGGACGCCCTGGTGGACGTAAATGCGGTCGTCGATGCAGATGCAGCCGTCGGGCGGCGTCTCGTCATATTTTTCGTCGTGATTTCCGTGGACGTACAGCACCGGCGCGTCGGTAAACGTGGCCAGAAACGACAGGTAATGCGGATGCAGATCGCCGCAGGAAATGATCAGATCAATCCCTTCCAGCTTGCTTTTGTCAAAATAATCCCATAAGTAGGCGGATTCTTCGTCCGCAATCGCCATGATCCGCATGTCAGCCGTCTCTTTTCTCAGATTATGTATGTTTATTTGTTCTGAAGCCCCTGCTGAGACAGGACCGGTCTGGTCTGATCCAGCAGCTCTTCCTCGCCCGGAATCGAGCCGATCACATTCTCGGCGAGCCAGTCCATTTTTACGATTTCCTCCGGCGACAGGCTGTGGCCGGGGTCGCCCTTGATGATGCCGGTCTGCGAATAGAGGATACCGGAGAACGGGTTGAATTCGCCGGCGCTGATCGTGTGCTTCAGCAGTTCGACCAGGCGCTTGGTGCCCACCGGGAGGTTCTGCGAACAGATCACGTCTATCACGCCGGAGGACATGCCCCACCAGTAGTTGATCGCCTTGACGGAGGAGCTGTCGTCGTACTTCCAGGTGCCGTCCATGATCGTGCGGATCAGCTGCTCATAAAATTTGCCCCAGTGGTACAGCGGCATCGCCAGATTTCGCGTCCGCCCGTCCGCTATATAGTAAAGCCCGAAGAGGCGCGACGCTTCCTCCGGAATCACCATGTCCCTGCCGGAAACGCAGGCCGGGCCGATGCGCCGGATGCTCTCGGCGACGTCCGCGTCTTTTTTCGTGGACCATTCCAGGTAAACCTTCGCCCGCGGATTGATCATCTTGGCGCCGAGCGCGAAGGCGTTGATGTTGGCGATGGTGCCGAACAGCGGATAGTCGGCGATGTAGGTCAGGCGGTTGTTTTCCGCCATGGCTCCGGCGATGGCGCCCATCAGGAATTTGGCCTCGTGCATCCGCGAATAGTAGGTGCGGATATAGCGGTGCGAGGTGTTGAGCGAGCAGTTCAGAATGCGGACCGACGGGTGCGCGATCGCGGCCTTTACGCTGGCCGGAGCAAAGGCCGGCGTGGTCGTGAAGATGATGTTGCAGCCCTCGGCGACCGCCTGATCAAGGTACCGGTCGATGTTGTCCACGGTAACATTGTCGTAGAAGACGGTGTTTATCTCGTCGGGGAACATCTGCTCCAGATGCAGCCTCCCCAGCTCATGCCCGTAGGTCCAGGCGGAAGAGCGCGCCGTCTTTTCGTAAATAAACGCAATCTTCAGCTTTGACGGGCCGAGCGGCAGCAGGCGGTTGAGCAGCGGCTTCTTTTCGGTGGTCGGATTCATTTTCAGGTCGATCTCGTCGTCCTCCGCCAGCAGCTTGAACTCCTCCCAGCTTTTCAGGATAAGCTTTTTCATATCGCTCGCGGCCTGTTCGTCCGCCTCGCGGTAGCCGTACAGCCGGATAAAGGCAAGAAATGCGTCGCCGGTCGTGATCGAAAGCTTCGCGCCGCCGTTGGCCTGGTAAGCCGCCGCAAACCGCGAGTAGACCGAGCTGAAGGTCAGGCGGTCGTCGTCCGTCCAGATTTCCTCGGGCTCCTTGCCGATGGCCTTCTGCAGGGAGGCAAAACTGCCTTCCCTGGAAAACCAGATGTAATTGACCTGCGAGAGGCGGTAAAAATCGACAAATTCGTAGTATATTTTGTTTTCCTTTTCCTCCGTGCGCTTAGGCAGAATGCGCGTGACCATGCCCGGGATGGAAATGGCCTCGAAATATTTCATGACGCTGACGCGCTTATTGCCCTCCTCCACATAGAAGCGGTTCATGTATTCGTACGCCTTGATGGGATCGCGGATGCCCTCGGTCTCGTGCGCGGTGCACAGATTTTCCCATTTGCGCGAAAACTCCGTGCCGTCCTCCAGAATCGGCATGAAATTGCCGGCGAAGGAACTGCTGCGCCCCTCGTAGCGGGTGCCGACGATCTGATCGATCGGAATCTGCACCAGCCCCAGCGACACCATGGGCAGGGCCTCGTTTGTCGGCAGGATGTCGTCCAGCACCTGCAGCGTCGGCCGTTCGCCGTGCAGCAGGCGGTTCTGATAATCTTTTTTCCCTAATTTATATGCTTTTTTATAATCCCCAACTGACATATCGTATAATCCCCATTTCCTGATTTTTGCAATACGGGGCGGATTTGTCCGCCGTTTGTTATGGTCCGCCGCGGCCGCCCCTGCGGGCGAAGCCCCGGTATTGAATCTACATTATACACGAAAGGCCGGAAAATACAATGGTTTTTTTTCGGGTCTGCGTTTTGACGGGGTTTTTGGATAAGCTGCATTTTTGGTACTCAGTATATGCGGCAAAATTCATGAAAATATGCGCGGGAAATTGATATATGTAGGAAATATAGACCGGCCCTCTGCCGAAGCAAAGGGCCCGTTTTGCTGACATGTCAAATCTGGTATTTCAAATAGAGCTCCGCCCTTAATTTCTCATCCGCTGCGATGCCGGAGAGTAAATGCTGCTTTCCGTCCTGAATCAGCGCGCTCAGCAGGTCGGCCAGGCGCTTTTCGCCCTGTTTGATTCCTTTTTGTATGCCCTGTTGTAAGCCTTCCGCTTTGCCGCGCTCCAGGCCCCGTGTTTCGCCTCTCATTTCCCCATCATGGATCAGGTCGTCAATCGCTTTACACATACCGATTTCCTCACTTTCTGCTTTTGACCGGAACAGCTCCTCTACCCGCTTCTGTTCGCCCAGCAGGATAAAAGCTGCCGTGATTTCTACGTGATCCATCCGCGCCAGTGCGTCGCGGTTTTTCTGAATGTACTCATACAATTTGTTTTTATCCTGTCTGTAGTTTAACATAGCGAATATGTGTTGTAAACAGGTTTGGAAATATTCCGGATGTTTCATGCGGCCCGCTTCAATCAGGTTGAGGCGCTGCTGCGGGAGGTATGGCTTCAGCAGCCTGGCATGGGGATCGGATTCGTCGATCTCCAGCATTTCATACAGGCTTTTGCAGCCGTCCCAGTCGTCGCCGAGGTAAAGCACGACGGAGATCACGGGCTTCAGCCGGTCCTCTCTGGTGAGGCCGGACAGAAATTCGTCGCCGCGCAGGCTGTCGCCATTTTCAAGGTGCCGTTTTTCCAGTGCGTGTACTTGCTGAGCATATTCCAGAGCCTCGTATACCATGCTGCGCACCGGCATGGCATAATGGACATGCTGCTGCGTTTCGTGGGCGAGAATCACTGAGTAGGTGCCGAAGCCGGCCTCCATCCGGATGTCACCGTACCGCTCCAGAGCGCCCAGCTTTCCGGAGGGGATGTTGTTCTGATCTTTTTTATCTTGTTTCGTTTTGCCCTGCTTCGCCCTGTTTTGCTCTGCATAAGCTTGTCCCGCTTTGTTCTGTTCCAGATTGCTTTGCTCTGCATAGGCTTGTCCTGCCTTATCCTGATTCAAGCTGTCTTGAGCCGCATCACATTGATCTGCTTTGTTTTGCTCTATCTTCACTTGCTTCAGCTTCATCAGCTCAGGCATGTTCTGAACCGGATGTCTGTCTGCTTTTTTCTTCGGATTTTGCTCCGCAATAATACCGGAACGCCCGGACAATAAGGTCAGATCATCCCCCTTTAATACCTGTTCGCCGCAGAACAGGGTGCCGTTTATAAAGTCTGCGAAAATATCCTTTCGCTCCAGCAGACGGTTTACCGTCAGGTTTGTTTTTCCCATCGTATTCCCCCAATTCTTTCCGCTATAAAAAATCTTTTCTTTTGTGAAAACAGGCCGAACCGGCCGGAAAATCAGAATTGAAATTCCTATATTATTTGTATAGTATCACATAAATTTAATAAAGTCAAGAAAAAATCATTCAGACGTGGTATTATAGAAGAAGATGGAGATACCCTGACATTTCACGGGTTGCTTAATCCGCTTTCTCCGGCTCAGAGCCCTCCTGAGAAACGGCGGCGTGATATTCATTGACGATTTGCTGCAGCGAGATGGTCTGCAGACTGCCGGACAGATCGTCCTGCAGCGTCCGATATGTCCTGCTCAGCACATAACCGATATTTCTCCCGACCGGGCACAGCGGAGACGGGGAAGCGTGTATCCCCATCAGCTTGCGGATCGCGTCCGGCTCAACCGCCAGACATATTTGGTACAGAGAAATATCCTGCAAAGGCATCGCGATCGTAGCGCCGCCGGTGCCGAATGGAATGGCGATGATGCCTGCCTTTTTTAAAGAGCTCAGTATATTGCGGATTGTGACAGGATTGCACCCTGTTGACAGCGATAGCAATTCACTGGTCACTTTTCTTTTCTGACCGTACTCATGGATGAAAATCAGACAGTGAACCGCGACAGAACATTTTTTACTGATATGCATAAGCGTCAATCCTCCTGCTGCTATTTTAACAGAGTTTCGCTCAGGTGTAAATATTGACACTACACCATTCCAGCTGTATAATAAAACAAAGATGTAAATTTAAATTTTACATCATGGGAGGGATACGTATATGAAATATGTTCAGATTATTTTCAGCCCCACAGGAGGAACGGAAAAGGTTTCCAAAGCGGTCGCAAAGAACTGGCCGTCCGTGGAGACCCGGGAGTTTGACAGTTGAATAAAAAGGAAAATATCTGCAGGCCGCATAATGCCTGCTTTCTTTTTGTCAAATTTTTTGTTTTATTATATTGTATTTTATTGTAATGTACTGTATAATGAAAAAAGGAGGACTTCATTATGCGTGTAACAACATCCAGATCAAAAAATGCGGAATCTTTCTATATTTCAAAAGGGTTCATTAATGAGAAGGGAAAAAGTACTTCCGTAATCGTCCGCAAGCTTGGTACTCTTCAGGAGCTGCTCAAGGAGCACGGCCCTACCCGCGATGATGTCATGGAATGGGCCCGGGAACAGGCCAGAATAGAAACTGAAAAATATAAAAAGGAAAAAGAGGCTAAATTGGTCCTCATTCCTTTTCATGCAGACAGGCCCTTAGATTACAACTGCCAGAAACTTTATAAAGGCGGTTACCTTTTCCTTCAGCCCATCTATTACGGACTTGGCCTCAACCGGGTCTGCCGGAAGATCCATTCCCGGCATCATTACCAGTATGACCTGAATGCCATCCTGTCCGATCTGGTCTATACCAGGATACTCGAACCCGGAAGCAAACTCGCTTCCTACAAAACGGCACTGGAGTTTCTCGAGAAGCCGTCCTACCAGGAACACGATATCTACCGCGCCCTCGATGTCCTTGCCGCTGAGTGTGACTTCATACAGTCGGAGATGTATAAGAACAGCAGCTTCCTGATAAACAGGAATGACCGTGTCCTTTACTATGACTGCACAAACTACTATTTCGAAATCGAGCAGGAAGACGGGATCAAAAAATACGGGAAAAGCAAGGAGCACCGCCCCAACCCCATTGTGCAGATGGGATTGTTCACGGACGGGGACGGGATCCCCCTGGCTTTCTCCATCTTCCCCGGCAACCAAAATGAACAGCTGTCCCTGAAACCACTGGAAGAGATCATTCTCCGGGAGTTTGGCCATTCCCGTTTTATTTACTGCTGTGACGCGGGACTTGGCTCGGAGAAAAACCGGGAACTCAACCACATGGGGGAACGGTCATTCATCGTGACCCAGTCCATAAAGAAACTGCCTGAAGAAGAACGGGAATGGGCACTTAATGGCAGCGGGTTCCGACGCCTGTCAGATGATAAGCCGGTAAGCCTTTCAGACCTCGCGGATGGTGAGGAAAACAGCCTTTTTTATAAGGACTGCCCTTACACGACAAAAAAGCTGTACCAGCGGCTGATCATCACCTACTCCCCCAAATATGCGGTCTACCAGAGGGAGCTCCGCCGCAGGCAGGTGGAACGCGCAGAAAAAATGGTCGCGTCCGGGAAACGAAAAACCGAACGGAGGAACCCGAATGATCCGGCCAGGTTTGTGGGAAAGCTGGCAATAACAGAAAATGGGGAGAAAGCCGGCATCCGTTACTACCTGGACGAGGAAAAGATTGCTGAAGAGGCCAGATACGACGGACTGTACGCCGTATGCACGGACCTTCTGGACGATGACGTGGCCCCTATCCTGAAGGTCAGTGAGGGAAGATGGCAGATTGAAGAATGCTTCCGCATCATGAAGGATGATTTTGAATCCCGGCCTGCATTTGTACGACTGGAGGACAGGATCAAGGCTCATTTCCTGACCTGTTTCCTTGCCCTATTAATTTACCGCATCCTGGAAAAAAAGCTGGGGGATGGATATACCTGCGAGGAGATCCTTGGGACGTTAAGGGAGATGAACTTTGCGGATATCGAAAGCCAGGGCTACATGCCACTCTACAGGCGCAGCAGACTTACCGACGCCCTGCATGAGCTCTGCGGTTTCCGGACAGACTATCAATTCATCACCCGGCAGAAGATGAGGGAGATTCAGAAAAAGAGCAAAGGAAGAGAATAGGAGCCCTTTGTGTGAACTCAAAAAATTTTCATATCTTCTCAGGAAAGCAAAAATTACCATATTTCATTTCAGAGATTCAAATCGCTGCAAGCCGCTTAGATTCGGCGGTTGCGGCGATTTTCTACTTACACAACTGTTAAAGACCGGATT
>CANRIG010000012.1 GCA_947630595.1 uncultured Lachnospiraceae bacterium | reverse complement strand
GACATAGGTGATCTATAAATGAACTTCATTTCAAAATCGACGGAAAAAACCTAGTACTACAACGGAAAACGGGTCCGTATCTGAAAATTCCCCATCATAGCCGCTCTCCTTTGTATTCTGTTCCCCTTATTTTTTACAAGTTTTTCGGAAATATGTATTGACAGAAAAGTTAGATTGGAATAAGATATATGAGTATGTTTACATTAAACGTCCGTGTCCGATTTTAATGAAACACATCATGACTATAACATGTTTGGAGGTGTATGCATTGGCTAATATCAAATCCGCAAAGAAGAGAATCCTGGTAGCAAAGACCAGAAATGAGCGTAATAAATCCATCAAGTCTGCTGTCAAGACCGCGATCAAAAAAGTGGAGGCTGCTGTCGCAGAAAAAGACAAGGCTGCAGCGCAGGCTGCTCTGGTGTCTGCCACTTCTGTGATTGATAAGGCTGCCAAGAAGGGCGTCTATCACAAGAACAATGCGGCGAGAAAGGTTGCACGTCTTGCAAAGGCAGTCAATACCCTGGGTTGAGCATAAATAAAACAACGGCCGGTTCCGTCATGCCGGTCGTTTTTTATGCCCTTTTATGCCCCTGACTTCGCTTTCTTCCGTCCTTTTTCTCTCCCGTCCTTTTCTCTCCTGCCTTTTTCTCTCCCGCCCTTTTCTCTCCTGCTTTTTCTCTCTCTCGCTCTTTTTTCTCCTGTTCTTTTCCTTTCTTCTATTCCCCTCTCTCCTGTTTTTCTTCCTGCTCCCGCTCCTGATAAGCCCGAATCCCCCGCTCCGCTTCCGCCAGGATGCGCCCTGCGGGGGTAATGGAAAATGCGGCAAATGCCGCGTGCTCATAGACGGCCGGGAGGCGCTCGCCTGCCGGACGCAGGCCGCGGACGCGGACTGGACGGTGACCGTAAACGAGCTGCCGCAGGGGGGCTTCCATCCTCACCGGGGGAATGGAGGCCTACGGGCTCTTTGTGACCCAGGTCTGCCGCGACAACCATCTCAACTATTACTACGGCCCCAAAACCATCACCTACACGGCCTGCGTGCTTTTCTAAACAGCAGTCAGCCCTGCGGCGCCTCCGTCCCGGGGAACCCGCAGAGCTGTTCGATCCGCTCCCAGATTTCCTCACGCCCCTGCTTGGTCTGCGCGGAAAACGGGATTATCACGGACTCCGGGCGCGCGCCCAGCCCCTCGCGCAGCAGTTCCAGCTGCGCTTTTACCTGGCTGCGCTTGATCTTGTCCAGCTTGGTGGCGATGATGATGGGCTCAAAGCCGTTGTGGCAGATCCACTCGTACATCGTGCGGTCGTTTTCGCCCGGCTTATGGCGGATGTCGATCAGCAGAAACACCGCCCGCAGTTGCCCGGAGCCGTGCAGGTAGCGCTCGATCATGCCGCCCCACTTCTCCTTTTCCGTGCGCGCGATCTTCGCGTATCCGTAGCCGGGCAAATCTACCAGATAAAGTTCCCCGTTGACGTTATAAAAATTCAGCGTCTGCGTTTTTCCCGGCTGCGTGCTCGTGCGCGCCAGCGATTTGCGGTTCATCAGGGCGTTGATCAGCGAGGACTTGCCGACGTTGGACTTGCCGGCAAAGGCGACCTCCGGTTTTGTGTTGCGGGGCAGCCTGCTCGTAATGCCACATACTGTTTCCAGGTTCACTTCCCGAATTACCATCCGCGTCCTCCTGTTCTCAACATCTTCCGTCTGCTTTTCGTCTGCTTTTCGTCTGCTTTTCGTCTGCTTTTCATCTGCT
The DNA here is from genome assembly GCA_947630595.1 of uncultured Lachnospiraceae bacterium. GTDB lineage: Bacteria > Bacillota > Clostridia > Lachnospirales > Lachnospiraceae > Choladousia. The sequence continues at coordinate 49,637 of CANRIG010000012.1, read as the reverse complement.
TTCCGGCAGTTCCTTACCGGTTCCCGCTGTGATCTGCCTGCCTGTCTTCTGACAGAGGCCCGGTTCAGTTCCCGGCCTTTTTCTCCGTCCGCTCCTCCGGCACAAGCGCCGTTTTCAGCACCTCCGGCATCGCGCCGGCGTAGACAAACTCCATGCCCTCCGTGATCTCATCCGCAATTTCCGCAAGATCAGCCCGGTTTTCCTCCGGCACGATCACGGTGCGGATGCCGGCCTGTCTTGCCGCCAGCAGCTTTTCCTTGAGGCCGCCGATCGCAAGGACGCGGCCCCGGAGCGTGATCTCGCCGGTCATGGCCACATCCGCGCGCACCGGAATCCCGGTAATTGCGGACAGAATCGCGGTCGCCATGGTAATCCCGGCCGACGGCCCGTCCTTGGGCACGGCCCCCTCCGGGATGTGGATGTGAATATCGTTTTCCTGAAAGAAGGCGGCCTCGATCCCGTACTCCCGGCTCAGGGAGCGGACGTAGCTGATCGCCGTGCGCGCCGACTCCTTCATGACGTCGCCGAGCTGGCCGGTCAGCAGAAACTCGCCCTTGCCCGGCATGGTATTGACCTCGATCTGCAGCGTGTCGCCGCCGACGCTCGTCCACGCCAGGCCGCGCACAATGCCCACATCGTTTTTCGTGTTCTTTTTCAGAATGGTATAGCGCTTCCGTCCCAGATATTTCTCCAGGTTTTTCTGCGAAACCTTCACCGCCGCGGCGCCATCCTCCAGCAGTTCGCGCGCGGCCTTGCGGCAGATTTCACCGAGCCTGCGCTCCAGCTGGCGCACGCCGGCCTCCTTCGTATAGCCGCTGATAATCGCCTCCAGAGCGGGGCGCGTTACGGTCAGCTGTCCCTTTGCGAGTCCGTGGCGCTCCATCTGCTTTTTCAGCAGGTGTTCTCTGGCGATGTGCAGCTTTTCGTTGGCGGTGTAGCTGCTGACCTCGATGACCTCCATGCGGTCGAGCAGCGGACGCGGAATCCGCTGCATATCGTTGGCGGTCGCGATAAACAGCACCTGCGACAGATCGATCGGCAGCTCCACGTAATGGTCGCGGAAGCGGCAGTTCTGCTCGGAGTCAAAGACCTCCAGCAGCGCCGAGGCGGTGTCTCCCTTGTAATCGCTGCTGATCTTGTCCACCTCGTCGATCAGCATCAGCGGGTTCTTTACGCCGGCCTGCCGCATGCCGCCGGCGATGCGTCCCGGCATCGCGCCCACATAGGTGCGCCGGTGCCCGCGGATCTCGGCTTCGTCGCGCACGCCGCCGAGGCTGATGCGCACATATTGTTTTTCAAGCGCCCGCGCAATCGAGCGGGCGACGGAAGTCTTGCCGGTGCCGGGCGGGCCCACCAGGCAGAGGATGGGGCTGTCACCCTTTTGCGTCAGGCAGCGCACCGCCAGAAATTCCAGCACGCGCTCCTTGACCTTTTCCGGCCCGTAATGGTCTTCGTCGAGAATCCGGGCCGCCCGCTTCAGATCCTGGCTGTCCTCGGACGTCTTATCCCACGGCAGCTCCAGCAGCGTCTCGATGTAGCCGCGCAGCACCGCGCTCTCGGCGTTGTTGTTGCCGAGGCTTTTCAGCCGCTCGGCTTCTTTTTTGATCTTCTGCTTCACCTCGTCCGAAGCGCACAGGCGGTCGGCCGCCTCCTGATACTGGCGCACGTCCGTCAGCAGCGTGTCCTCGCCCAGCTCCTCCTGGATGACGCGAATCTGTTCGCGCAGCACGTACTCGCGCTGATTTTTGTCGATGCGCTCCTTCACCTTCTGCTGAATCTCATTGCGAATCTGCAGAATCTGAATTTCCTGTACGAGCATGGTGTACAGCTTCTCATAGCGTTCCTCAAAGCCGTCCGCCTCCAAAAGCTGCTGGCGCTGCCCGTACTGCAGGGGCAGGTGCACGCAGACGGCCGTCGTCAGCCTTTCCGCATCCTGTATCTCCAGCAGACGCCGCAGCATATCCCTGCCGAATTTCGGGTGCAGCTGGCTGTAGCGCTCCAGCAGGTCGCCGAGCGCCCGCGCCATCGCCGTCAGCGCCGGCTCCGGGAGATCGGTCTGCGGTTCTTCCACCGGCGCGACGGCGGCCCGCAGATACCCGTCCCGCTCCTCGATGCCGAGCAGGCGGCAGCGCTCCAGCCCCTCGGCCATCACGCGCACGATGTCCTTGGGCAGCTTGGCGACGTTGCGCACCTTCGCCGTCACGCCAATCTCGTATAAACTTCGCAAACCCGGATCGTTGTCGTCCGGGTTTTGCTGCGTTACCAAAAATAAAGTCTGTTCTTCCGCCATCGCGGCCTCCACGGCCCGGATGGACTTATCTCTGCTGATGTCAAAATGCAGTACCATGGTCGGCAGCACGGTCAGTCCGCGCAGCGGGATCATCGGCACCGTCTTTGTCTGTCCGCTCACGCTGTCTCCTCCATCATGCCTGTGCGATGGGCTCTGCGTCCCCGAAATCCGTCGCGGTAAATCAGCTCCGGCTCCTCCTCGCCGTCGACCGCTTTTTTCGTCACCACACAGCCCACAACGGCGTCGTCGGACGGCACGCGGTACATCAGGTCCATCATCAGGTCCTCCATGATCGCGCGCAGGCCTCTGGCTCCGGTCTTGCGCTGAATGGTCTTGTCGGCAATGGCCTCGATGGCCTCCTGCTCAAACGTCAAATCAACGTCGTCCAGCCGGAACAGCGCCCGGTACTGCCGGACAATCGCGTTCTTCGGCTCCGTCAGGATGCGGATCATCGCGTCGCGGTCCAGCTCATCCAGCGCCACGACCACCGGTACGCGGCCCACAAACTCCGGAATCATACCGTATTTGATGAAGTCCTGCGGCAGCACCTGCTTGAGCGTGTCGCCCACATTCCGCTGGTTTATCGCCGTCAGCTCGGAATTAAAGCCGATGCCCTTTTTGTCCAGGCGGGATTCGATGATGCGGTCCAGGCCCTCAAACGCTCCGCCGCAGATAAACAGGATATTCGTGGTGTCGATCTGCAGCAGCTCCTGGTGCGGATGCTTGCGCCCGCCCTGCGGCGGCACGGAAGCCACCGTACCCTCGAGGATCTTGAGCAGCGCCTGCTGCACGCCCTCGCCGGAAACGTCTCTGGTGATCGACGCGTTTTCTGATTTTCGTGTAATCTTGTCGATCTCGTCAATATAAATGATGCCGTACTCGGCTTTTTTGATATCGTAATCCGCGGCCTGAATCAGCTTCAGGAGAATGTTCTCCACATCCTCGCCGACATATCCGGCCTCGGTCAGCGCGGTCGCATCGGCAATCGCAAACGGCACGTTCAGCATCTTGGCCAGCGTCTGCGCCATCAGAGTCTTGCCCGAACCGGTGGGGCCAATCATCAGTATGTTGCTTTTCTGCAGCTCCACATCCACGTACCTGCCCGAGCTGACCCGCTTGTAGTGATTGTAAACCGCAACCGACAGCGCCTTTTTGGCCTTCTCCTGCCCGATCACATATTCGTCCAGAAACTGCTTGATCTCCTTTGGCTTGACCAGATTGGTGATTCTCGGCTGCTCCTCCGCCTCTTCAATATCCGTCAGTTCCTCCTCGATGATTTCAGCGCAGATATCGATGCATTCGTCACAGATGTATACGCCGCTCGGTCCCGCAATCAGCTTGCGCACCTGATCCTCGGTCTTGTTGCAGAAAGAACATCTGATTTTGTCTCCGTTTTTGCCCGGCATGTCTTCATTCCTCATTTCTTTGATGTTGGTATCTGAACCACAGCGGGACTGCCGCAGGCTTGCCCCCGCAGCAGTCCCCTGCCGTCACTTTCCTATCTCGGTGCAACAATTTCATCAATCAGGCCGTAGGCCTTCGCCTCCTCGGCCGTCATCCAGCGGTCCCGCTCCGTGTCCGCGGCAATCACTTCCAGAGGCTGGCCGGTGTTGGCAGCCAGCAGCTCGTTGAGTTTCTGCCGGGTCTGGAGAATCTTGTCCGCCACAATCTTGATGTCGCTCGCCTGTCCCTGCGCGCCGCCGGACGGCTGATGAATCATCATCTCCGCGTTCGGCAGGGCGAAGCGCTTGCCCTTCGTGCCGCCCGCAAGCAGGAACGCGCCCATGCTCGCCGCCATTCCCATGCAGATCGTGGAAACGTCACATTTTACATAATGCATGGTATCGTAAATCGCCATGCCGGCCGACACCGAGCCGCCCGGGCTGTTGATGTACAGCTGAATATCCTTGTTGGGATCCTCCGATTCCAGGAACAGAAGCTGTGCCACGACCAGATTGGCGCTGATGTCGGTCACTTCCTCGCCCAGAAAGACAATGCGGTCTTTCAGCAGTCTCGAGAAAATGTCGTACGAACGCTCGCCTCTGCCGGTCTGTTCAATGACATAAGGTACATAGCTCATGCTTGTCGCCTCCTATTTAAAACGCTGTTCCGGCGTGATGCCGTCTCAGACTTCCTTTGCCGAATCTCTCACCAGATCAACGGCCGCCTGAATGGCCAGATCGGTCTTCATCTGCTGCAGCTCATAGTCGCCCATAGCCTCTTTGAGCTTGTCTGCCTCCATCTTGTAGGACTCCGCCATCTTCGCGATCTCCTCGTCCAAGCGCTCGTCGCTGATCTCGATGCCCTCAGCTTTCGCGATCGTCTCCAGCACCAGGCTGTTCTGGATGCGCTTCAGCGCCTCCGGGCGCATCTGATCCAGCATCTTCTCCGGCGTCATGCCCGTGAACTGCATATACTGCTCCATGGAAATGCCCTGGGACTGGATTCTTCTGCTGAAATCGTCCGCCATCCGGCGCACCTGCTCGTCGACCATCGCGTCCGGAATCTCCATCGTTGCGTTAGCCACCGCTTTGTCCACAACCTTATTCTCTTTCTCGCGCTTTGCGTCCTGCTCCCTGCGCTCCAACAGCTTCGCGCGGACGTCGTCCCGGTACTCCGCCATCGTGTCAAACTCGGAAACGTCCTTCGCGAACTCGTCGTCCAGCTCCGGAAGCTCCTTGACCTTGATCTCCTTGACCTTGCACTGGAACACCGCCGCCTTGCCCTGCAGCTCCTCCGCCTGATAATCCTCCGGGAAGGTCACATGCACTTCCTTATCCTCGCCGATGGAAGCGCCGATCAGCTGCTCCTCAAAGCCCGGAATGAAGCTGCCGGAACCGATCGTCAGCGGGTAGTCCTCGCCCTTGCCGCCGGCAAACGCCTCGCCGTCCACAAAGCCCTCAAAATCGAGCTTGATCATATCACCGTCCGCTACCGGGCGGTCGTCGATGTCTACCATTCTGGAATTGCTCTCGCGCTCCCTGTCTATCTCTTTGTCCACGTCCTCCTCGGACACGGCCGTCTCAGTCTTTTCCACCTCGAGGCCCTTGTACTCGCCCAGCGTCACCTCCGGCTTCAGCGCGACCTGCGCCGTGAAGATGAACGGCTTGCCCTGCTCGATCTGCGTCACATCGATCTCCGGCTGCGACACGATCTCCTCGCCGCACTCGTCGGCCGCTTTGGAGTATGCCACCGGAATCAGCTCATTGGCTGCGTCTTCATAGAAAATGCCTGCGCCGTACATTTTTTCGATCATCCTGCGCGGTGCTTTGCCTTTACGGAATCCCGGAACAGCGATGGAACGTCTGTTTTTCTGATACGCCTTTTCCAGCGCCGCTTCCAGTTCCTCTGCGGAAACCTCGATTGTCAGCTTCGCCATATTCTTTTCCAGCTTCTCTACCTGTACACTCATTGTGTCATATTCCTCCTTGATTCTGTTTGCCTCAGCAAATATCCTGGAACTGTATGTCTGTCTCTGATTCGTTCGCAGTCATTATATTAGTATAACACAGTGTTTACAAAAACGCCAGCACTTTTTTCTGCCTGTAATATTCCGCGGCACTTTTTGGCGCGGCAGTTCTGCCGGGCCGCATCCGCAGTCAGGATACGCGGTAAATCACTGATTTCCCGAGGTCGTCCGCCGTCTTCTGGTCTTTCAGCTGAGCCACCAGGGCGAGCGCGAACGGAATCGCGGTGCCCATGCCGCGGCTGGTGGTAATCTGGCCGGAAACCTCGACCTCTCCGCTGCCGATCTCAGCGCCCTCGAGCTTCTCCTCAAAGCCCGGATAGCAGACCGCCTTTTTCCCGCGCAGAATGCCGAGTCCGCCGAGCACGCTGGGAGCCGCGCAGATCGCCGCCACCTTTTTGCCGCCGGCAGCCGCCCCGGTCAGCAGAGCGCAAAGCTTTTCGTGCTCCGCCAGATGGCGTGTCCCCGGCATCCCGCCCGGCAGCACGTACATCGCGCCCTGCGCGAGATCGGCGTCCTCAAACAGCACGTCCGCCATCACACGGATGCCGTGGCTGCCGCTGATCTCCTTTTTGCCGGTCACGGACACCATCTCCGTCTCGATGCCGGCCCTGCGCAGAAGGTCCACAACGGTCAGGCCCTCTACTTCCTCGAATCCATCCGCCAAAAACAAAAACACTTTGCTCATATCGATTGCTCCTCCTGATTTTTCCGTTTTTTTCAGTTTAACAGAGACCTGCGGGAAAATCAATAAATACCTTTTCTTTTGTCCTCCGTCTGTGATAGACTGGGGAAAGAAAGGAAGTGTATCGCTATGGAAATCGAACGCAAATATCTGGTCCCCGCCCTGCCGGATTCCCTGGAGCAGTACCGGTGCCTCCAGATCGAGCAGGCGTACCTGTGCACCGACCCGGTCGTGCGCATCCGGCGGCAGGATGACGAATTCATCCTCACCTGGAAAGGCAGGGGCATGCTCGAGCGCGAGGAGTACAATCTCCCGCTCACAAGGGAGGGCTATTTCCACCTGCGCGAAAAGGCGGACGGCAACATCCTCACCAAAAAAAGATACCTCATCCCGCTCGCAGACGGCCTGCGCGCAGAACTCGATATCTTTGAAGGAAAATTTGCCGGGCTCGTCCTCGTGGAGGTCGAATTTCCGGACCGGGCCGCGGCCGACGCCTTCACGCCGCCCGCGTGGTTCGGGGAGGACGTGACCTTCTCCACGGCCTACCACAACTCCGTGCTCAGCACCCTGGAGAACTGGGAGCGCTGATATCGAAACTGCCGCAAAATCAGACAGGGCCTGGCACAACCGGATTGTACCAGGCCCGCCGTATTTTACAGCAGTTGCCGGGCCGGCTTCACTCCTCCGTTTTCTCCAGAATCCTCTTTAACATCTCCTCGCCGTCCTCCTCCGGCATCTCAAACGGCATCTTCTCAAGCCGGGCTTCATAGCGGTCCGCCCGCCTTTTCTCGTAAGCCAGCAACGCCTTCGCCAGCAGCCGCCGGTGCGGCAGACGGCTGTTCTCATTTTTGATACCGTACTCCAAAAAATCCATCGTGTTCTCCTTTCCTCGCCTTTGTCTTTTCAGTGGCAACATTTTGTGGCATATGAATAAATTATGTATTCATATTGTTTCATCTAAGGATATTTTCTCCATAAATTGTTATAATGAAACAAATGGAGGTTAAGGCATGGGACAAACTGTTTTTTCTGAAACGATCCGGGAGCTGCGGCAGAACGCCGGATACACACAGGCTGAGGTCAGCCGCATTCTGAACATCCAGCGGCAGACCTATTGTAACTACGAGAATGCGCTTCGCAATCCTCCGCTTGAGATCATTGTCGCGCTGGCGGAGCTTTATCATGTTTCGATCGATCATCTTGTGCGCGGGACGGACTGCGCGCCGGCAGCGGGCGACAGCGCTTCTTTAAGTCCCTCGGAGAAAAAGCTGCTGGAGGGTTTTTCTGTCCTGCCCGAGCAGCTGCAGCGCGAGGTGCTCGAGTTCGTCCAGTTCAAGAAGCAGCTCGGCGGCTGATGCAGTCTTTCCGGCGGTATCTGCATGATATGATTTGACATAAATGGCTTGACCGTTTTCATTATAACAACTGCTCATTTCTGGCGCAACATTCAGTTTTGCATTTACAATGACACATTTTGTTTCGTTTTCTCCCAATCCATACTAAACTATAGGAAAGGAGGAAGCGAAATGACAGAGAAACGCGCAAATCAATACCGTCAGCTCGGCCTTACTATTGCCTATTACCGCAAGCTTCGCGGCCTTACTCAGATGGAGCTTGCAGAGTACGCCAATCTAAGCAGAACTCACGTCAGCAATCTGGAAGCCCCAAACATGAAAACTTCCATTTCACTCGATAAATTATATGATATTTCCGACGTCCTCGACGTACCGATCGGGAAATTTTTTGAATTTCGGGAATAGACAGGAACATAGATTTTTGGAATCCGTACATAATACAGCCGCAGGGCGGCTCCGTTCTCCTTTCGGATCGGCGGCTGTCCTGCGGCCTGTTTGTCACATAAAATATTCGGATGCGAACGTTTCCTGCGCCGCGCATATTACAGATTAGTATAGCCCATCAGGTAGCGGTCGACCTCCTTGGCCGCCTCGCGTCCCTCGCGGATCGCCCACACGACCAGGGACTGGCCGCGGTGCATATCGCCGGCCGTAAACACCTTGGGCACGCTGGTCGCGTACTCGTCCGGCTTCGTGGCCACGTTCGTGCGCGGGTTCAGCGCCACCTTGAACGCGTCGGTCACGTATTTCTGGGAGCCGAGGAACCCGGCCGCGATCAGCACCAGATCCGCTTTGACCGTCCACTCGCTGCCCTCCACCGGCACCATCATCATGCGGCCCGTCTTCTCATCCTTTTTGCTCTCCAGCTTCACGAGCACAGCCTTCGTCAGCTCGCCCTTTTTGTTGGCGACAAACTCCTTGACCGTCGTCGTGTAAATGCGGGGATCGTGGCCGTAGAGCGCGATGGCTTCCTGATGGCCGTAATCCGTCTTGAGCACCCGCGGCCACTGCGGCCACGGATTGTTCGCCGCGCGCTCCACCGGCGGCTGCGGCATCATCTCCAGCATCGTCACGGAGGCCGCGCCCAGGCGGATCGAGGTTCCGCAGCAGTCGTTTCCGGTATCGCCGCCGCCGATGATGATCACATGCTTCCCCTTTGCGGAAATGTATTTCTTGTCCGCAAAGTCGGAATCCAGCAGACTCTTGGTCGTCGCCTTCAGGAAATCCACCGCGAAGTAGATGCCCTTTGCCTCCCGGCCCGGCACCTGGATGTCGCGCGGGTTGGAAGCGCCGCAGCAGAGCACGACCGCGTCGTAATCGCGCAGAATCTCGTCGGCGCTGACGTTTTCGCCGATGTTGGCATTGGTGACAAAGCGGATGCCCTCCGCCTCCATCAGCTCGATGCGCCGGTCGATGATCTTCTTGTCAATCTTCATGTTGGGGATGCCGTAGCGGAGCAGGCCGCCGATGCGGTCGTTGCGCTCGTACACCGTGACCAGATGGCCGCGCTTGTTCAGCTGCAGGGCCGTCGCCAGGCCGGAGGGGCCGCTGCCGACCACCGCCACCTTTTTCCCGGTGCGCACCTGCGGCGGGCAGGGCTTGACCAGCCCCGTCGCAAACGCGTGCTCGATGATCGCGCGCTCGTTGGCCTTCGTCGCCACCGGCTCGCTGTCGAGGTTGCAGGTACACGCCGCCTCGCACAGCGCCGGGCAGACGCGGGACGTAAATTCCGGGAAGCAGTGCGTCTTGGTCAGCCGCTTGTAGGCCTCGTCCCAGTTGCCGAGGTACACCATGTCGTTGGTCTCGGGAACCAGATTGTTGAGCGGGCAGCCCGAAGCCATGCCGGCGATCATCATGCCGGACTGGCAGAACGGCACGCCGCAGGCCATGCACCGCGCACCCTGGAGGCGCTGCTTTTCCAAGGGGAGCGGGATATGAAATTCGTTAAAGTTTTTGATTCGCTCCAGCGGCGCGATTTCCTGACTGTCCTCGCGCTGGTATTCCATAAATCCTGTTGGTTTTCCCATAAGTCACACCTCCTACTCTTCCTGGTTGGCCGCGATCGCGTAGAACGCCTCGATCTGCGCCTGCTCGCTGCTCAGGCCCTTTTCTTCCATCTGAACGATCGCCATCTGCATCTGGTTGTACTCGTGCGGAATGATCTTCTTGAACTTCGGAAGATAAGCGCCGAACTCATCCAGAATCTTCTTGCCTTTTTCGGAATTCGTGTATTTTACGTGCTCGTTGATGATGTCCTTGAGCTCCAGCACATCGTACTTGGAGGTAATCTTTTCGATGGACACCATGTTCTTGTTCACTTTCGTGTAGAGGTCGTTGTCCTCGTCCAGCACGTAGGCGATGCCGCCGCTCATGCCGGCCGCAAAGTTCTTGCCGACCGTGCCCAGCACCACCGCGCGTCCGCCGGTCATGTATTCGCAGCCGTGATCGCCGACGCCCTCCACCACGGCCACCGCGCCCGAGTTGCGCACGCAGAAGCGCTCGCCCGCGACGCCGTTGATGAACACCTTGCCGCTGGTCGCCCCGTAAAGCGCGACGTTGCCGACGATGATGTTTTCATCGTGCGCAAATTTCACGCCCTGCGGCGGGTAAACGATCAGCTTGCCGCCGGAAAGGCCCTTGCCGAAATAGTCGTTGGAATCGCCGACCAGCTCCAGGGTGAGACCCTTCGGAATGAACGCGCCGAAGCTCTGTCCGCCCGCGCCGTGGCACTTGACGGTGTAGGTGTCGTCCTCCAGTCCTTCCGGATATCTTCTCGTAATCTCCGAGCCGAAGATGGTGCCGAACGTGCGGTCCACATTGGAAACGTCCACCTCCACGCTGCGCTTCTGCCCGCTGTCGAGCGCGCTCCCCAGGCTGTTCAGCAGCACGGTCACGTCCTTGGTCTTGTCGAGGCCGAAATCGAACACCTTCTCCGGGTCGAACGTCACTTTCTCGCCGGCGTTCGCGTACGGATTGCTGAGGATGCTGCTCAGGTCAAGCAGGTTTCCGCGCGGGTTCTCGCAGTTGTCTTTCTTTTTCAGCAAATCGCTTCTGCCCACCATCTCGTCGAGCGTGCGGAAGCCGAGCTTCGCCATGTGCTCGCGCAGGTCCTGGGCGATAAAGCGCATGAAGTTGATGACGTATTCCGGCTTGCCGCGGAACCGCTTGCGCAGCTCCGGGTTCTGCGTCGCCACGCCCACCGGGCAGGTGTCGAGGTTGCAGACGCGCATCATCACGCAGCCCATCGTCACCAGCGGGCCGGTCGCGAAGCCGAATTCCTCCGCGCCCAGCAGCGCCGCAATCGCCACGTCGCGGCCGCTCATCAGCTTGCCGTCGGTCTCGATGCGCACCTTGTTGCGCAGGCCGTTCATGATCAGCGTCTGGTGCGTCTCCGCCAGTCCCAGCTCCCACGGGAGTCCCGCGTGATGGATGGAGCTGCGCGGCGCCGCGCCCGTGCCGCCGTCGTAGCCGGAAATCAGGATGACCTGCGCGCCGGCCTTGGCCACGCCGGCCGCGACCGTGCCCACGCCTGCCTCCGATACCAGCTTCACGGAAATGTCCGCCTGGCGGTTGGCGTTTTTCAGGTCGTAAATCAGCTGCGCCAGGTCCTCAATCGAATAAATGTCATGGTGCGGCGGCGGCGAAATCAGGCTCACGCCCGGCGTCGAATGTCTGGTTCTGGCAATCCACGGGTACACCTTCTTGCCCGGCAGATGGCCGCCCTCGCCCGGCTTCGCGCCCTGCGCCATTTTGATCTGAATTTCCCGCGCGCTCACCAGATAGCGCGAGGTCACGCCGAAGCGCCCGGACGCCACCTGCTTGATCGCGGAACAGCGGTTCTTGCCGTCCGGCCCGATCACCAGGCGGTCGAGGCTCTCGCCGCCCTCGCCGGTGTTGGACTTGCCGTGCAGCGTGTTCATCGCGATCGCCAGCGTCTCATGCGCCTCCTGCGAGATGGAGCCGTAGGACATGGCGCCCGTCTTGAAGCGCTTGACGATGGAATCGACGCTCTCGACCTCGTCGAGCGGCACGCCTTTTTCCGGATAGCAAAAATCCATGGTGCTGCGGATGTAGCCGGACTCCTCTTTGTTGACCAGCTCCGTGTATTCCTTGAACATCTGATAATTGCCGGTGCGCGTGGACTCCTGCAGCAGATGAATCGTGAGCGGGTTGTAGCGGTGATGCTCGCCCGCGCTCCGCGACTTGTGCCAGCCCTCGCTGTCCAGCGTCAGGTCTTCGCGCAGTCCCAGCGGGTCGAAGGCTTTCGTGTGGCGCGCGTCCACATCGTGCTCGATGTCTTCCATCGTGATGCCGCCGATGCGGCTGACGGTATTCGTAAAATATTTGTCAATGACCTCGGCGCTGATGCCGATGGCCTCAAAAATCTGCGAGCCCTGGTAGGACTGAATCGTAGAAATGCCCATCTTCGAGGCGATCTTGACAATGCCGTTGATGATGGCCTGATTGTAATCGTCCACCGCCGCGTAGTAATCTTTCTCCAGCATCCCGGTGTCGATCAGCTGATGGATCGTGTCCAGCGCCAGGTACGGGTTGATCGCGCTCGCGCCGTAGCCGAGCAGCGTCGCAAAGTGATGCACTTCGCGCGGTTCGCCGGTCTCCAAGATCAGCGCCAGCGACGTCCGGCGCTTGGTCTTGACCAGATACTGGTTGACCGCCGAAATCGCCAGCAGCGACGGAATCGGCACGCGGAACTCGTCGATGCCGCGGTCGGTGAGGACGAGGATGTTCGCGCCGTCGCGGAACGCCCGGTCCACCTCAAGGAACAGGTGGTCGATCGCCTTTTCCAGGCCCGTGTTCTTGTAGAACGTGATCGGAATCTCCGCCACCTTGAAGCCCTTGACCTTCATGTTTTTGATCTTCAGCATGTCGGTGTTGGTGAGGATCGGGTTCTCGATCTTGAGCACCTGGCAGTTCTCCGGATGCTCCTCGAGCAGGTTGCCCTCCACGCCGATGTACATGGTCTTGGATGTCACGACCTTCTCGCGGATCGCGTCGATCGGCGGGTTCGTGACCTGCGCGAACAGCTGCTTGAAATAATTGAACAGCGGCTGGTGCCGGCTTGAAAGCACGGCCAGCGGCGTGTCGATGCCCATCGCGCTGATGCCCTCGCCGCCCGTCGTCGCCATCGACAGAATCGAGGTGCGGTAATCCTCATAGCTGTACCCGAACGCTTTCATCAGGCGCATGCGCATCTCGTCGGAATACGTCTCCACGCGCTTGTTCGGAATTTTGATATCCTTTAATTTCACGAGATAGCGGTCCAGCCACTCGCCGTAGGGCTGGCGGGACGCATAGCTGCTCTTCAGCTCCTCGTCGTCGATCACCCTGCCCTGCAGCGTGTCGACCAGCAGCATCTTGCCCGGATGCAGGCGCTCCTTGAGCACGATCTTCGCCGGGTCGATATCCAGCACGCCGACCTCGGAGGACAGAATCACATAGCCGTCGTCCGTCACATAGTAGCGGGACGGGCGCAGACCGTTGCGGTCGAGCACCGCGCCCATGATGTCGCCGTCGGAAAACAGAATCGACGCCGGGCCGTCCCACGGCTCCATCATCGTCGCATAATACTGATAAAAGTCCTTTTTCTTCTGCGACATCACGCTGTTGTTCGCCCACGGCTCCGGGATCATGATCATGACCGCCAGCGGCAGGTCCATACCGTTCATGGTCAGAAATTCCAGCGTGTTGTCCAGCATCGCCGAGTCCGAACCCTTGGCGTTGATGACCGGGAGCACCTTGTGCATTTCGTTCTCCATGTAGCTGGAGGTCATCGTCTCCTCGCGGGCCAGCATCTTGTCGGCGTTGCCGCGGATGGTGTTGATCTCGCCGTTATGTACAATGAAGCGGTACGGATGCGCGCGCTCCCAGCTCGGGTTGGTGTTGGTGCTGAACCGGGAATGCACGATCGCGATCGCGGACTCGTAGTCCGGGCTCTGCAGGTCGGTGAAGAACGTGCGCAGCTGCTTCACCAGGAACATGCCCTTGTAAATGATCGTGCGGCTTGAAAACGAAACCACGTAGGTGTTGTCGTTGGACTGCTCAAAGGTGCGGCGGACGATGTACAGGCGGCGGTCAAAGGCCAGCCCTTTCTCCACGTCGCGCGGGCGCTCCACAAATGCCTGCTCGATACACGGCATTTTCTCCAGCGCCTTGTGGCCCAGCACGCCCGGCACGGTCGGCACCTGCCTCCAGCCGAGGAAGCGCAGGCCCTCCTTTTTTACGATGCTCTCAAACATCTTTTTCGCCTGGTTGCGCTTCAGCACATCCTGCGGGAAGAAAAACATACCGACACCGTAGTCCCTCTCCTCACCTAAAAAAATGCCAAGGTCCAAACAGGCTTTGCGGAAGAATCGGTGCGATATCTGCAGCATGATTCCAACTCCGTCTCCTGTCTTTCCCTCGGCATCTTTGCCAGCTCTGTGCTCTAAATTTTCTACAATACTGAGTGCATTCTCTACTGTCTGATGAGTCTTGATTCCCTTAATATTGACGACCGCGCCGATTCCGCAGTTATCGTGCTCAAACTCCGGCCGGTACAGCCCCGGGCTCACGCAGACAGATCCCGAATCTCTTCTTGAATCCATCCTGATTCCTCCCGTAATGCGATTGTTCTGTTACTGGGTACCACTATACACCCATTTTATGAATCTGTAAACAACAATTTTTCTTTTAATTGTCAGATAATATTTTAATTTATATGTTTTCGTTTCATTTTCTGTTAATTTTATTGTCTATGCCTTGTTTTCATTCTAACAGACGCAATTCCGCCGCTTTGTCTCCGGGAATCTCACAGAAAAAAATTGAAAAATATGGCCGTCAGATTGGCCCCCATATGGAACAGAAGCGGAAAAGCAAACAATTTCCCGCGCTCGAAAACCATCGCCAGGGCGACGGCCATCGGAAATGCAAACAGCATCTGCACCACGTTGCCGTGATAAACCGCAAACAGCAGCGCCGACAATATAACCGCCGTCCGCACCGGAAAGAGACGCCGCATCCGCCGGTAAGTCAGCCCGCGGAAGATCAGCTCCTCCGACAAAGGCACCGCCACGCCCAGCCCCAGAATCTGCACCAGATAATCGCCCGCAAACAGAAGCTCCTGCTGCTGGTTGGAAAAATGCTCCGTCACCTGCAGCAGATTCAGCACGCCGCTCCAGGCAAGATTCATCAGGCCGCCCGCGGCAAAGCAGAGCAGGCCGAACGCGGCCAGCCGGAGGCGGGGCTGGCGTTCACCAGTTCTATGGGCTATTGCGTGTGCATCAGGTGTCCGGACATGCCTGGCATCCATATCCTCCTGCATCCGTTGAGGTGCCTTGGCATCTGCGCGGAACTGCATCCTGGTACCCTGTGCAGCAGTGCAGTTTTGTATCTGAGTGCAGTTCTGTGCATCCGCGCAGTCTTGTGTCTGCGCAGGACCGTGCGTGCGCGCGCTGTCCCGCCGGTACATCCAGGCTGCGATCGGAATCACGAAAAGATTGGCGGCCGTCGTAACGGCCGCCGCATCAAACCGCATACCGAAAGCGGCCCCCTGCATCGCCAGAGAGACCGCCATGGAAACCGCCAGGTGCAGCAGCACCGGCGTCAAAATCGAAACAATATCGCCCATGTCCCGTCCTTTATAGGTTCCGGCCGTTATGCGCTCTCCGGCACAACCGGAATATCGATCGAGGTGATCTGCCATGCGCCGTTTGCAAACGCCAATGTAAATTTAGCCGTATTGTCGCCGGAACGGGAATCGGTCTGCGTCTCCTGCACCGGAGTGCCGTCCTCCTGCAGCTCCTCCGTGTCCGTGGTCACGTCCTCGCGCAGCAGATAATGATAGGAAAGCGTCATCTCCGTCGTAATCGCTCCGCTCTCGTCCTCCGCAAAGGTAACGCCGCCGGTCTGCGCGGCAAAATCGGAAACCGCCACATTTCGGAATACGCTGCCCTCACGGTTGAAGCGTTTGCCCTGCCTGCGCGCAAACTTCTCCGCCGCATCCTGACAGGAGGCAAACGTCTCCGCCAGGCTCTCCGTCTTTCCGGTCACCGCAGCGGCGTACAGCTGCTTCAGCGCCGTAACGCCCAGCTCCGTGCACGCATCCTGCGCAGATTTCTTCAGCGTCATCTGCGCGCTGTAATCCGCGCTCCCGCTCGCCGTGTCCAGCGTCGTATTGACGGACTCCAGCGCCGGGTGACGCACCACCAGGGCAACCTTGCCCGGAAGCAGGCTCGGCACCTGATAGCAGTCAAGCGAGAGCGGCACATTGTCCCGCACAATCCAGGAGGCATCCGCCTGCTCGCCGTTCAGATAAAGCTCGGAGCCGGCCGGCACCGTAATCGGGAAGTTCTTCACCATGCAGTGCCCGGAGAGCACTTTCCAGCGGTCAAAGATGCCAAACATGGGCTCGGACTGCTTTTTAACCGTAAAGTCGTCCTCCAGCTGTACTTCGCCCTCCGCATCCAGAAACTGTACATGGTAATCCACATATTCATTTCCGTCGTTGTCACGGCGCTGCGCGATCTCCTCCGCTTTGCACTCCGTGTAAAGACCGTACTGTTTTCCCTCCAGGGCGGCCGCATACTCCGCGCCGCTCATCTCCCCGTCCTCCGACAGATCCAGAAGCGCGTAGGCCCTGTCGCTGTCATTCGCCAGCAGAAGATCCAGATACCGGTCCATCGTATATTCCGCGCTGCTCTGCCGGTAAGCCCGCAGGCCTGCCGCTCCGCCGCCCGCCAGGGCGATCACCAGCAGCAAAATAAACATTTTTATTATAATTCTTGTCCCTGCTTTCATGTTCCATACCTCCCCTTAATTCCCGGCCAGCGCCGCTTCGTAGTTTAAAATGACCTGCAGATTCGCTTCTTCATAGTCATTCAGGTAATAGAACATATTGGCGTCAAAGTCGTCCGGCGCGTAGGTCGGCACATACCAGGACTTCTGGCTGAAATAATCGGCCAGATCCTGCGAACGGAAAATACGCCCGTGCAGTGCAAAAATCTCGTTGCGGATCAGACGGAGCTGCCCTGCGTTGTAATTGTACAGCTCGCTCTCGTCGATATAGCGGCTGCTGATGCCCCAGATGATCACGTCGTCCGGCGTCGAGGGAGTGCTCGAACCGCTGTCGTCGCTGTAGGTGTAATCGCCGTTGCCGGGATCATAAATCTCGATCGCCGGCCCGGTATAGGAACCGTCGTCGTAGCCGGAGCCGTCGCTATAGCCGCCGTCTCCGCTGTAACTGCCGTCACTGTAACCGCCATCACTGTAGCCGCTGCCGTCGTCGTAGCTGCCATCACTGTAGCCGCCGTCGTCGTAGCTGCCGTCGCTGTAACTGCCGTCTCCGCTGTAGCTGCCGCTGCCGGAGCCGTCGTCATAGTAACCGGAATCCTGGCTGCTGCCGCCGCTGATGACGTTGCCGTTCTCGTCGGTCTCCGGCGTGATCGGATTGCCGTTTTCATCGGTCTGTGGCGTCGTCTCCCGCTGGACGGGCTCCGTCTCCACGCCCTTGATGATATTGCCGGAGGCCGTCACGGTAAACGCATCCGTTTCGTATACCCTGCTCTCCGCCTGCTCCGGCGCTACCTCTTTTACCGGCGTCTCCGGGAGCATCCCCTCCGTCGAAGGCGTCATCACCGGAAGCCGCCCGGAGGTCAGCGTGTCCGCCGTGAAAAACGACGCGCCTGCCGCCAGTACGCAGCCTACGATAAACCCACTGTTGCGTCTTACAACATTCTTCTTTTTCATTGTTTATACTCACCCCTTTACGAAGCATCATAACACAGTCGTCGAAAAAAGTCTATGAAAAGTCTAATTTTCCCTGTGATACCCTGTGAAATATGCCGCTGCCGTCCCCAACAAAACGACGATGCCCGTCAGGAAAAGCCAGGAGCCGGCCGGGCCTGTTCCGCCCCTGCGTTTCCCGTATTGTCTCTGCTGCCCGGAGAGAGCAGCGGCTGCATCCGGCTGCCGTTTCTTTTCCGCCTGCCAGGCTTCTTCCGCGCCCGGAATCACAGCCCGCTCGCGGGCGCTCGGACGCAGCTTCCGGTATGTGGGCGCGGCGGCCTTCCGTCCGCCGACAAACACCGGAATCTCGTCGCTCCAGTATTCGTTGCCCGACCGGTCGCGCAGATACATCTGCAGGGTCTGCCAGTCCTCCGCCTCATGCAGGGTAAACTCCACCGGCTCGCCGGGCTGTGCCTGCCCGGCCACGGCGGGAACCGCCTCGCTGTTGTGATACAGTTTCATCTCCCTGATTCCAAAATTGTCCCGCGGCACAAAGCGGGCCGTCACCTCATCCGTCTTGTACACGCCCTGCGGCTCTATGCCGCTCACGCTGCAGCCGGGCGCCGACCAGTCCAGCACAAACACAACCCGCTTTTCCTGTATGCCGGTGTCGCTTTCGTTCTCTGCCCTGTCGCTGGACGCCAGCAGCAGTTCATACACGCCTTCGCGCGCGAAGCAGGAAGCCGGGATGGTATATTTATACTGTTTCCAGGAATCCCGGCCGCCCTCCATCGTCACCCGGTAATCCGCGCCGCGCTTCAATTCCCGCAGTTCCCCGTCCCGACGGCAGAACACGCTCGATTCGCCCACATAATCGATATTCGTCTCATAAAAAACCACATCCTCCGCCCGGGACAGATAGTATTGCTTCAGGTTCTGCCGCGTCTCCTCGGACAGGTCATAGACGGACCCGAAACGATTGACCGAAAACGTCATTTCCTTTTCCGCCACATTTCCGGCCAGGTCCTCCGCCTGCACCGTCAGCCGGTAAACGTCGTCATAGCCGCGCTGCCTCGGAAAGTCAAAATACTCCGCCACCGCTCCAGCTTCGCTTTCTTTCCGGTGATGCGCCGCCGGCGCTTTCCCCTCATTCAATCCGGCGACGTTCACACGCATGGATTCTTTCTTATAATTATCGTCCCTGCTTTCCACCCGGATGCGCACTTTGCCGGAATTAGCGGTCCGGTCTCCCACGCCCTCCACCGTGAGCTCCGGCGGCGTGCCGTCGACGCAGATCACGCCGCTTTGAAAAAAGCCCAGATTCCCCACGTAGTCCTCCGTCCGGACATAAACCTGGCAGCGTCCCTCCTGACTGATGGCAATCCGCTCCCCGCTCCCGCACTCAGTCCACGCCGCTCCTTCCGGATTTTCCGGCAGCGCGCCGTCCTTCCCGCACTTCATGACCGCATAGGCCGCCCGTTTCAGGCCGCTCTTGCCGTCCGGCGCTATGGTGACCGTCACCGCGGCAGGCTGCGCCGCGTAGATCACGCCGTTTTCCTGCAGCCCGTCGGCAAACACCTCCGCGGCCGGGGCTTCGCGATCCACAAAATACGCCTCCTCACAGAGCTCCGATACCGCCGTAATCTTTCCCTGCCGGTCTGTCTTCTGGAGGCGGAAGCTGAGCACGCCGTCCGCATCGACATTCTGCCGTCCGATCTTCCGGTCATAGCCGCTTTTCGGCCCCGGTTCGATGTACAGGTTGCTGCCGGCCCGCACCCACAGCCGTCCGCCGGCATCGCGATACCAGGCATCTGTATCGCCCACAATCTCATAATGCTTTCCGCGCTCCACCTTTTCCGGCGCCGGTTCGGTCTGCGGTATGTCCTCCGCGGGTTCCGGCGCTTTTTCTGATTCTTTCGGCTCAGGTTTCGCTTCCGGTGTTTCCGGCTCCGGTACTGCTGTTTCCGATTCCAGTTCTGTCTCGGATTCTGGTTCTGATTCCGGTTCTGATTCCGATTCTGTCTCGGATTCCAGTTCTGTTTCTGATTCCAACTCTGTCTCAGATTCCAGCTCTGTCTCGGCTTCTGGTTCTGCCTCTGATTCCGATTCTAGTTCTGAACCTGACTCTGATTCTGTCGTTTCCGATTCGAGCTCTGATTCCAACTTTGATTCCAGTTCTGTTTCCGATTTCGGTTCTGACTCCTGCTCCGACGTTCCAGATTCCGGTTCTGTCCCGGATTCCAGCTCCGATGTTTCTGATTCCAGCTCTGTCTCAGATTCCAGTTCCGTCGTTCCAGATTCAGGTTCTGTCTCAGATTCCGGTTTTGTTCCTGATTCCGATTCCAGCTCTGCCTCTGTTGCCCCTGACTCAGTTTCCATCGCCTCTGATTTCGCCTCTAACTTTGATTCCTGTTCTGTCTCACTTTCTGACTCACTCTCTGTTTCCGTCTCAGTTTCCGTATAAAATACGGCTGTCGTCTTCTGTATCTTTCCGCGGTTCCATCTGCTTTTCTGCGCATTCCCGGCCTTCCGTTCTCCTGCTTTCCGCATCTCCTTTGTACGCCCGGACGCCAGCACCGCCCACTGCCTGCTGCTTATAAAATCCTTACTGCCCCACACCAGAATCAAGGCCAGCACCATGCAGACAATCGCCGCAGCCTTCCAGACATGTGTCCCGTATCTCTTTTTTCTATTACTCCTCTTCAACTTTCGTTCCCCTTTCCAAGGCAAACACTCTCCCCGCCGCTGCCGCAGCAGCCTCATACTGCTCCGACAGCCGTTTTCTTTCCGTCTCCGTTAAACCGTTTTCTCCGTCGAGCCAGTTTCCAAGCTCCTCCAGAATTTCTTTCGTCCCCTCCTGCGTTTCTCCCGCCAGCTGTAGATCATGCGACTGCATAATCAGGCAGGACAGCAATTCCTCTGCAATGCGGCTGCATATACTGGTATTTATGGACATATCCTTTTTAATCCCATACCTGTTCTTAATCCTGGTCTCATTCTTTTCTGTATTTTCGTTTTTTCTTGTATGACTATTTTTCCCTGTACTTTTATTTTTTCTTGTATGACTATCTTTCCCCGTAACTTCGTTTCTTTTCGTGTTCCTGCTTTTTCTTATACCTTCGTTTTCCTCCGTTTCCCTGTTCTCTCCGGTATCTCCATCTTCTATCTTGCCAGTACCTTCCCAAAGTGTCTTCTGCACCCGCCAGAGCCTCTTTAAATCTTTCCAAAACGTCCAGCCGTCCGCCTGAATGACTCCGTTTTCATCCTGTTTCCCCAACTTTTCATAATAGCTCCCAATATCGGCATGAACCCTCGCCGATTCCAGCCAGTCCGGTTCCCGCCGCCAGTCCCGCTTCTGCTGAGCCTGTCCAAACCATTTCGCCGCAGCCGTCCGGCCTCCCGCGCCCTCATAAAAATACCAGTACAGAATCCCCAGCCGGTAGGCAATCCCGCAGTAGCCCTCCTCATCCTGCTGCTGCAGCAACGCGGCTGCAGTCCCGCCCTGGGGCATTTCTGTGTAAATAAGTTCCGTGACAGCCGCTTCCTCCTCCGTACTGAACTGGTAATCCGCCTCTATCCGGGTCAACAAATGCCGATACCACGCCGCTTCTCCCGGCCATTGTGCCGCTGCGCGCCGGTAACACTCCAATGCCTGCGCAAAGCCCTGTCCCTCCGCCATCTCTAAAAGCTGCCGGCATTCCTGAGCCTCCGTGAAAATCTCATCGCCATTCTTTTGAAAAACACTCCCGCCCGCACCGGCAAGCGCAAATATCCCGGCCGCAGCCAGAAAGACAAGCGCCGCAGCCGCCCTGCCCGCTCTGCCCCATATCCGCGAACACCGCTCTGTCAGGGAAAGTGCACGACACAAAGCCCCGCAATCCGGATATCGCTTTGATGCCTCCTCCCGCAGACAGCGCTTCACAACCGGCCGCAGCTCCCGTATCCGGAACGCACGGCGGGAGAGGCAGCGCAGCCGTGCATCCTCCGCGGCGGCGGGCACTGTTCCGCAAACGCAATAATAGATCAGCGCGCCAAACCCGTAAATATCCGCGTGCACATCAATCCCGCTGCCGGTCCGCTGCTCCGGCGCAGCGAAGCCGCGCGTCCCGAAACAGCCCGCCTGACCGGCTCTTTCCGCCTGAACTGCCGCCCCAAAGTCAATCAAAACCAGACTGCCGTCCGGGCGAATGAGAATATTCGCGGGCTTGATATCAAGATGCAGGATTGGTGCCGGTCTTGTGTGCAGATACCGCAGAACCTCCGCCAGCTGCTTTGCAATCGAAAAAATCTGCTGCCTCTGCAAGCCCTCGCGCACAAGTTCCGCCAGGCTGCGCCCGCGGATGTATTCCATAATCAGCCACAGCTGCCCATGCTCCTCCAGTACGTCAATCACACCGGGCAGCGAGACATGGCTGAGCTGTCTCATCATGTTTAATTCATGAAGCCGGTCCTGATACAGGGCGTGTTTCAGTATTTTCGCCGCACGCAGCTGCCCGGTGGGAAGATGCCGCACCAGATAAACCGCGCCCTCTCCTCCGCTGCCGAGCTCACGCAGCTTTTGGTAATGAACACCGATCCGGGTCGGTTCCGGGCTCTTTTCCGTATACCCGTCAGTCCGTCCTGAATGTCCCGGTCTTTTTTCTGCGCCGGGAAACATTTCTTCTCTTTCCGCACCCAGGGACATACCTCCTTTCCCCGCACAAGGCAGTTTTCGCCGGGAAGCTCTCTGAAAAATCCATCTTCTCCTGGTCTGACTGCTGCCCTTTACGCCAAAATAGTTCTCTGAAATACGGACGATTCGTCTGATCTGCGGTCTGTCATTTTCAGACAGATCGCAGCATAGATGAAACCTCGATATATCATTTCTTTAGTGATATGATTCATATGAATTGTGATTTATATTATCGTCTTTTTGAGATGAAATGTCAAGTGTTTTGTGATATCATTTTCATTCTTTTTTCATGAACTTTTTCTCTGTCGTTTTAGCAAAGGATATAAAAAGCAAGCTATAGCAAACGTCAAATATATTTTCCGTTTGCTACAGTCCCTCCGGGGGATGCGCACGAATTTGCACCGGAAATATGCTGCTTACGCAGCACAAATTCGGCGCGGGAAACGAGCAAAACGAAAATCGTTTTGTCGTTTCCTATAATTACTTGGAATAAATGTTGTATTTGTTCTCCCCGCACATTATAATATATTTTGATACAACAATGTCCCAATTCAAGAATGTGTCTCCCCTGTAACAGGCGGCAGATATACCACGGGTAAATAATAATGGAAAAAATAATTTTGTATCATGGAAGCTCCAATAAAGCGGTTACGCCAACCTTCGGACTCGGCAATGAAAAGCACGATTATGGCAAAGGATTTTACTTAACCGAAAGCTTTGAGCTCGCCAGGGAATGGGCAGTTTATCGCCCGGATGCTTCAAACGACTGGGTTCATAAGTATGAACTGAATATTGAAAATCTGAAAATACTGGATTTTGATGAAAGAAACGTACTGTCCTGGCTTGCAGAACTGATGAAGCACCGCGACGCATCTGACTCCAGGCGTTACCGGCTGCTTTCAAAAAAGTTTATAGATAAATATGCTGTTTCTACCGAAGAATATGATATTATAAAAGGGCGGAGGGCCAATGCTTCCTATTTTTATATCGCCAAGGCCTTTGTCAGGGACGAAGTGGATGCAGATATTTTAGAGGAGCTTCTTGCCCTTGGCGATTTAGGCATTCAATACTGTCTCAAGACAAAAAAAGCCTATCAAAACCTGACTGAAATTTCTGAATCGCTGGCATCTGTAAATTTTGAGGAATTTAATGCAAAGTACAACGAACGCGACATTACAGCCCGGGAAAATATGCGCAGGCTGATCGATTCCGACCGTAACCGTATCACAAAAGTATTCAGTACTCTGCTTTAAGGGAGATTTAAAATAAATGCGCGCTTATTCAAAAGCATATTTAGATGAAATCGTTGAAAATCAGGGAAAGCTGTTTGATTTGGTGGCATTGCAATATCCTGACGAAAGTACAGAAGATTTTATCCGCTCTTATATGAAAAGCAGGACAAGGCAGTATATAGACGAAACGCAGGCCTTTGTCTGTACAATGAGCGCAAAAGATCTGTGGGAATATTTCCAGCAAACTGATCGGTACCGGTCCAAAAAAGGTCCTGCCTTGAAAGGTTTTCTTCCGGATTGGATCGGTGAATTTTACGCTTATTACCAATGGTACTACAATATTCCCAGCCGTGAACTGATTGAAAAAATACCGATTGATTATCTGAAAAAGGCCTACGCGGGCCTGCATGATCTGGATTTAGAGCTTGCAGTAAAGAAAGTAGGAAAAATATGAACAATATCCTTTGTTTTCATAATCCGGATGAGGAAAACGGCTGGATGAGCAACTGGTATCCATCATTTTTTGAGCTTGGCGGCTTTTCCTTTTCTTCTCTGGAACAGTATATGATGTACAGCAAAGCAACTCTGTTTGAGGATTTTGAAACTGCCCGGAAGATTCTGGCTGAGGAAAACGTCGCCAAAATCAAACAATATGGCCGACTGGTCACCGGATACAACGATGTCGTATGGAACGGCGTCCGTCAAATCATCGTATATCAGGGTTTGCTCGCAAAATTTACTCAGTCCGCAGCTCTCGGAGAAAAATTAAAAGAAACGGGCGCTTCTGTTTTGGCAGAATGCGCTGTGCACGATAAAATATGGGGAATCGGACTGTCCATGCATGACCCCAATCGTTATGATATGCAAAAATGGCAGGGCCAGAATCTGCTCGGCTTCTCTCTTATGCAGGTAAGAGCGCAAATACGGCAGTAATCCCGTATCTGCGCCAATATCATAGAAGATTCAATTTACAGAAATTTTTCTATACGCTCCCAATAACCCGAAAACATAATCCGAAAGGGATGTCGTCACCATCCCTTTTTCTCAAAATAATCGTCAATACCGTCCGCAATGCCCTCCGCCATCAGAGGCTGAACCGTCTCATCCGCCATACGCAGGTCGTCGGACTCGTTTGTCATAAAGCCCATTTCCAGAATCATCACCGGCAGCCTGCTCCAGTTGATTCCGGTCATGTCGTCATAATACTGGACGCCCAGCGATTCAAATCCGGCCTTGCTGCAGTAGCCGTCCAGAATACACTCTCCCAGCAGATAAGAATCCTCCGCCAGATCTCCCACGTAGGGATTGGATGGAGAAGGCACCATTGCCAGCGCTCCGCTGACGCTGGAGTCGTCCAGGCCGTTTGCATGGATGCGGATGAAAATATCGCCGCCTTCCTCATAAGCCATCAAAGCCCGCTCGGAATTGCTGAGCGCCGTGTCGTTGTCGCGTCTGGTCATGATGACCCCATAACCGCGCGCTTTCAGTTCTTCTTCCAGCAAAAGAGAAATCTCCAGATCCAGCTCATACTCCGGTATTCCGCTGAAACGTCCCTCCGTGCCGGTCGCCGTCTTTGCTTTCATCTCGGAAGCGCCCGGCCCGACCGGCTCCGTGCCGCTTAAATCGGCGCCGCTGCCCTGATGACCGGGATCGATCGCCACCACCGGCTTCTTTTCCGGTTCGCTTTCCGATTCCGCTGCAGTATCAAAGGCCATCGTTCCCAGTTCCGTCCTGAAGGCTTTCCTCAGTTCCGGTTCCGTTTCCGTCTCCATGCCTTTCGCTGTCTCGGATTCCTCCTCCGATGCAGCCACTTTAGCTTCCGCCTTCGCCCTCTGCTCCCCGGCTCCGGCATCCCCGTTTTCCGCACCGCAAACACAGCTCCCGCACATTCCAAGCGCAAGAACCGCAGACAGCAAAACTGCCGCAGATGCGTTCTTTCTGTTCCTGTTTTTTGTCATGAAATCCCCCTTATTAACCGAAATCGGCTCAGGCGTACTGCTCCATCTCCGCCGCGATCTGCGCTTCGCAGGAGCGCATGGCCAGAATTGTCTTCTCCATCAGCTCCTCCAGCGTCCAGCCGAGGCGCTCCGCGCCCGTGCGGATCACATCGCGGGAGCAGCCGGCCGCAAAGCGCTTGTCCTTAAATTTCTTTTTCAGGCTGGAAACCTCCATGTCCATCACGCTCTTGGACGGACGCATCCGCGCCGCCGCGCCGATCAGGCCGGTCAGTTCATCCGCTGCAAACAGTACTTTTTCCATTTCATGCTTCGGCTCAACCTCGCTGCAAATCCCATATCCATGGCTGCAGATCGAATAAATCATTTCCTCGCTCGCCCCGCCGGCCCGCAGCAGCTCCGGCGCCTTGACGCAGTGCTGTTCCGGATAAAGCTCAAAATCAATGTCATGCAGCAGGCCGACATTGCCCCAGTAATCTATATCCTCGCCATAGCCAAGCTCCTGTGCAAACCACCGCATCACGCCTTCCACGGTGAGCGCATGCTGAATGTGAAAAGGTTCCTTATTGTATTCCTTCAGCAAGTTCATTGCTTCCTCTCTCGTTAATGTGTTCTGCATCGCTGCATTCCTCCTTTTTCTTTTCTGAATAAATCATCTTCTGCAAAAAATATTCCATATTCAATGCAGTTCATACTGGAGCAAAGGCTTTGCCTGTTCCCGGCACACCCACCACGGGCCGCTGATGTATTCCGGCGGTATCTGAAGCACCTGCAGAAAGAAATGCAGGAAATCATGATTCGCGTCTCCGTCTTTCTTCTCTGGCATACCGTTTTTAATAAGCTTTCCGCCGCCTTGCTGTCCATGTTATCCTCTGGTATAAAATTTCACAATCCTCTGGTATAAAAATTTCACTTAAAATAGCGAGGGCCTCTTTGTAACGCAAGTATTATACTCCTGTTCGATCGGGTCAGCAAGTGCAGACCGGCAGTCTGTTTGTCATTCATTTGTTATTCGTTTATCATTTTATTGGCATGGTTACCGTCAATTCCCTGTCTTTCCCATAGTCTGGAATATTGCTTTATGCCGAATTTCTTCTACTAATTTATATACAGTGCTACATGGACACATTTCCGATGGGTTCCCCACACCGTCCCGCAAATACCCCTGCAGCCGCTTATCCGCAATTTGAATTGCCTGACCTTCATTCCCAAATCGATTCAGTACTGCATAAATCTGTGAATTATCTTTGTGATACTCCTGACCGGTCTTTTGCTTATAAGTTTCCGCAAACTTCCTGCAGCACACCACAGAATCATGATAGGAATGCATCTTCCCGAAATATGCGTCAAACCATATTTCTATGCAGGGATTGGACCAGCCAACGCTGACGTTCTCTTTTTGAGCCTGTGCAATGATTCCATCAAAATTTACGATTCTGTCCCTGTCGAATACAATCCAGGGCTGTCCGTACTGAGGTTCAAGGGCTGCCTGTTCTTTGCAGCTTTTAACCAATTCCTGCGTTTTCGCCCTGGAAACCTTGATGACAATGCGTCCCTGAAGCTCCCTGGGAAGAGAATCCCGAAGGCCATACAGATAATTTTCCTCGGTTTCTTTGGCATCTGTCACAATAAAATAGTAACCGAGATCCGGAACTCTCGTCCTGAATGATTCTCTGGCTTTTCTTTTTCCTGTTCTGTCCGGTCTCGCCATGTTTACTCCCCTTTAAACATATCAAAATATTTAAGGGCCGGAATCGCCCCATATTTGCCAAGGAGATAATTTTTCTCGTAGCTTTCGTCCTTTCGTATTTTTACACCGTCGTCATCTGTAAAATCAGCAAGAGAGTAAAGCGTTGATACCCCAGACAGAGCTTTTTCCGTAAACCATATTTCATCTCTGCGCAGCAGGTTGTTGGACAGCTGCCACGAATCATGCGTTGTAAAAACCAGCTGAGCATGATTGGGATTCGTCTCCGGATTCAGGAACATAATCAGAAAACCACGGACAAGCAGCGGGTGCAGCCTCGCATTTAATTCGTCCACAAAAAGAACGCTTCCTGTATTTAACGTATCCTGCAAAGCCGGATACAGCGCAAACATCTTCAGCGTGCCGTCAGATTCATCCTGCAAAGGAATTGCTGCCGTTTCATCCGATCCGGTTACACGATGAACCGCATCTATTTTTACACGCTCTGCATCTTCGTCGTCGCCTTTCATGACCTCAACCCTGAAACCGATAATGGATGGGTCAAAAGCGGCAAAATAATCTATCACTCTTTTTTGAACAGCTTCATCCTCTGCAAAGCCTTCCGGAATCAAAGAGGAAAGAAATACATTTTCAAACGGATTTCCGAAGTTAGCAAAATTGACATTGTAAAACCAGTCCCGGATCATTTTCAGCCTGGAAATACGCTGTTTCGCGCCAAGTGAAACAATCAGGGTTTCATCATAAAGCGATAGTTTAATAATGTCCTGCATTTTTCCAGGCAATCCTGATAAATCGAGTTCATCGCCGCTGCGGTAAAAAACAGATTTGTATTCTCTCGCTGTTTTCGCTTTTGCATTGAGCCATTCCTCAACCACACCTTTTTGGTTCAGCACAAAGCCATAATTATATGATTTGCAGCCGTTTTCTTCAGAAGTGATAAAGTAGACCTCAAAAGATGACTCTGCATCTTTGCTTGCATTGTCGAACAAAAACGGCGTGAGTTTAGGCTTTTTTGTTTTTGATTTTTTTTCATCTGCCTCTCCGCCATACGCAAAGGATTCCATTACATAGGTTGTCATATAGCGGAACGCTTCGATTACGTTGGATTTTCCGCTCGCATTGGCTCCATAGATAGCCGCCGCAGGCAGGAGCTTTTCCTTTCCAATCTGAACGACTCGGTCAGAATATTCCGTTATCTTCGTGGCTGAAAGGTCAAGAATGGTATCATCTCTAAATGATTTGAAATTTTTAAATCGGAATTGAATGAGCATAGCCTGTCCCTCCTGCTCTTATTATATGCGATTCTTTTAAAAAATCAACATCTGATCGAGAAAATTTCTCAAATAGATGTTGATTTACAGGCTATGCATCAACCGTAATAAAGTATACCTCCTACGCCGTCTCCAGCATCGTCCGCAGCTCTTCCGCATCGTCCGCAATCCGCTCCGGGTCTGCGCCCTGCTCCAGCAGAAACGCACGATCGCGGAATCCCCAGCTCACAGCGATACAGTCCATGCCGGCCTGCTCCGCGGTCCGCAGATCCACATCGGAATCTCCGACATACACGGCGCGCTCACGCGAAATGCCAAGCTCCTCCAGGGCCAGCAGTACGGAATCCGGCGCCGGTTTGCGGCGGATGCCCTCCCGCTCGCCGACCGCCACCTCAATCAGTCCGTCAAAATAAACCTGATTCAGTTTTTTCACCGCAAAATCCGGCTTATTCGACACAATCGCCGTGCGGTAATTCTCCTGCTTCAGCCACTCAAGCAGCGGCATAATCCCCGGATATGCCTTCGTTGCGTCCATGCAGTGCTCCCCGTAATACGCGCGGAAGCTGTCAAGCACCCGCTGATAATTCGGGTCTGCCTCCCCGCCCGGCACGATCTGCCGGATTAGATTGCGGGCGCCGTTGCCGACGAAGCCGCAAATCTCTTCTCTGGAAAACTGCGGCAACCCATAATGGGCGAGCGTCGCATTCGCACTGTCCGCCAGATCGGCAAGCGTATCCAGCAGCGTCCCGTCCAGATCAAATATCACCGCGTCGTAGCGTCTTGTCTTCTCGTCTCTCATTTTTATGCGCCTCATTTTCTGCAGTCTCAACTTACTTGACTCATTATAGCGCAAAACCGGTCATTCCTCAAGCCGCATTCTTCCATCTGCCGTTTTTATCCATATGGGCCGCAGTCCCCACCACAGCTCCTGCCCGTCTGTAAAGCAGAATACGCTGCGGAGCGCGCTGTGCCGCGCTCCAATGCAGCGTCTCAGATAACCGCTCCGCAAAACTGTCCGCCGCGATCATGGCCGCCGCCGTCAGCAGGGCAAACAGAAACCATAAAAATACCGTCACCAAAAGCGGCGCCGCAGCGACCCGGATGCCGAACGCCAGAAAAACAACCGTCTCCTCCAAAACACCGGCCACGCCGCAGACTGCCATGCCGCGCGCCGTCAGCTCCCGGTCAAATTCCGCCGGTTTTGTCCTGACCATACCTTCATCCATATTTATATTTATATTTGTATTTCTATTTATATTTGCATTTCTATTTTTATTTGTACTTCTATCTGTATTTCTATTCGTACTGCTATCCGTATTTCTGTTCACGCTTCTGTTCATGCCCCTGTCCCCGTCTTTCCTGTTTTTATCTCCCGTATGCGAACCTCTGTTCAGAACATTTGTTCCGAACGTTTGTTCTTATCGTATTCTAATACAGGACAAGAGATTTTGCAAGCATGAAATACAGGGCGAAATGAACAAAATTTAGCCGCGAATTTTGTCGAAAATTCAAAAAAATCTACCGCGCCGAACCACTCCGGAGCTCAGCAAATCACGCCGAGCCGCTCCGAAACTCACCGGATCACGCAATTACCCGGTGCCGCAGCCATTTTCTGCTGTGGAAACGGTGCACGAAAATAACGGCGCGCACAGACCAGTCCGTAAACATCGCCAGCCATGCGCTCATCGGGCCGGCGTTTGTGTAGCGGCACAGCAGCATTGCCATTGTCACGCGGAACAGCCACATGCTCAGGCAGGTCACGAGCATGGAGTAGCGCACATCGCCGGCCGCCCGCATCCCGTATGCGGGCACGTACGAACAAATCCAGGCAATCGGCTTTGCCAGGGTGATCGCCGTCATCATCTGCATGCACAGCCTTGCGCTCTCCGGTTCCATGCCGCCCAGAATCGTGACCGGCTTTGCCGCCGCAAACACGGCCAGACAGCTCAGAACGATCGCCGCCTCGCCCCAGAGCGACAGCTTCTTTATATAATAGACCGCCTCGTCGTCGCGGCCTGCGCCGATGCACTGGCCTACAACCGTCATCAGGCCGATGCCAATGCCGATGCCGGCGATACCGTTCATGTTTTCCAGCATGCTCGCCATCGCATGCGCCGCGATCGTTGCGGTTCCGAGCGTAGAAACTGTCGACTGGATTGCCAGCTTGCCGAACTGGAACATGGCGTTCTCCACGCCGGAGGGGATACCGATAGCCATAATCCGTTTGATGCAGTCCCAGTCCGGCCGCATGTTCCGGTAATCCCGAACCGCAATGCTGTATTCCGGCTCCACCGTTTTTTTCGCGTTTACCTGCTGTTTCGACACTACCGTTTTTTTCGCATCTGCCTGCTGTTTCGGCACTACCGTTTTTTTCGCGTTTGCCTGCTGTTTCAGCATTACCGTTTTTCCCGCGGTCATCCTCTGTTCCGCCGCTGTTTTCCTCGCGTTCGTTTCCAGACCAATATCCGCTTCCCTGGATTTTGCCGTCTGCACTCCGGCTCTTTCCGTCCGCCCGCTCCGCCTCAGATCCGGCCGGCGGCGCACCGGCCGCGGTTTCCGCAAAAGCCACATCACCACCACCGCGCAGAACACACGCGAGGCCAGCGTCGCAATCGCCGCACCGGCCACGCCCATGTGCATCACCCAGATCAGAAACGCGTTGCCGCCGATGTTCAGAAAATTAGAGGTTACCGAGATCGCCATCGGCGTCCCCGTATTGTTCTGCGCCCGGTAGACAGCCGCACCGGCTCCGTAAACGGCGATAAAGGGGAAGGACAGGGCCGTGTAAAAGAAATAGGTGCGGGAATCCCGCATGACCTCCTGCTCCACTTTGCCGAACACCATCGTCAGCAGCGGCGAACGCAGCGCGATGCAGACCGCCGACACCGCCACGGACAACACCGCCGTCGTCAATACGACCTGCGCGGCCGCGGCCTCTGCCTCCCGCCGCCGCTGCGCTCCGAGGTACTGGGAACACAGGATTGTGCCGCCCGCAGCCAGGGCATTGAATGCCTGAATCACTAAAATGTTGATCGAGTCCACCAGCGACACCGCTGAAATGGCCTCCGAGCCCACGTTGCTGACCATAACCGTGTCCACAGTGCCCATCAGCGACGTTAAAAGCTGCTCCACGATCAGCGGGAGCAGCAGTAAAATCAGTTCCTTATTTGTAAAAAGATGCGTTTTCTTTTCCATTGTCTGTTTCATCGTCCATCCTGCCGCGCATTTCGCGCACATTCTGTGTCCGTTTCCTGTCTGTTCCGCCGCACGCCTCTCAAAGCCCCAGCGTGTTCAGCGCATACAGAGCAGCCCCGACCGCGCCCACAATCTCCGGCTCCGGGCAGATGTAGAGCTTCCCGCCGATTCTTGACTCGACGGCGCGGACGACGCCCGGATTTTTGGCCACGCCGCCGGTCATCATGAAATCCGGCTCCAGCCCCACGCGGCGCATCAGCGAAAACGCTTTGTTGGCGATGGCGTTGCAGATGCCGTTGGCAATGTCGCATTTTTCCTTATTGTTGGCGATCAGCGAGATTACCTCCGATTCCGCAAAAACCGTGCACATGCTGGTGATCTCGATTGCCTCCGTCGATTTCAGCGCCTCCGGGCCCACCTCGCTGATGTCAATCTCCAGCGTGCGGGCGATGGCCTCCAGGAAACGCCCCGTCCCGGCCGCGCACTTGTCGTTCATCACAAAATCGACCACCTCGCCCCGCTCGTCGAGGCGGATTGCCTTGCTGTCCTGCCCGCCGATGTCCAGAATCGTGCGGATTTTCGGGTTGAAATAATGCGCGCCCTTGCCATGGCAGCTGATCTCCGTCACATTTTCATCGGCAAAGGCAATGCTCACGCGGCCGTAACCCGTCGATACCACGCGCGCCAGATCTTCGCGCGCCAGCCCCGCCTTTTCCAGCACGGCTTTCAGGATGCGCTCCGCGCTCTCGCCGGATTTCGCCCCGGTGCGCACCACCTCAAAGGCCCTGATCTGTCTGTCCTGATCCATGATCACCGCATTGGTGGATGTGGATCCGCTGTCTATTCCAAGCACATACATCGCTGTACCTCCCTGCCCTGTTCTTTCCGCAGCGTCCCAGCCGCCTGCCGCATTGCCTTTTCCCGCATAGTTTCCTGCCACACCGCCTGCTGCACTGCCTTTTCCCATGCGCTTCCCAGCCGCGCCTGCTGCACTGCCTTTTCCCATGCGATTTCCTGCCGCGCCGTCTGCCGCATTACCTTTTCCCACATAACTTCCTGTCACACCGCCTGCCGCACTGCCTTTTCCCATGCGCTTTCCGGCCACACCATTTACCGCACCATCTTTTCCCGCATAACTTCCGACCGCACCGCCTGCTGCGCTGCCTTTTCCCACATAGTTTCCTGCCGCGCGGCTTCCCGCCGCTTTCGCGCGCCCGCTCTGCAGCGATTCCAAAAAAGCCTCGATGCGGGTCAAAATCTG
Organism: uncultured Lachnospiraceae bacterium; assembly: GCA_947630595.1. Taxonomy (GTDB): domain Bacteria; phylum Bacillota; class Clostridia; order Lachnospirales; family Lachnospiraceae; genus Choladousia. Next base: position 16,824 of record CANRIG010000012.1, on the reverse strand, counting down.
TCCGTAGCTCTGCTTCGTGTTGTCGGTCTCCAGCAGCAACTGCGGCTTTTTGAGAATATCCTTCAGCCATGCATATTCATACGAGTAATTATCACAAAACTGTATCGTGTGATATATGATGCCGTCCACGCTGCCCGCGTACTGCTCGATCATGCGGTCGCGGTTGGCTGCCGTCTCCATGCGCATGCACGGGAACTGGCTCAGAAGCCCGCGCACGTAGCCGGTAAACGGCTCGTTCTCCTGCCAGTGCAGCTTCCGCCCCAGCCCGGTGCAGGTGAGGTCAAAAGCCACGTTGGCCCCGTGCTCCTCCAGAATCCGCCGGATGTTGGGGTTGGCCCGCGCGCCCAGAATACCGATGTTCGGGCGGTCCCGCCGGAAGGAAATCGCCGTCTCCGCTTCCTTTTTCCGGATGACCTCCGCCAGCTTTTCCTCGTCAAACGTCTTCCCGCTGTACGCCTCATAAGCTTTAATCATGTCGCGGATGCGCCGCTCATAAATATGCACGCCCGCGTCCTTGGTGATGCGCGGCGCGTCCAGCATGTAAAGAAAGCAGCCCGGCAGCTTTTCCCGCAGCACGTCGTACACGCGGCGGATGCTGTCGCAGCAGGTCGTCAGCACAATGCCGTCGTAATGCTCCGCCAGCGCGGACTCCAGCACTCCCTTGGCAAAGCTGCAGATGTTGGGGTGCATCAGCGTGTCGGCCTGATTGAACGAGGTCACCTCCGGCTCGATGCGCCTTACTTCCTCGCCCATCGCCTCAAAAATTTCAATGGGCGTATATTTACAGATATATCCGATCATGTTTTTCCCCTCTTTATCCCATCATTTCCAGAAACGCTTCCAGCCGCGTCTTGATCTGGCCGTCGTGGCTGTTGCGTTTGTCGATGCCGTCGCCGTCCAAAATCAGCATCGGAATATTCCGCCTCTGCATTTCTTCCTTGAGCAGCACGCTGCCGCCGGACACCTGCTTGCAGCCCCAGTGGCAGAAATGAATCACCGCGTCGGGATGCAGCCGGTCGGCCAGCCTGCCGAGCGTCTGCGCCTTGTGGTCGTAGGAACCGTTGAACACGTTCTCGATCAGCTTCTGCGCCAGCGCCCGGAACGGATGCTCCGCGTCCAGATCGCCGGTGTAATCCATGACGATGTCGGTCGCCATCACCTGATATTTTTCGCTCTCGTCAAAATACTCCTTCAAACTCTCCTGATAGAACGGCAGAAGATGCACCCACAAAATCCGCTTGCCGGTGAATTCCGGCATGCCCTCGATGTCGTGGTTCATAAAGCGCACCAGATCCAGAAATTTCTGAGTCCCCATCAGAAGATGCGTGCCCATCATCAGATACAGCTGGTGGATGATTTCGCCCGGATAGTAATGCGTCTGCAGCAGCTCGTAAAAGCGCTTCAACTCCCGGCGCGTCTCGTTTTCCACGCGCAGGGCGTTCTGCAAATGTTCCATATTAAATTTAAGGCCCAGATGGTTCTCCATTTCCGTCACCAGTTCCTCCAGCTGTCCCGCCAGATAATCCAGCGAAGCCTCGTCGTCCTTGTACGGAATATCCAGCAGGGTAAACGGCACGTAGTTCTTCTTCTGCAGGAAGCGGAAAGTGTTGAGGTTGCCGTCGCAGGAAAGCGACGTCGTCACCGCATAGGAGGGATGCGGCACCACCCCGCTCTCCACCGCCCCGACAAACGCCTTGTGATAGGAGCACAGCGTCGGCGCGATGCCGATGCTCTGTGAAAAATCAATAAAAAAATCCTCCAGATGATAGCCGCTCAGATAGCACGCGAGCGCCTCGATGGACAGCGTGTTGAGCCCGAAGCTGCCGATGATCTCGCACGGCGCAAAGATATTACCCCAGACGTAGCGGTCGGGATGGCTCAGGCTGTCCGCCACATGCGCCATCATCATGTCCTCCAGCCGCTGATAGCCTTTGGCGAGGCCGCGGTGCGGCAGAAACCGGGTGCGCAGCCGGTTCATCCGGAAGCCGAGCAGAATTTTATCCCAGCTCTTTTCCGGTTCTTTCAGCGTTTTTTCCTTTACATACTGTATATATTTGTCTGCAATTAACATCTTTGTTCCTGTCCTTTTCCGTTCCTGACCTTTTTCGTCCCTGGTTTTTCCATCCTTGGCCTTTTTCATCCTTGGCCTTTTTCATCCTTGGCCTTTTTCATCCTTGGCGTCTCCGGCCATGACTGACCGCCCGGCACCAATTACATAATTTAGCACCAGTTGGCGGCTTTGTCCAGACGGCAGTGAAAATAAATTGCGGCGTTTCCGTAACATTCCCGGAAACCGTTCCCGAAAAACGCCGAAAATGCAAGCATTTGTTTGCATTCTGCGCATGGATATGGTAAAATACAAGATACTTTGACAAATGACAGCATAGCAGAATATGAGACATTTTTGCAAGTGGATTCAAATTCCTTAAAAATCACTTATTGTACAGGAGGTGCCTATGAAATTTTCACAGATGTCCTACGAACGTCCGGATCCGGAAACGCTGAAAGCGCAGCTCTGCGAGCTAACCGGCCGGCTTGAGCAGGCGAAGGATTATGCGGAGGCCAGAGAGATTTTTCTGGAAAAGGAAACCTACGAAAAGCATACCATAACGCTGCAGACGCTGGCTTCCATCCGGCACGACATTGACACCCGCGACGAGTTTTACAATGAGGAGCGCGCGTTCTGGAACCAGACGACGCCGCTGCTGCTCGAGTATGACCAGCAATGGACGGCGGCGCTGCTGGCCAGCCCGTTCCGCAAGGATTTTGAGGCGGAGTTCGGCGACCTGATGTTCCTCAAGGCGGAGATGGAGCTGAAAACTTTCTCCCCGGAGATCATCCCCGAGCTCCAGAAGGAAAACGAGCTCACCACCGCCTACGAAAAGCTGCTGGCCTCGGCACAGATTCCCTTTGAGGGAAAGACCTACACCATCGCCCAGCTGGCTCCGTTCAAAAACGACGCCAGCGACGAGCGCCGTCTGGCGGCCTGGAAGGCCGAGGGCGGATGGTACAAAGAGCATCAGGCGGAATTTGACGATCTGTACGACCAGCTCGTGCACGTGCGCGACGAGATGGGCCGGAAGCTCGGCTACGGAGGCTTCACGCAGCTCGGCTATTACCGCATGGAGCGCAACTGCTACACGAAAGAGGACGTGGAAAAATTCCGCGCCGCAGTCGTCAAATATCTGGTGCCCGTGGCGGATCAGATTTACCGCGAGCAGGCGAGGCGCCTCGGCAAGACCTACCCGCTGAGCTTCGCCGACAGCGCGCTTGAATTCCGTTCCGGCAACCCCAGACCCTGCGGCACGCCGCAGCAGATTCTGGAGCAGGGCCGCAAATTTTACAGCGAGCTGTCCCCGGAGACCGAGCTTTTCTTCAATACCATGCTTGACAACGAGCTGATGGACGTGCTGTCCACGCAGGGCAAGGCCGGAGGCGGCTACTGCACCAGCCTTCCGGACTACCAGGTGCCGTTCATCTTTGCCAACTTCAATGGCACCCAGCACGACGTCGAGGTCATCACCCACGAGGCCGGCCACGCGTTCGCTGCCTGGATGAACCGCAGCCGCGTGCCGATTTCCAACGTCTGGCCGGGACTGGAGGCCTGCGAAGTGCACTCGATGTCGATGGAGTTCTTCTCCTGGCCGTGGGCGCAGAATTTCTTCGGCGACGACACCCGCAAGTTCTTCTACAGCCATCTGGCAGGCGCGCTGACCTTTATTCCGTACGGCACGATGGTCGACCATTTCCAGCATGTCGTGTTTGAAAAGCCGGAGATGACGCCGCGCCAGCGTCACGACGTCTGGAAGGAGCTGCTGGGCGTTTACATGCCGTGGATGCGGCTGGACGGCGAGATTCCGTTCTACAGCGACGGCGAGGGCTGGCAGCGGCAGCACCACATTTATTCCTCGCCCTTCTATTATATTGACTACTGTCTGGCGCAGACCGTGGCCCTGCAGTTCTGGGCGATGATTCAGGACGACCGCGAAAATGCCTGGAAGCACTACATGGAATACACCTGCCAGGGCGGCAGCCGCGTATTCACGGAGCTTCTGAAGCACGCGCACCTGGACAGCCCGTTTGAGGAGCGCTGCCTGCAGCAGATCTGCGAAAAGGCAAAGCAATGGCTGGATCATTACGATCTGAAAGGAATCTGTTAGAAATGTCCGAAAAACGGGACTTCCGCAAAGCGTATCTGAATGACTTCAAAAAGAATCCTGACGGGACGTACACGTATCAGGGCAATTACCGCATCTACCAGGGGCAGGCTGACCGCCTGCCCCCTCTTAAGCTGCGCCTTTGCGCCCTCTGCGCAGGCATGACGGCCGCGCTGCTGATTCCCGGCTTTCTCAGCGTGCCCGGCCTGAGCGGCGTCTTCTACGTGCTCATCCCGTACGTCGCGGCCCTCGCGCTCAGCGTCAGCGCCGCCTGGGCACTGGGCCGCTTCTGCGCCGCCCGCCAGCCCCTCCGGGAATACATCTATCTGGAAACCCTCCCCAAAGTGCCCGGCCGGTCAGCCGCAGCCGCCACCGCAGCCGCACTCACCATCATTGGGGAAACCTATTTTCTCTGGCAAAACGGCTTCCACGGGCATCCGGCGCAGGCCACCGCATTTCTTGCGCTCCTGATCGTTGCCGTTATCTGCGGCCTGTTGCTTTATAAATATGCTAAATTATTGAACAATGGGTTTGCAAACCAAAACTGTATCTGATAACAAAATGGTTTAAAACAACAGTAGTTTGAAACAACAATGATTTGAAACAGCAAGGGTTTAAATCACCAATGGTTTAAATCATCAGTAGTTTGAAACAGCAATTTGAAACAACCGTGATTTAAAATCTGTGATGCAGTATCCCGACAGCCCTGTTTCGTTCACAGCGCAAACAATAGGCAGATTTTCGCAGTTTTTCGAGCACAGCGACAGATGTGGGAGCATGTCCGAGCCTGTTTACAGGCGAGTTTGCGGACACATCTGTCTATAAGCGGCGCAGAAAAACAAGAAAATCAACGTGTTTACGGTGAACGAAACCGGGCGTCCGTATTTTGCATACAGCGCAAAAAAATGCTGCGGCCCTAAGTCCACAGCATAATCAGCAGCGCCGTCAGCGCGCCCAGCCCTGCAATAAACACCAGCGCAATCAGCAGCCCGGCCTTCAGCGCGCCCAGCATATACAGCCGCCGCTCCCGCGGGGTAAACAAATCCTGGTTCTCCCACAGTTTTTCTTCTTCCACTGCAGGTTCCTCGCCCGGTTCCCGAAATTCGAATTCCTCCATCGATGAAACTCCTGTCCGCAGCCGGCCGCCGGCGGCTGGATTTCCGTCCGCAGGCAATCCACGGGCGGTCAGCCGTCAGCGGCCGAATCGCCGTCTTTTTACTGATTTTATTGCTCTTTACTGATTTATCGACCTTTACCGATTTTACCGATCTTTACTGATTTATCGGCCTTTACCGATTTTACTGACCTTTACTGGTCGTACAGGTGGCAGACCACGTAGTGCCCCGGCTCCACCTCGCGCTGAACGGGCGCTTCTTCCTTGCAGCGCTGCATGCAGTGGGCGCAGCGCGTGTGGAATTTGCAGCCCGAGGGCGGATTGGCCGGAGATGGAATCGAGCCCTCGAGCACAATCCGGTTCATTTTGGCCTGCGGATCGGGGATCGGAATCGCCGAAAACAGGGCCTTTGTGTACGGATGCAGCGGGTTGCGGAAAATATCCGTCTTCGCCCCGTACTCCACCAGGTTTCCGAGGTACATCACGCCGACCGTATCCGAAATATGCTCGACCACCGAGAGGTCGTGCGAGATAAACAGATAGGTCAGGCTGTATTTCTCCTGCAGGTCTTTCAGCAGGTTGATGATCTGCGCCTGAATCGACACGTCCAGCGCCGACACCGGCTCGTCGCAGACCACGAACTCCGGATTGAGCGCCAGCGCACGCGCAATGCAGATACGCTGCCGCTGCCCGCCCGAAAACTCGTGCGGATACCGATCCTTGTGGAACGGCTGCAGACCGCAGTTGTCCATCACTTCGTCAATATAATCGTTAAATTTCTCCTTCGGCACCAGCTTGTGCTCGCGGACCGCCTCGCCGATGATCTCGCCGACCGGCAGACGCGGGGAGAGGCTGGAAAACGGATCCTGGAAAATGATCTGCATCTTCGGACGCAGCGCGCGCATTTCCTTCGCCGAAAGGTCGTAGACCTCCTGCCCGTTGAACAGCACCGCGCCGCCCGTCTTTTCCCCGGAAAGCCGCAGGATCGTGCGGCCCGTCGTCGTCTTGCCGCAACCCGACTCGCCCACAAGGCCCATCGTCGTGCCGCGCTTTAAGTTGAAGGTGACGCCGTCCACCGCTTTCACCCAGCCTACCGTCTGGGACATCATGCCGCCCTTGATCGGGAAGTGCTTTTTCAAATCTTTTACCATCAGGATATACTGAGGGTCGTAGGCGACGGGCGTCTGCCCGTTCGCAGTTTTCGTATCAGACACAGCCTGTTTGCTCATTGCGCCTTCCCTCCTTTCGCAGCCTTTGCCGTTCTCTGTCCCGCCTTCGCGGCAGACTTTTTCGGTTTCTGTCCTGCCTTCACGGCAGCCTCCGCCGGCCCCTGCCCTGCCTCAGCAGCAGCTTTTACCGGCTCTTTTTCTGCCTCAACGGCAACTGCCGGGCCGACGTCCTCCGGCATCTGTCCGTCATAATAGCGGTAGCACGATACCTTGTGCGTCGGAGAGATGCTGATCTCGTCCGGATATTCGCCGCTGCACTTTTCCACGCACATCTCGCAGCGGTCCTTGAAATAGCAGTAGTCCGGCATGTTGATCGGGTTCGGCACCTTGCCCGGGATCGAGTAGAGCTTGTCCACCTGCCTGCCGACCACCGGCTTCGAGGCCATCAGGCCGATCGTATACGGATGCGCCGGATGGTAGAAAATGTCCTCCGCCGTCCCCTTCTCCACGATGCGCCCCGCATACATGACCACCACATAGTCGGCCATCTCCGCGATCACGCCCAGATCGTGCGTGATAAACATGATCGAGGAATTGATTTTATCCTTCAGATTGCGCAGCAGATCGAGCACCTGCGCCTGAATCGTCACGTCCAGCGCCGTCGTCGGCTCGTCCGCGATGATCACCTTCGGGTTGCACGCGAGCGCCATTGCGATGCAGACGCGCTGGCGCATGCCGCCGGACAGCTCATGCGGGAACATCTCGTACACGCCCTCGCTGTTGGCGATGCCGACCATCTCCAGAAGCTCGATCGTCCGCTTCTTCACGTCCTCCTTGCTCTTGCCCTCGCCGTCGTGCAGCTCGATCACCTCATTGAGCTGAGCGCCGATGCGGAACACTGGGTTCAGCGAGGTCATCGGCTCCTGGAAGATCATGGAGACAAAATTTCCGCGCAGATGCTGCACCGCCTCGTAGGGCATCTTCGCCACATCGTAAGCCTTGTCGCCCAGGTTCAGGCGAATCTCGCCCTCCACCACCTGCCCCTGCGGCCTCTGCAGCAGCTGCATCAGAGAAAGGCTCGTCACGGACTTGCCGCAGCCCGACTCGCCCACGACGCCCACGGTCTTGCCGACCGGCACCTCAAAGCTCACGCCGTCCACGCTCTTGACCGTGCCCGCGTCTGTGAAAAAGTAAGTGTGCAGATTGTCAAATTCCACCGCGTTGGCCGGGTCGTGCATCGTCGTCAGATACTCGCTCTCCGGAACCTTTTTGCGTTTGCGCTTTTTCTCAAGCTCATTGGTGATTTTGCGGTTCGCCCGGGAAATCCGTCTGGACTCTTTTCCGGAAAGATAACCTTCCGCTTTTTTCTTTGCCATGATGATTTCCTCCCTTCTACCGCTTCATCTTCGGGTCAAACGCGTCGCGCAGACCGTCGCCCACGAAGTTGAATCCGAGTACCGCGATCAGCAGACAGATGCCGGCCGGTATCCAGATAAACCAGAATGTTGTCATAACGTATGAATTGTTTACATCCGAAATGATGCTGCCCCAGGACGCGAACGGGAATTTTACGCCGAGTCCGAGGAACGACAGCGTCGCTTCCATAATAATTGTGGAGCCGAGGCCCATCGTACAGGTGACGATCAGCTGCGGGATCACATTCGGAATCAGGTGGCGGAAAATGCGCCGCGACACGCGGATGCCGCACGCCTCCGTGGCGGTCATGAATTCCTGCTCGCGCAGCGACAGAATCTGGCCGCGCACCAGTCTCGCGATTCCGGGCCAGCCGAGGAATCCGAGAATCAGCATCAGGTACAGCATACGGATCTGCGGGTCCACGCGCATGTTGTCCATCGCCGCGCCGAGAATGATGATAACCGGCATCGATGGGATGCAGTAGAAAATATCCACGATACGCATGATCAGGTTGTCCACCCATTTTCCGAAGTAACCGGAGATGCCGCCCAGAATCACGCCGATGACCGTCTCGATCGCCACGACGATGAAGCCGATGACCAGCGAAACCCTGCCGCCGTACATCAGGCGCACCAGCATATCCATGCCGTTCTTGTCGGTGCCGAGCGGATGCTTCATCGACGGCTGTCCGTAGGTATCGTACACATAGGACGGGGTCTTCTGCTGCACCGACCACACTTTGGCCGTCGCATCATAAGAGACCTTGTAGGTGCTCTCCACGCCCTCCTCGTCCGTGTAGGCAAACTCGGTGATATCGTCCTCGAGCGCCTCCTGCAGCTTTTCCTTGAAATCGCGGGTGATCGTGACGCCGTTCTCCTTCGGAGCCACCACGAAACGGCTGATGTAGCCGATCACCGTGCCGTCCGAAAGTATGTTGCCTTCCTCATCCAGCGTATAATCCCCCCCGTCGGCGGAAAACGACGTGCCGCCGTTCGCGTATGCCTTCAGCGCCTCATACTTCACGGCAAACGCCGGATCCTCCATGCCGTCCGCCGCGTTTACGATATCCTTGTAGGCGATGGCCAGCACCGTGCCGTCCGCCTTGCTGATGGAGTAAAAATCCGCGCCCTCTTCTGTGAGCGTATAATCCTCGCCCTTATAAGAATACTCGGTCTTTCCCTTGCCGAGCGCCAGCAGAAACTGCGCCTGCAGGATGGTTCCGAATTCCTGGCCGTCCGCGACCGCATAGCGAAGCTCGTCGTTTCGCGTGACTCCCACGTATTCCTTGTCCAGGTAGGTAACCGTATAAAACTGCTCCGCCTGCCCGTATGGCATCACGAATCCTCCGACAAAGGAGAATACAAACATGACGATCAGCATGATCAGGCCCAGCACTGCCAGCCGGTTGCGGAAAAAGCGCTTGACCACAAGCGCGCCCGGGGAGAGCACCTTCACGCGGCGGTCGTCGTTCAGGGAGTATTGTTCTTCTGTCTGGTTGGTGTTTTTCAGTTCTTCCGACATTGCTCTTCCTCCCTTCTACGACAGGCGCACGCGCGGGTCTACCACCGCGTACAGAATATCCGAGATCAGGTTGCCTGCCAGCGTCAGCAGGGCGATAAAGCTCAGATAAAACATGGTGAACGGAATGTCGCCCGCCGTCATCGACTGATACGACGTGAAGCCGATTCCGGGTATGGAAAACAGCGTCTCCGTGATCAGCGCGCCGGAGAACAGGCCCGGCAGCGAGCCGCCGACGATCGTCACCAGCGGAATCAGCGTGTTGCGGAACGCATGGTGATAGATGACCCGGCCCTCGCTTAGTCCCTTGGCGCGGGCGGTGCGGATGTAGTCCGCGTTCAGGACCTCCAGCATATTGGTCCTCGTGTAGCGCATCAGCGATCCCACCGAGACGATGGTCAGCGTGGCAATCGGCAGCACCAGATGGTTCGCCTGATCCAGGAATTTGCCCATAGCGTCAAGCTGCGCGTAATTTCTTCCCACCATTCCGTGCGTGTCGAACCAGCCCAGCTTCACGGAAAAGATCAGCTTGAGGATCGTCGCAAAAAAGAAGGTCGGCAGGGAAATGCCTACCAGCGCGCTTGCGGAAATCGCATAATCCGCCTTGGAATACTGCTTCGTCGCCGCGATCACGCCCAGCGGAATCGCGATGACAAGCTCCAGCACCAGCGAAATCGCGCCCATCACAAACGATACGCCGATCACCTCTTTGAACTTCTGGATCACCGGAACGGTGAAACGCCAGCTGTCGCCGAAGTTGCCCTGTGCGAAATCAGCGAGCCAGTGGAAATATCCGATGATGATCGGCTGATCCAGGCCGTAGGACGCGTTCAGCTGCGCCACCCACTCCTCATAGGGCTTGGCGCCCGGCTTTGTGGAAAGCTGCATCGCCATCGTCTCCACATAGCTTGCGGGCAGGCAGCGGATCAGCGTATAAATAATCAGGGTGACAAAGAATAATATAAAAACAGAGAAAATGATACGCTTGATGATATAATTCTTCAATGAAAAACCTCCTTCCCCCTTCTGTCCCAAATATCCGGTATAACAGCAAATGCCGCGCAGCAGGCAGCTGCCTCACCCCTGAGTACAGTTTCCTGTTGCGCGGCAATTAAAGGAACGCGCGCCATATCATGCGGCGTCGCTCACACAGCTGAAATCTCCCCGCCTCCGGGCGGAGGCAGGGAATCTCATGTATTCAGTTGTCGTCTCTTTGCTGTTTACTGAAGGAGTTCCAGTTTTTCCTTCTCAGCCGTCCAGCTCCAGTACGGAGTCATGTCGCCCGGCAGAGAGTCCACATTCACACGCTCAGAGGAAACGACCAGCGCCTCGCTTCTCTGATAGATCGGGATCTCCACTGCGTAGTCCATGATGATCTCCATTGCAGCCTGATAGATCGACTTGCGGTATGCCTGGTCCGTAGACGCACGGCCCGCCATGATCAGCTCGTCCAGCTCGTCAGATTTGATCTGATAGTAGTTGGTGGAGCCTTCAGAGTGATACAGCTGGAACATATCCGGGTCGGAGCTTGCCTGCCATGCTGCGCACCACATCTCCGCGATACCGTTCTGGTAGCTGGAGTACAGGTCGTTCGCATTTGCATAGTCCGTAACCGTCAGCGTGAAGCCAACCGGCTCGAGCGCTTCCGCCACATTCTTCAGAAGCAGGAAGCTCGGGTGGTCGCCGCTGCCGTTGCCGCCAAGCACGCACTCGTACTCGAGCTTCGCGCCTTCCGGAGCAGCCGTCAGCTTGCCGTCCTCTACCGTGTAGCCGGCAGCCTCAAAGTAGCCGAGGGATGCTTCCAGAGCAGCTGCGTACTTGTCTTCCACGCTCATGTCCGCCGTGTAGATCGGATTGCCGTCTACGTCAACGGAGTACGCAATCTGATATCCATCGTCCGTGGTCTGCGGAGCAGCCCAGGAGGTGTTGGAAATCGGGTAGTTGATCACGGATGCCGTGGAGCCATAGTAAGAGTCAATCGCCTCGTCGCGGTACGCCGCGATCATGGTTGCGATAGCCTTGCGCAGGTTCTTGGACTCGTCGGAATACGGATCGTCGCCGACCTTGACATTGTTCGGGTTGACGCCGATGTAGCCGTAGCCGCGGTAGTCGATCAGCTTGGTCGTGATCACCGGGCCCTCAAAGTTGTCCCACTCATCCTCGCTGAAGCCGTTCTCAGCGGCGATCTGCTTCGCCGTATCAACGGAATAGCTCGGGTCTGCAATATCCAGGGTGCCTGCCACGATACCGTTCACCTTATCGCCTTCCGCAGACTCCAGGAAGTTCAGGTGCGCGGTCTTCGGCTCGCCCTTGTAGTACGTCGGGTTCGCATCCATGTAAACCACGCCGTTTGCGAAGTCCTTAAAGATATACGGACCGCAGCCGAGCGGGTCGGATGTCTTCGCTCTCACGATGGAAAGATCGCCCTTGTTGAAGCCGAACTTGTTGTTCTCATAGTCGTACAGGCTCTCGTCGCCGTAGTGATGCAGCGGAGCGATCGGCAGAGACATCTGGTAAATCGCGGTCGCATCCAGCTCGGTAGTGGTGATGCGCAGGGTGTAGTCGTCCACGCGCTCGATACCGGAAACGTTCGGAGCGGTCTCCTCGGTCTCGATACCAAGCGTATAAGCGTCATAATTCTCCATCAGGTCGAACAGGGAGCTGCCAGCCGTCTCAGTGCTGCTCAGCGTTGCATAGTCGCCTTCATACTGCTCTACCATGGTGCTGAAGAAATCGTCAACAGTCGCGTCTTCCGGAAGCTCGAAGCCCCAGTTTGCAGCGCATGCCGCCACAGAGTCGCCCTCTGCGTTGTAGCCCGCCGCGATGCAGTAGTCCACGATCTCCTGTGCAAATGCAGCGCCCGCCTGTTTCAGATCCGCCCAGAATGCGGTCTGGGTCTCTTCATCCCAGTAGGTGAAATCGGTGTTGTCCTCACCGGCTGCCGCGAGCAGGTTGAACAGCGTGTCCATACCGCTGCGGTACTCGTCCAGGCCGGCGATCGGAACGGAATACAGGGTAGCGTTTCCGTCATAGGTCGGATCCAGATATACATAGATTCCGAAGATCACATCGTCGATGTCCGCCGGCGTGCCGTCGGAGAACACGATATCGTCGCGCATCTTCAGCTCATATGTAACCGTGCCGTCCTCATTCTCGGTGACGGTAACGTCCGCCGCTCCGTCATACTCATAATCCGTACCGTTGTAAGCACGGGTCTCGCCCTCGATACCTGTGTTGACCGGATTGCCCACACGGTCAGAGAGCAGTGTATACTCTGTAAAGGATTCCACGACCGTCGCGTCGTTTGCGCTCAGGTAGAAGAACGGGGAGAATTTGCCTTCCATGCCCTGCTCTACCGACGAAACCACGGTGCCCTCTTCTCTCTCAGCCGGAGCGGCTTCTTCTGCTGCCTCTGTCCCGGCCTCGGTCGCCGCTTCTTCCGTCTCAGCCGCTTCCGTTGCTTCCTCAGTCTCAGCTTCCGTCTCAGGAGCCTCGGTGACTTCCTCGGTCTCGTCCTCCGCGTCCGCTGCCGCTGCCGCCGTAGCGTCCAGCGCTTCCGTCACTTCCTCGGTCTCAGGAGCTTCCGTAACTTCCTCAGTCTCAGGAGCTTCCGTTACTTCTTCCGTCTCAGTTTCCGGCGCTTCCGTTACTTCCTCGGTCTCGGTTTCCGGTGCTTCCGTTACTTCTTCCGTCTCGGTTTCCGGTGCTTCCGTTACTTCTTCCGTCTCGGTCTCCGGTGCCTCCGTTACTTCTTCCGTCTCCGGCGCTTCCGTGACTGCTTCGGTAACTTCCTCGGTCTCCGGCGCTTCCGTGACTGCCTCGATAACTGTTTCGGTCTCCGGCGCTTCCGTGACTGCCTCAGTCTCCGCTGCCTCGGTGACTGCTTCGGTCTCCGGCGCTTCCGTTACTTCTTCGGTTTCCGCTGCTTCGGTAACTTCCTCGGTCTCCGGTGCCTCCGTTACCGCCTCAGTCTCCGCTGCTTCGGTGACTGCTTCGGTCTCCGGTGCCTCCGTTAACGCCTCGGTCTCCGCTTCCGCGGATGCAGCCGCAACGGTCTCCGTTAACGCCTCCGTTACTGTCTCGGTCTCAACTGCCTCCGTTGCTTCCTCTCCCGCTTCCGTTTCCGGCGCTTCTGTCGCCGCCTCAGCTGCAGGTGTCTCGGTCTCCGGCGCTTCCGTGACTGCCTCAGTCTCCGGTGCTTCCGTCACCGCCTCGGTTGCAGGTGCTTCCGTTTCTTTCTCCGTCTGTGCCTCGGTTGCCTTTTCCGTGGCCGCCTCCGTCGCAGGAGCCTCCGTCTCCTTCTTGCCGGAGCCGCAGCCCGCCAGCGACATCGTCATCACAGCCGCCAGAAACAACGCAAGCCATTTCTTTGCGTTTCTCATCAATGACCCTCCTTCATTAAAATAAAAGTACTACCTTTCAAGGGCGCGCCCGTCCTCAAACGTAACCACTTTTATTTTAACTTCCCGCACCGCAGGTGTCAATTTAAAAAAATAAAAAAGCTCATATTTTTTGTGCAAAATATGGATTTTGTAATTCTTTTAATAAATATTCAGGTTATTTTCTCCAATTACGGGAACAGCGCCGCGGGCGGGCAGGCGGTTCCCATTTCGTCCGAAATGCTCCGTCCGCTCTTGAGCCCGCCCCGGAAATGCATTATAATGGGGCCTGTAAGGATCTCAATGTCAAAGATCACATATTGGTTTACACGAAAAATACACTTGCGGCTCAGGCCGTCAGAGAGGTACGGTTATGAATATCATTGCAATCATCGAAGACGACGTCCACATCGGCGACGTGCTCGCACAGCTTCTGCGAAGCGAGGGCTACGGCGTGCTGCGGGCCTACTCCGGCACCGAGGCGCTCTATCTGCTCGCGCAGCAAAAGCCGGACCTGGTTCTGCTGGACCTGATGCTGCCCGGGCTCTCCGGCGAGGAGCTTCTGCCCCGCATCCGGCATATCCCGGTCATTGTCCTCAGCGCCAAAGCGGATGTGCAGGACAAGGTAGACCTTCTGCTCGGCGGCGCCGCGGATTATATCACGAAGCCGTTTCATCCCCGGGAGCTGCTCGCCCGCATCCGGGTTCAGCTGCGCAAGGCGGAAAACGCCGGCGGTTCTTCGCTGCTCACCTGCGGCGGCCTTACCCTGGACACAACCGCGCAGAGCGCGTCGGTCGACGGCCGGCCCGTGCGGCTGACCCGGACGGAATACGCCATCCTCAAGCTGCTGATGACAAATCCCCGGCAGGCGATCGCCCGCGGCGTGCTGCTGGACCGCATCAGCGCGGACACGCCGGACTGCACAGAGCGCTCCCTGAAACAGCACATCAGCAACCTGCGCCGCAAGCTGCAGGCGGTAAACGGCACCGATTACATCGAAACGGTATGGGGCATCGGCTTTAAACTGGCGGATCCGGAGCCGGACGCCATGCCCGGCCGGAAATCCTGACGAAATCTTGACGTTTTTCCTGACCGCTTTCTTGACCTTTGCCTGCTATGGTAAACATCAGATTTTAAAATTTGACATGAGGAGGCAATCGATTATGACTGTGGACTATGTACTGACAACGGACAGCCTGCGCAAGACGTACCGGCATTTTCCGGCGCTGAACGGGCTCACCATGCACGTGCCGAGAGGCGCGATTTACGGGTTTATCGGGAAAAACGGGGCCGGCAAGACGACGCTGATCCGCCTGATCTGCGGGCTGCAGGCGCCGACCTCCGGCAATTTCACGCTGTACGGCATCCGCAATGACCGGCGCGCGATCGCCGGGGCGCGCCGCCGCATGGGCGCCGTGGTGGAGACGCCCGCCATCTATCCGGACATGACCGCCGAGGAAAACCTGAAACAGCAGTATCTGGTGCTTGGCCTGCCCTCTTTCTGGGGCGTGCAGGAGACGCTGCAGCTGGTCGGCCTCGGGAATACCGGAAAAAAGAAAGCCGGGAATTTTTCCCTGGGTATGCGCCAGCGCCTGGGCATCGCCGTCGCGCTCGCGGGCGACCCTGACTTTCTGGTGCTGGACGAGCCGGCCAACGGCCTCGACCCGCAGGGCATCGTGGAGATTCGCGAGCTGATCCTGCGGCTGAACCGCGAGCGGCAGATCACCGTCCTGATTTCCAGCCACATTCTGGACGAGCTCTCCAAGTTCGCCACCCATTACGGATTCATCGACAGCGGCCGCATGGTAAAGGAGCTCAGCGCGCAGGAGCTGAACGCCGCCTGCCGCAAGTGCACCCGCGTGGAGGTGTCGGACACCGCCGTCCTCGCCCGCGTTCTGAGCGACGCAGGCATCGACTTCCGGATTCTTTCCGCCACCGCCGCCGACGTTTTCGCCAGGGTCAATGTATCCCGGCTCGCCGCGGCCCTCGCGCGGGAACACTGTGAAATCCTCTCCATGCAGGAACGGGACGAAAGCCTGGAAAGCTATTATCTTTCGCTGGTGGGAGGTGGCAGTCATGAGTAGGCTTCTGCACGCCGGCTTCCGCCGCCTGTTTTGCAGCAGGCTGTTCTGGATCATGGCCGTCCTCACGGCGGCAGTGTCGCTCGCGGCCATCTGCGGCAGCGCCGGATCGTTCCGTGCTCTGAGAGAATCCAGAGTCGACGCCTCGCTGGACCGTTACTTTTTCGAGCTTGCGCCCTACATGGGGCTGCTGTCCGGCATCTTCACCAGCCTCTTTCTGGGCCCGGAGCACGCAGACGGCGCCATCCGGCGCAGGCTGAGCGTGGGCCACACGCGGCTGCACGTATATCTGTCAAATTATATAATCTGCCTGACCGCCGGCCTGATTTTCCTTGCGCTGTGGATACTGTGCGAAACTCCCGGCTTTTTCACCATCGGCCCGCTGCAAATGGGCGCCGCCGGCTTTCTCGCTTATCTCGGCGTCGCCGCCGGCTTCACGGCGGCCTTTACCGCCGTCTTTCTGCTGATCGACATGCTGTGCACCAACAGGGCGCTTTCCGTCGTGTTCTCCCTCGCCGTCTGGATCGGGCTGATCCTGGCCGCCAGCGGCCTGAACGACCGCCTGAGCGAACTGCCGACGACCGGCGTCGGAATGGCGTACGTCGACGGCGCCTTTCAGATGATCGAAGAAGCGCCGAACCCGCTTTACGTCTCCGGCCCGGCCCGGCTGGTCATGGAATGTTTTCTGGAGCTGCTGCCGTCCGGGCCGGCCATCCTGATGACAGACGCCGCCATCACGCATCCGTTCCGGCAGATGCTCTTTTCCGCCGCGCTGACGGCCGCCGTGATCATGGCCGGGGTTCGGATGTTTGAGAGAAAGGATATCCGGTGATGTTTCGTATAAAGGATATCCGGCGCAGCGATTCGTTTAAGTGAAAGAATACGGACGGCCCGGCAATCGGGGAAAGGAGGCAAGATTGAAAATGAGAAGTAGAGGATATCCATAACTTCGTGCACACAACAAACAAGCCATCTTTCGGTGGCTGCTTT
>CANRIG010000011.1 GCA_947630595.1 uncultured Lachnospiraceae bacterium | reverse complement strand
ATTTGGTTATGTCTTGTAATCAGACATTGGATTTATGAGGTTCTCCTATAGTCCGATGATTTGGGAAAGTTTTATTTAAAAAGTATGCTTATTTCATGAATATATATTATAAAAATGAAACCGTAAGCCAATACATTAATGCCTGTAGAATATCGGATTTTTATAGTTGTAGGCAGAGAATAAGATACTTTTTCATTTCAAGACATTGGCTATTTCCATATTATTGTATACAAAGATGTTGGCAAGCAGTAAAGCACAGAGAGTCTAATTATAAACGGTTACTCTATGCATATAATGTCTCCAGTGGGCAATAGTTTTTCAAAAGTTGGAATAGGCATACGAATTTGATTGGTAATATTTCAGTTGTGCTCATTTACAAAGTAGAGAAATATCTGTGTCAATGTTTTGTAGTATTGCCTATCAAACCTATGGGAGTCTGGAAATCATTCTTGTGAATGAAGGATCGCCAGTGTTCTTCAGGATTTGATGATATTGCCAAATGCATAATAAAGGTGTGCATAATATTATTTTCAAAGGATGCAGAAATTTTAGTGAGGATATAAAATGCATGATATTAACACATTAGAACAAAAAGATTTATTTGAAAATAAAATTCTTTTGGGTGTCTTACTTGTGGGGTTGACAAAGCCTGCGTATTTTGGAACGATTCCTTTTTTAGATAATTTATATGATTTTTTCGGTCTGGGTTGTGTGATTATTCTTGTCATTGCAGCAGTAATTGTTAAACCAGTTACAAAATCCAGAATATGGATTTTAGTTTTTTATGGATATATTTTTTTAATTACTGTATTTTTGAGAGGAGATTTATTTCATTACATAGGAAGTAATTTTTCTGCATTTGCAATGTGTTTGTTATTTGATCTCTGGTTGATTAAAAAACCGCAGACATTGGTAAAAACTTTCGGCATTTTTGAATGGCTGGTATATATAAATTTGATTACGGTGCTGATGAATCCAGATGGCTTGTATAAGTCGGAATTATATGCGTCTAATTGGTTTTTGGGATATAAAAATATACAAATAAGAACAATTTTACCAATTGTGTGTATGGCGTTGATTCGGTCATATTATTTGTATGGAAAGCTTTCGGCAAAAACGATTTTTTTACTCCTATGCACGGGCAGTACCTTTCTTTTAGTAGATTCGGCAACAGCTCTGTTGGGGTTGGTATTGTTTCTTGGCTTATTGTTGTTTTTCCATTCGAAAAAAAAGGAGCTTCCGTCATGGGTTTCCTTATATAGTGGGGTAGCTATAGCATTTACAGGAACAATATTGGTTGTAATATTTAATATACAGAACCACTTTACTGGAATTATTGAGGAAGTATTTGGGAGAAGTGCCAGTTTGAGTGGCAGGACATCGATGTGGGCTTATGTGTTATCCATGGTTAAAGCGCGTCCCCTTTGGGGATACGGATATCTGACAGGAACTGAATATGTACAGCATTTAGGGGAATTACGATGGGCAACACATCCACATAATTTTTTATTGTATATTCTGACTACCGGGGGTATTGCATTGCTGGTGATTTTATTGTGTGGAATTAGCATCGCTAATAAGTCACTCAGATCAGCCAATGATACTATTTATGGGAAAATTATTCTTTTTACTTTGATTGCCTTTTTGTTTATGGGGATATCGGAATCCATTACTGAAACAGTGTTTTTATATCCGATGCTTGTTCTGGGAATGAATGCTGAAAGGCTTTCGCTATTGAAGTATGGCAGTAAACCAGTCAGAGTTAGGTTGGTATGGGGAAAACATGAAAAAAGCAAATAGCATTAAAAAGAATTTAGTTTATCAAATGCTTTATCAGCTTTTGATTCTTGCGTTGCCATTGCTTACATCACCGTATATCGCAAGGGTAATAGGGGCAGAAGGTTTAGGACGATATTCCTATTCCTATTCGATTGCAAACTATTTTGTCTTGTTTTCCATGTTGGGCATACAGAATTATGGCAGTCGTGTTATCGCTCAAACGAGAGATGACCACAATGAATTGAACCGGTCTTTTAGTAATCTGTTGGCCATACATGTTGCAGTGTCCATCCTCTGTCTGGCTTGTTATATGTTATATTTTATGATGGTCAAAACGGATAGAATACTCGTGCTGATACAAGGAGCCTATGTGCTGAGTGCACTATTTGATATCAGCTGGTTTTATTTTGGACTTGAAGAGTTTAAGATTACCGTTATCCAGAGCACAGCAGTAAAAATAGCCAATGCAATCTGTATATTTACTCTGGTGAAAGATGCTGACGATCTATGGAAGTATTGCGCGCTCATGGCGGTGGGCCTACTTTTAGGACAAATGGTTCTTTGGGTTCCATTATGTAAGTTTGTACACATGGTTCGGCCTTGTATCCATGAAGTAAAAAAGCATATCAAGCCGCTCTTTATCTTATTTGTCCCAGTGGTTGCGATTAGCTTATACAAATGTATGGATAAGATCATGCTGGGTGTGATCAGTAGTAAGGAGCAACTGGGATTTTATGAGAACGCAGAAAGAATCATCAATGTCCCGGTTTCTCTGATTGCTGCATTTGGCCTGGTACTGCTTCCCAGGATGTCAAATCTTATCAAAAACGAAAATCGATCAATCGCGGGGAAATATATCTCTGTTTCTATGCGATATGTGATGTGTCTTGCGATTGCTTTTGCTTTTGGGATGGCAGGGGTCGGGCAGGTTTTTGCCCCGGTTTTTTGGGGAGGCGGGTTTCGGCAATCCGGTGTTCTCATTATGTATTTGGCGAGCACCATACCTTTTTTAGGTTTTGCTAATGTGATCCGTACACAGTACTTGATACCGGAAGAAAAAGACCGGGAATATCTGATTTCCGTAATCATGGGGGCTGTGGTTAACCTGGGTATCAATTGGACACTGATCCCTTCTTTAGGGGCAGTTGGCGCGGCAGTTGGAACGATAGCAGCAGAAATTACAGTATGTGTGATACAGACTTTTTTTGTTCGTAAAAAATTAAATGTAGGTACGTATTTAAAAGAAAGCATTCCTTTTTTGGGAATTGGCAGCCTTATGTTTTCGGCGGTCTATTGTGTGGGTCAGCTCGGAGAGTCGCTTCAGACATTATTGCTCCAGGTTGCAAGTGGGATAATTGTTTATGCGGTTGGCTGTTGTATATATTTTTACATTAAGCGAGATGCAATGTTTATGAGAATGTTTCAGATTGGGAAAAGAAGACAGGGAAAGATTAAGTTATAGATATAAGGAGTGTTCAGTTTAACAAGCGAACAAGAAAAAGGAACTGGGGCGGGGCCCAAAATCCCGCTCAAGGATGGGCTTATGCCCACCATTGAATACTTTGAAGAGGAACTTATATCAGAGACAGCAATAAAAGAGAAAGGAAACATCGGGTGAAAGCACACATGAAAATTACTGTGGTTGGAACAGGCTATGTAGGATTGTCGTTAGCGGTACTATTGGCACAGCACAATACGGTTTTCGCCGTAGATCTTGTGCAGGAAAAAGTAGATATGATCAGCAGAGGTCAGTCCCCCATCCGGGACAAGGAAATTGAGGAATATCTGGCAAGCGGAAAGCTGACGCTGACAGCAACTATAGATGGGAAATCTGCCTGTCAGAACGCTGATTTTGTGGTTGTATCCACACCTACCGACTATGATCCGGATCGGCATTATTTTAATACTTCGTCTGTGGAGTCGGTCATTGCCCAGGTTCTGGAGATAAATCCGGCGGCGTACATTGTTGTAAAGTCCACCGTGCCTATCGGCTTTACCAGGCGAATGCAGGAAAAGCATGGGACAAGCCATATCCTCTTTTCGCCGGAGTTTCTGCGGGAGGGGAAAGCGCTCTATGATAATCTTTACCCTTCGCGGATTATTGTAGGGGCTGATCAGGACGATCCGGAAGCAAAAGCACACGCAGCCGTTTTTGCCAGACTTCTCCAGCAGGGAGCAAAGAAGGAAAATGTAGAGACTCTGCTCATGGCCCCTACAGAGGCGGAAGCGGTGAAGCTCTTTGCCAATACATACCTTGCTCTGAGGGTCGCATACTTTAACGAGCTGGACACTTATGCGGAGATGCATGGCCTGGACACGAAATCAATCATCCGGGGCGTGGGGTTGGATCCCCGGATTGGGCTGCACTACAATAATCCCTCTTTT
The DNA here is from genome assembly GCA_947630595.1 of uncultured Lachnospiraceae bacterium. Classification (GTDB taxonomy): domain Bacteria; phylum Bacillota; class Clostridia; order Lachnospirales; family Lachnospiraceae; genus Choladousia. The sequence goes on along the minus strand of CANRIG010000011.1, from coordinate 51,275 downwards.
GGGTATGGTGGTTACTGCCTTCCGAAGGATACAAAGCAGCTTTTAGCTAACTACGAAGGAATCCCCAATGACATGATGGGAGCTATCGTAGCATCCAATATGACCCGCAAAAAGTTTATTGTCGGACAGGCTTTGCGGAAAGCGAAAAAATGCGCTGAGAGGGATGGAAAAGCATCCTGCACGATAGGTGTTTACCGGTTAATCATGAAGACCGGCTCCGATAATTTCCGCCAGTCCGCAATCCAGGATATTATTCGCATGCTCATGGAAGAAAATGCGGAGGTAGTGATTTACGAGCCGACCCTTACCACGGATGATTTCATGGGCAGCAAAGTCATCCCGGATTTTGCGGAATTTACTGCCCAGTGTGACCTGATTCTCGCCAACCGCGAAACTGGCGAGCTGGCAGGATGCCGGGAGAAGATATATACCAGGGATCTCTTTTCGGTGGATTAAAACAATAATGATGCAATGAGAGGCAAAGCAGGAATTCCAGTCTGTTTTCTGAGCGGTATGCCGCGTCTGAACCCTATGGTTCAGGACGCCTATGTGATATAAAACAGATACATGTGATGAATCATACCAGAACATACAGGAGGATACAATTGTGAAACAGTATGATTATTTGATTGTTGGAGCAGGCTTATATGGCGCTGTAATCGCGGAACAGATGACAAAATCCGGCAAGCGTTGCCTTGTCGTTGACCGCCGTGATCATATTGCCGGGAATGTATATTCGGAAAAAATCAAGCAGATCCAGGTTCATAAATATGGGCCGCATATTTTCCATACGAATAACCGGATGGTCTGGGATTACGTGAATCAGTTTGCATCGTTTAACCGTTTCACGCTGGGAACCATTGCAAACTATAAGGGCGAGTTGTATTCCCTGCCTTTCAATATGTACACGTTCAACAAAATGTGGGGCGTGACGACGCCGGAGGAAGCGGCGGAGAAGATTGAAGAGCAGCGCAGGACGGCGGGCATCGCAGAACCCCGGAATCTGGAAGAACAGGCGATCTCGCTTGTCGGGACGGATATTTATGAAAAACTGATAAAGGGATATACAGAAAAACAATGGGGACGCCCCTGTGCCGAGCTGCCGTCTTTTATTATCCGGCGGCTGCCCGTGCGGTTTACGTTTGACAACAATTATTTCAACGCACTGTATCAGGGCATTCCTGCCGGCGGGTATACAAAGATGGTGGAAAAGATGCTGGACGGCGCTGAAGTGCGCCTGGGCGTGGATTATCTGGAGCATAAGGCGGAATTGGACGCGCTGGCGGAGCAGGTGGTTTATACCGGCCCGGTTGACGCTTATTTTGGCTATTGCTTCGGCCCGCTGGAATACCGCTCTGTCCGCTTTGAGACGGAGTTTCTGGACAGGTCCAGCTTTCAGGGCAACGCGATTGTGAATTACACCGACCAGGAAACGCCGTGGACGCGTATTATTGAGCATAAATGGTTCACATTTGGCCGGGATGAAAACGGGAGGGATTTGCCCGGGACGGTCATCAGCCGGGAATACAGTTCGGAGTGGAAACAGGGGGACGAACCTTATTATCCGGTCAATGATGAAAAAAATAATGCTCTGTATAACAAATACAAAGCGCTTGCGGACCGGGAACCGGGCGTTGTCTTCGGCGGACGCCTGGGAGAGTATAAGTATTACGATATGGATCAGGTGATCGCGGCGGCGCTGGATCGAGCGCTATCATTGGGCAGATAATAATGAAGTGTTTTGGCTTTCACATGCTGCGCCCTCTTAATTTTGATTTTAAATTGGCGGCAATATTATAAAGCTTGTGCTGCGTTATATAAACAATAATGATACAATAGAGGGCAAAGCAAGAATTCCAATCTGTTTTCTGCACGTTATGTCGTATCTGGATCAATTTTAATTGCCGAATGTTTGATTTGGAAACTTTCATGTTTTTGGAACCGGGAAATTGTCAAAGAGCATGGAGGTGTGCAATGCTGAAATCGAGAAGAAGAGCCAGAAAGAATGTTGGTGCTCAGGGAGATAACAGGAGAAACGTTGAGAAAAACGCTGGAAAGACTACCCAGCGAGCTGCTCAAAAGGCCGCTCAAAGAACAACTCAGAAAGCTGCTCAAAAGTCTGCTCAAAGAACGCCTGCAGAACATCCCCGCGCCGACCGTACCTACAAGGCCAGATTGTTTGCCATGATTTTCGGCGAGAAAGAGAATCTGCTGGAACTATACAACGTCGTGAACGGGACGCATTATGAGGACACGGAGCTGAGCGACCTGTTTTGTTGCAGCGACTGGGATAATATTCCCATTTGATTATACGTTTTGTTTCCCGATTTTATATTCTTTCAACAGTTCCTCCTGGTATTCTTTGTCGGCCAAAGACCGAAGCAGATCGTCTGTGCGGTTGTCCCTGATCAATGCCGCGATCAGCTGATTGATTTCTTCCTGACCTTCTTTGCGGCCTTCTTTCAGGCCCTCCTCCAGGCCTTCTTTGCGGCCTTCTTCCAGGCCTTTCTCCCGGCCTTCTTTCAGACCCTCTTCCCGGGCTTCCTCTTTGTCAAAATATCTTTCTTCCCATGCCTGCATATATTTCACCCCAATTTCTTCGCTGGAGCGCACCTTACATACCCGCTCATGGATGCGCCGGATCCGCTCGCTGTCTGTTTTGGCGGCTTCCTCGTCTGTCGTATTTTCCACGTAATGCAGAAAATCGGCCAGTTCCCGCGATACCTCGCTGTCGTTCTTTCCTTTCGTATTCAGGAAAATACGGGTCGCTCCGTCCTCCAGCCGGCATTCCCCGACTTCCTCACAGCGCGGAAGAAACGTATACTGATATTTCTCATACCCAAACAAATCAAAGGTCATGATCATAATCAGATACGTCTGGTTCAGGCGGTTATAATCCGGCACACCGGGCTCTAAAAGCGAAGCAGCTCCTTTTCCGTGGCGCTGGAGCGTATCACAGGAATCTCCCTGCCGAAAATAATGCTCAGGACGTCCTGCTGTGTCTGCGGGTCCTCCATCACTTCGTCGAAAAGAAAGCGCGCCGTAAGGTTCAGCTCTTTCAGCGGTACAATAGATACGTCAGCGGTAATATTCTGCTGTCTGTTCATCGGTTCCTCCTTTATCATAGCATAACGGATTCCTTTTTCAAACAGGGAAATGCGGGAACGCCGCAGGAATTTCACCGGATTTGATTTATCTTTTGATCTGATACTTAACAGCATAACATATAAAGTCTCTTTTTGCAATATATATTAACATATTATTTAAGAAACGAAGCGATATAGAAAAGTGACGTTCGATTGCAATTCAGGCGGACGATAGCATTTCTATCGGATTTTCAGGTTTCGGCCGGGGCTGGGATGCAGTTTATCTATTTACTTCTGGGAAAACGATCAGTTGCTTCTGGAAAAACGCTTCTGGAAAAACAGCTGGTTGCTTCTGGAAAAACAGCTGGTTGCTTCTGGAAAAACGGCCGGTACTGTAGTAAGATGTAATGCAGAGGTGAAATTGTAGTTTTCAGATAAATTTCATTTTTGACCATTTTCGTCAGGACCGCTTTTCCGCCTGCTTGACCTCTTGGCGGTTTTCGGATACACTGGGGAATAGATTTCGGAAAAGACAATTCACTGTGAGATTAAGATCGGAGGAATAAAATCATGAGCAACAAATTGGCAAAAAAGAAAAAAGATGAGCAGAAACCAAACAACAGCCTGATCATTGTTGGCCTTTGCGGCGTGGTAGTTGTGCTGGCGCTGCTTTTACTGATTCTGGGACAGCGCCGGGGAAGCAGGACTACAGCAGACTCGGAGCAGACAACGGAGGCGTCCAGTGCGGCGGAGGTTGATCTTTCACAGGTTCACGGGCCGGTAGCGACGATTTCGGTGAAGGATTACGGGAATATTGTGGTGCAGCTGGATGAGGATGCGGCCCCGATTTCGGTGGAGAATTTTGTTTCGCTGGCAAAAGAGGGCTTTTATGACGGGCTTACGTTCCACCGGATTATCGACGGATTTATGATTCAGGGCGGCGATCCATTGGGAAACGGAACCGGCGGCTCGGATGAAACGATCAAGGGTGAGTTTTCCGAAAATGGCGTGGACAATCCGATTTCGCACAAGCGGGGCGTCATTTCCATGGCGCGCTCGCAGGATATGGACAGCGCTAGCAGCCAGTTTTTCATTGTGCAGTCGGACAGCACTTATCTGGACGGGAGCTATGCCGGTTTCGGTTATGTGACGGAAGGGATGGACATCGTCGATAAAATCTGTGCTGACACTCCGGTGCAGGATGACAACGGTACGGTGGATGCGAAAGATCAGCCGGTGATTAAGCGGATAACGGTCAGCGAACAGACTGCCGACGAATAAGTGACAGGAACAGGAGAGAGCGATGAATCCGAATCGGACAGGAACATGTGAGGGCGATGAGCAATGATCAGACAGAAGCAGGAAAGGATACAGCAGAATACCGGCAGACGGGAACTGGAGCTTTACCTGCATGTTCCGTTCTGTGTCAGAAAATGCGCATACTGCGATTTCCTTTCCGCACCCGGCAGTCCTGCGCGGCAGGAAGCATATTTTCATGCGCTGCAGCGGGAGCTTGCGAACTTTCCAGGCAAAGACGCGTATCATGTGAGCTCGGTTTTCTTTGGCGGCGGCACGCCGTCTTTGTGGCCTGGTGCTTGGATTGGACAACTGCTGGAGCAGATTGCAGATGCGTTTTCTCTGGATGCGGACGCCGAGATTTCACTTGAGTGCAATCCGGGTACTGCGGATGCGCAGAAGCTGCGGGCGTATCGGGCGGCCGGGGTCAACCGGTTGAGCCTGGGACTGCAGTCGGCAGATCATGCGGAACTGGCGGCTCTGGGGCGGATTCATACGTGGGAGGATTTTCAGCGCATCTGGGAAGCGGCCCGCGGCGCAGGATTTGCGAATATCAATGTTGACCTGATGTCGGCACTGCCGGGACAAAATGTGACATCCTGGGAGCGGACGCTGCGTCGTGTGACCGCGCTGCGGCCGGAGCATATTTCAGCGTATAGTCTGATCATAGAGGAAGGAACCCCATTTTTTGCGCGTTATCACGAGGATGCGCTGCGGCGGGAGCAGGGGGAACAGCCGCTGTTTCTGCCCTCAGAGGAAGAAGAACGGGAGATGTACCGGCTGACGGAAATTCTGCTCGGCGAGACGGGACTGCGGCGCTATGAGATTTCCAACTATGCGCTGCCGGGGCGTGAATGCCGCCATAATATCGGCTACTGGCGCGGCACAGAGTATGCGGGGTTCGGTCTGGGGGCGTCGTCACTGCTGTATATGCTGGAATTCGGCTGCCCGGATGTTGCTCAGAGATTGAAAGAAAATGATAGAGAGACTGTCGGAGAAACCTTTCGATGGGAAAAAGACAATCCAGTGTCAGTCAAAGGACTGGAGGGAAACGACAGAGAGATCGTCAAAGGGCTGGACGAAAACAGTCAAAGGGCTACTGAAAGGATGAAAGAAAATAGTCGGGAGACTGTCGGAGAAGCCTTTCGATGGGAAAAAGACAATCCAGTGTCAGTCAAAGGACTGGAGGAAAACGATAGAGAGATCGCCGAAAGGTTAGACGAAAATCATCAAGGGGTTGCTGGAAGGATGAAAGAAAACAGTCAGGAGACTGCCGGCGGGATGAAAGAAAACATTCCGAGAACAGCACCAAAGAGCGAAAGCGCACTCCGCTGGCTGCGCCTGCGCAATCCACAGGAGATGGAGGATTATCTGGAGGGAGATTTCTCAAAACGGGAAGTGCTCTGCCTGACACAGCAGGATCGGATGGAGGAATTTATGTTTCTGGGTCTGCGCATGACGGACGGCGTCTCGGAGCAGGAGTTTGCCTCCAGATTCGGCTGCCCGGTCGATCAAATTTACGGAGAAGTACTGCAGAAGCTGTGCGGCCAGAAGCTGCTCGTGCGCCGCGCGGGACGCATTGCGCTATCCGGGCGCGGCCTTGATCTGAGCAATCTGGTGATGGCGGAGTTCCTGCTTTAAATGAAACTTTTGCTGTGAAACTTCTGCTATAAAACAGGTCGAGAATAAAATTGTGAAAGAAATCAATAAAAGAAAGCAGCAGAAGAAATCAGCAAAATAAATCAGTAAAATAAATCAGCGAAAAAACGGTAAAGTAAATCAATGTAATAATCAATGAAATAAATCAACGAAATAAATCAGCAAAATGAATCAGGAAGCCCCTTCACTTTCGCGGCGCAGGATCTGCTGCGCCGCAAATTCGTAGATGGAGCGGTAAGCATCCTTTTCATAGTGAATCCCGTCAAACGGGCGCAGCTCGCGCATCATGATCTGCGTGTAGCTGTCCAGATAGGTATCCGGGAACAGCTCCCGCAGGTGGCTGTTGAAATCGCTGATTTCTTCGTTTGTGATGTTTTCGCACAGCTCCGGGTCGATGGGATAAACGGCCAGGAAATAAAAATGCGTATCCGGGTATTCTTCGGTCAGCGACGTGTAAAGATTCAGGTAATTTTCCATGTTGTCGTAGTCGTTGACGCCGAAGTTGAACACCACCGGGGCGTCGGGGTATTCTTTGAGCGCGTCTTTCAGCAGCGGCAGCCCGCTCGCGGAGAACCAGTCGTAGCCTTCGCCGGCCGCGCCGATATAGAGGTCGTCGTTATCCATGGCCTCCTCCATGCCGAGGGTGCGGGAATCGCCGACCCAGATCGCAAAAAAGTCGTCGGGAATCTGTACGGAAGCCTGCCCGGAGAGCGCGTTGGAACTGCCGGAGCCGTCTGCGGAATACAGGCCCGGGACGCGTCCTTCGGAGGCTCCGTCCGGCAGGACCTGCGTTCCGGTCTCTGATTCCTGTGTGCCGCGCAGCGTGGCCAGAACGGCTTCCGCCTCCGATTCCGTGCGGCTGGCATGGCCGGAAAAGAGCTCATTTTTGTTTTGCAGCGTCAGGTATGCAGCCAGCAGGCCGAGCGCGAGAATGGCGGCGGCCGCGAGCAGAATACCAGCAAGGGTACCTTTCTTCATATAATATGACCTTTCTGAAAAGTAAACAGTTAATTTCACTGATTTATACTATATCACATATCCCCCAAAAGTCAAACAATATAAAGCGTCCACTTTCGACAAAAACAAATAGTTATAGAAGAAAATGCTGTAAAACCGCGGCGAAACGCGACGGAATCCGCCGGATCGTGTCGGAAGATTTTATAGAGGAAATTCGTCAGATCGTTTTCCGACAGATCATGCGCAGACAAAAAATCCAAGAAAGAAAAATCCAAGAAAAGTAAAAAATGCTATTGACAAAAGAGAACCGCGGTATTATATTAACAACGTAAGACATTAGCACTCGACCGGTTAGAGTGCTAACAAGAAGCAAAAAGGGAAAGGAGAGATTCAGATGCAGCTCGATGATAGGAAATGGACGATTCTGAAAGCTATCATCAAGACTTATCTGGAGACGGGCGAGCCGGTCGGTTCGCGCACGATTTCCAAGTTTGCCGATCTGAATCTGAGTTCCGCCACCATCCGCAACGAGATGTCCGACCTGGAGGAGATGGGCTACATTTTACAGCCGCACACGTCCGCGGGGCGGATTCCGTCCGACGCGGGCTACCGCCTGTATGTGGACCGGATGATGGAAGAAAAAGACCGCGAAGTCACCGAGATGAAAGAAATGATGATTCAGCGGCAGGACCGGATGGAGCTGGTGCTCAAGCAGCTGGCGCGAGTGCTGGCGACCAATACCAATTACGCCGCGATGATTTCCGGCCCCCAGTACCACCGCACGAAGCTCAAGTTTATTCAGCTTTCGATCGTCAATGAGGAGCAGATTCTGGCGGTCGTCGTCGCCGAGAGCAATGTGGTCAGGAATAAAATTATCCACATTGAGCATGATCTTGATCAGGAAAAGGTGCTGGAGCTGAATATCCTGCTCAACACCGCGCTCAACGGGCTGACGCTGGAGGAGATCAATCTCAGCACGATCGCGCGTCTCAAGGTGCAGGCGGGCATCCACAGCGAGGTAGTGAACCAGGTGCTGGACGCGGTCGCGGAGGCGATTCAGTCGGACGACGAGGTCGAGATTTACACCAGCGGCGCGACCAACATTTTCAAATATCCGGAGCTGAGCAGCAGCGAGAAGGCGAGCGAGCTGATCAGCGCTTTTGAGGAGAAGAAAGATCTGATCGACATGATCAATACCGACGCCGCGCAGGAGACCGGCATCCAGGTGTACATCGGGCAGGAATCTCCGGTGCCGTCGATGCAGGACTGCAGCGTGGTCACGGCCACCTACGAGATCGGCGAGGGCATGTACGGCCGGATCGGGGTCATCGGCCCCAAGCGAATGGATTACGACAAGGTCGTCAGCACGATGAAGACGCTGATGGCGCAGCTGGATCAGATATTCAAGAAAGACGGAAAGGTGGAATAGCCAGTGGAAGAAAATAAAAACGAAGAAATCCTCGACGAGACCGGAGAGGATTGCGAAGACGGCGAAGAGATGAACGCGCAGGAGCCGGAGGAGACGCAGCCGGAAGAAGCGCAGCCGGAGGATACGGATTCCGGGACGGTCGCGGACGGGGACGGCGCAGGGACGCCGGAGAGCGGCGCGCAGGAGGATGCGGCGCCCCAGAAGAAAGGCTTTTTCGGCAAGAAAAAGAAGGATAAGCGGGACACGCAGATCGAGGAGCTGACCGACCGGGTGCAGCGGCAGATGGCCGAATTTGACAATTTCCGCAAGCGCTCCGAAAAGGAGAAAGCGGCGATGTTTGAGGTCGGAGCCAAAAGCATGATCGAGAAGGTGCTGCCGACGGTGGACAATTTTGAGCGTGGCCTTGCGGGCCTTACCGAGGAGCAGAAGGCGGATCCGTTCGTGCAGGGCATGGAAAAGGTATACCGCCAGCTGATGACCGCGCTGGAAGACGCCGGAGTCAAGCCGATCGAGGCGGTGGGTCAGCCCTTTGATCCGAATCTTCACAATGCCGTGATGCATGTTGAGGATGAGGAGGCCGGAGAGAACACGGTCGTGGAAGAATTTCAGAAAGGTTACCTTTACCGCGACAGCGTGGTGCGCCACAGCATGGTGAAGGTTGCAAATTAACAGAGCAAAAAAGATGATTATTCAGTATATTATAAGGAGGACTTGATTATGAGCAAAATTATTGGTATTGACCTTGGTACGACAAACAGCTGCGTAGCGGTTATGGAGGGCGGCAAGCCGGTCGTCATCACAAATACAGAGGGTTCCAGAACGACACCGTCGATCGTGGCATTCACGAAGAACGGCGAGCGCCTTGTCGGCGAGCCGGCAAAGCGTCAGGCAGTGACGAACGCAGACCGCACGATTTCCTCGATCAAGCGTCACATGGGCAGCGATTACCGCGTGGCGATCGACGGCAAGAAATATTCCCCGCAGGAGATTTCCGCGATGATTCTGCAGAAGCTGAAAGCGGACGCGGAGAACTACCTGGGCGAGAAGGTGACGGAGGCCGTGATCACGGTGCCGGCATACTTCAACGACGCGCAGCGTCAGGCGACCAAGGATGCGGGCAAGATCGCGGGCCTTGACGTGAAGCGTATCATCAACGAGCCGACGGCGGCGGCGCTGGCTTACGGCCTGGACAACGAAAAAGAGCAGAAGATTATGGTGTACGACCTGGGCGGCGGCACGTTTGATGTATCCATCATCGAGATCGGCGAGGGCGTCATCGAAGTGCTGGCGACCAACGGCAACAACCGCCTCGGCGGCGACGACTTCGATAAGAAGATCACCGACTACATGATCGCAGATTTCAAGAGTAAAGAGGGCATCGACCTCTCCGGCGACAAGATGGCGCTGCAGAGACTGAAAGAGGCGGCGGAGAAAGCGAAGAAGGAGCTTTCCTCCTCCACCACGACCAACATCAACCTGCCGTTCATCACCGCGAACGAGACCGGTCCGAAGCACTTTGAGATGGACCTGACGAGAGCAAAATTCGACGAGCTGACCCACGACCTCGTGGAGATGACCGTCATCCCGGTGCAGAACGCGCTGAAGGATGCGGGCCTTTCCGCAGGCGAGCTCTCCAAGGTGCTGCTGGTAGGCGGTTCCACCCGTATCCCGGCAGTGCAGGATAAGGTAAAACAGCTCACCGGCCACGAGCCGAACAAGAGCCTCAACCCGGATGAGTGCGTGGCGCTGGGCGCTTCCATTCAGGGCGGCAAGCTGGCAGGCGACGCGGGCGCAGGCGACATCCTGCTTCTGGACGTTACGCCGCTGTCTCTGTCGATCGAGACGCTGGGCGGCGTGGCTACCAAACTGATCGAGCGCAACACCACGATCCCGACCAAGAAGAGCCAGGTATTCTCCACGGCGGCGGACAATCAGACCGCAGTGGACATCCACGTGGTACAGGGCGAGCGTCAGTTCGCGAAGGACAACAAGTCCCTCGGCCAGTTCCGTCTGGACGGGATTCCGCCGGCACGCAGAGGCGTACCGCAGATCGAGGTTACATTTGATATCGACGCCAACGGCATCGTGAACGTATCCGCAAAGGATCTGGGCACCGGCAAGGAGCAGCATATCACGATCACCTCCGGCTCCAACATGTCCGACGCGGAGATCGACAAGGCCGTCAAGGAAGCTGCCGAGTACGAGGCGCAGGACCGCAAGAAGAAAGAGGCGATCGACGCCAGAAACGACGCGGACGCGATGGTATTCCAGACCGAGAAAGCGCTGGAGGAAGTCGGCGACAAGATCGACGCGGCAGACAAGGCCAATGTGGAAGCGGACCTCAAGGCGCTTAAGGAGCTGGTGGAGAAGACCAATCCGGAAGACATGTCCGACGCGCAGATCGCGGACATCAAGGCCGGCAAGGAGAAGCTGATGCAGAGCGCACAGAAGGTATTCGCCAAGGTTTATGAGCAGGCGCAGGGCGCGGCAGGCGCAGCGGGTGCGGCAGGCGCAGGCCCGGATATGAGCGGCGCAGGCGCATCAGGTGCTTCGCAGGACGACGATGTGGTAGACGGAGACTACAGAGAGGTATAATCAAAAGAGGGCGCCGGGCGGCGCCGGGATACACAGAACAGAATAGAAAAATACGATACCCCTGGGGCGCACACCTTCAGGGGCATCGTTGAGTAAGGTGGTATCTATATGGCAGAGAATAAAAGGGATTATTACGAGGTCCTCGGCGTAGACAAAAATGCAGATGAGGCGGCATTAAAAAAAGCATACAGGGTTCTTGCGAAAAAATACCATCCGGATATGAACCCGGGAGACGCCGAGGCGGAGAAAAAATTTAAGGAGGCGTCGGAGGCGTACGCGGTTCTGAGCGACCCGGAGAAGCGCCGCCAGTACGACCAGTTCGGCCATGCAGCCTTTGAGCAGGGCGGCCCGGGCGCGGGTGGCTTCGGCGGTTTCGGCGGCTTTGATTTCGGCGGCGACATGGGCGATATTTTCGGCGACATTTTCGGCGATCTCTTCGGCGGCGGCCGGCGGCGCGGCGGTTCCCAGGGGCCGATGCAGGGCGCGAACCTGCGGACGAGTGTGCGCGTGACCTTCGAGGAGGCGATTTTCGGCTGCGAGAAGGAGATCGAGCTGAATCTGAAGGACGAGTGCACAAAATGTCACGGCACCGGCGCAAAGCCCGGCACTTCACCCGAGACCTGCCCCAAGTGCGGCGGCAAGGGCCAGGTGGTGTTCACGCAGCAGTCTTTGTTCGGCACGGTGCAGAATGTGCAGACGTGCCCGGACTGCCACGGCACCGGCAAAATTATCCGGGACAAATGCCCGGACTGCGGCGGCACGGGTTATACCTCGAGCCGCAAAAAAATCAAGGTGACGGTTCCGGCCGGCATCGACAACGGACAGAGCATCCGTATCCGCGAGAAGGGCGAGCCGGGAACGAACGGCGGGCCGCGCGGCGATCTGCTGGTGGAGGTGGTTGTCGGCAGACATCCGATCTTCCAGCGTCAGGATATGAATATTTATTCGACCGTGCCCATGACCTACGCGCAGGCGGCGCTCGGCGGCGACATCCGCATCAGCACCGTGGACGGCGATATTCTGTATACGGTCAAGCCGGGCACACAGACCGACACCAAGGTCCGCTTCAAGGGCAAGGGCGTGCCCTCGCTCCGCAACAAAAACGTGCGCGGAGATCATTATGTGACGCTTGTGATTGAGGTGCCGACCAAACTGAACGAGGCGGCAAAGCAGGCGCTGCGCGAGTTTGACCAGGCGACCGGCAACAGCCTGGGGCAGGCGGCCGAAAAGAAGCCGTCGGAAAAGGGCAAAAAGAAAGGCTTCATGGACAAATTAAAAGAGACATTTGAGGACTGATAAGGGTATCCATATATGCGCTGGAATAAATTTACCTTAAAGACCCGGACAGAGGTCGAAGACATTGTGATTTCCTCGCTGGCGGACGCTGGCGTGGAAGGCGTTGAGATTGAAGACAAGGTGCCGCTTACCGAGTCGGATAAGCGGCAGATGTTCGTCGATATCCTGCCGGACGGACCGGAGGACGACGGAATTGCGTACCTGAGCTTTTATCTGGAGGAGGACGCGGACAAGGAAGCCATCCTCGCGCGGGTGCGGGAGGAGCTGGACAGCCTGCGGATGTTCGCGGATATCGGCGAGGGCACGATTGAGGAGAGCCAGACCGAAGACAAGGACTGGATCAACAACTGGAAAGAGTATTTCCATCAGTTTTACGTGGACGACATTCTGATCATCCCCTCCTGGGAGGAGGTAAAGCCCGAAGACCGGGACAAAATGATCATCCACATCGATCCCGGCACCGCGTTCGGCACCGGGATGCACGAGACGACGCAGCTTTGCATGCGCCAGCTCAAAAAGTACGTTACGCCGGAGACGGTGCTGCTGGACGTCGGCACGGGCAGCGGTATTCTTTCCATCGCGGCGCTCAAGCTGGGAGCCAGGCACGCGGTCGGCACGGATCTCGACCCGTGCGCGATCACGGCGACGCAGGAGAATCTTGCGGCCAACGACATCCCCGAGGGGGCGATGGAGGTCATGACCGGCAATCTCATTGACGACCCGCAGGTACAGGAGGCGGTCGGACGTGAGAAATACGACATTGTGGCGGCCAACATTCTGGCAGAGGTGCTGATTCCGCTGACGCCGGTGGTTGTGCACTGCCTGAAGCCGGGCGGCATCTACATTACCTCCGGCATTATCGCGGAGCGTGAGACGGCGGTGACGGAGGCGGTAAAGGCGGCAGGCCTCGAGGTCGTAGAAGTGACGCGCCAGAACGACTGGGTGTCGGTGACGGCACGAAGACCGCAGGAGATGGCAGACAAGTAGAGGACGGGAAACAATATGTACCATTTCTTTGTGACGCCGGAGCAGATCGGCGAGCGCGAAATCCGCATTGAAGGCGGCGATGTCAACCACATCCGCAACGTTCTGCGCATGGAGCCCGGCGAGCAGATCACGGTCAGCGGCGGCGGTTCGAAGGAGTACCGCTGCGAGCTGTCGCAGATCGGGGCGGATTATGTGACGGCGAATATCATGTGGGCGGAGGATTCCGACGCGGAGCTTCCGTCCCGCATCTGTCTGTTCCAGGGGCTCCCCAAGGGGGACAAGATGGAGCTGATTATCCAGAAGGCGGTGGAGCTGGGCGCGGCGGAGATCGTGCCGGTGGCGACCCGGCGGACCGTGGTGAAGCTGGACGAGAAAAAACAGGCGGCGCGGCTCAAGCGCTGGAACGCGATTGCGGAGAGCGCCGCCAAACAGTCAAAGCGCATGGCCGTGCCCCAGGTGCGGCCGGTGATGACGTTTGCGGAGGCGGTGGAGTACGCCTCCGGTTTTGATAAAAAGGTGATTCCCTATGAGCTGGCCAGGGGCATGGGACAGACGCGGGCGTTTTTCGACGGCCTGCGGCCGGGCGAGTCGATTGCGGTTTTCATCGGCCCGGAGGGCGGCTTTGACGGGCAGGAGATCGCGCTGGCGCAGGCGGCCGGGATGGAGCCGGTGTCGCTGGGGCGGCGTATCCTGCGCACGGAGACGGCGGGGATGACGGTGCTGGCGGCGCTCATGTTCCGGCTTGAGGATATGGCTGAACGGGAAAGTGCAGAAGGCACGGCCGGGAGAGAAAGTGCGGAAGCGGGCGCGGCCGGCCGGAGAAGCACGGAGGAAGCGGCTGAACGGGAATGCGGGCGGCCGTAAAGATACAGATACTGAAAAAAAAAACTGCGCTGCAGGACAGGCGAAGAAAGGAAGGAAAGTACGATGCGTGCATACGAACGGTTACTGAACTATGTGAAAATCTACACGGCGAGCGACGCGGACGGCGAAAAGTCGCCGACGACCGCGCGGCAGTTTGACCTGGCGAACCTGCTGTCCGACGAGATGAAGGCGCTCGGGATTTCGGACGCAAGGGTGGATGAACACTGCTACGTCTACGGGACGATTCCGGCGACGCCCGGATATGAGACGAGGCCGGCGATCGGCTTCATCGCGCATCTGGACACGACGCCCGATTTCTGCGGGGAGCATGTGAACCCGCAGGTGCACGGGCACTATGACGGCGGGGATGTGGCGCTGGGCGGCAGCGGGCGGACGCTCTGCGCGGAGCAGTTTCCGCATCTTGCAAAGCTGCGCGGACGGACGCTGATCACCACGGACGGGACGACCCTGCTGGGCGCGGACGACAAGGCGGGAATCGCCGAGATTATGACCCTGGCCGAGGAGCTTCTGAAAGGAGACAGGCCTCACGGAAAGGTCTGCATCGGCTTTACGCCGGACGAGGAGGTCGGCTGCGGCGCGGGCCTGCTGGATATTCCCGCGTTTGGCGCGGATTTCGCCTATACGGTGGACGGCGGCGCCGAGAACGAGATCGTCTATGAAAATTTCAACGCCTGCGCGGCGGATTTTGACGTATCCGGTTTCAACATTCACCCCGGTTCCTCCAAGGACAAGATGATCAACGCCGCGCTGGTGGCGATGGAGATCAACCGGATGCTGCCGGAGGCGGAGACGCCGCGGAATACGGAGCTGTACGAAGGCTTTTTCCATTTGACGGAGATGAAGGGCAGCGTGGAAAGCGCGGAGCTTCACTATATTGTCCGCGATCACAGCAGCGGCCGCTTTGAGGCGCGGCAGGCCACGCTGCGGCAGATTGAAAAGCGAATCAATGAAAAGTACGGGGCGGGGACGGCCCGGCTCACCATCCGCCAGCAGTACCGCAACATGGCGGAAAAGATCGAGCCGCACATGCACCTGATCGAGTTTGCGAAGGAGGCGATCCGCGAGCTGGGGATGGAACCGGACGTCTCTCCGGTGCGCGGCGGAACGGACGGGGCGGAGCTGAGCTTCCGCGGGCTTCCCTGCCCGAATCTCGGCACCGGCGGCTACGCGATGCACGGCCCGTACGAGCACATCACCGCGGAAGGCATGGACGCGGTGGTGCAGGTGATGCTTGGGATTCTGAAACGGTATGCGGAATCGGAGGGGCAAAAATTCCTTTGACCATACCGGTATGTTATGATAAAATGGGCCGGACAGACCTACCATTGTCAGTCGGGCGGCGGGCTGCCGGCGCGAAAGGAAATCAGAAGCGAAGCGCCGGAAAAGAGGAACGGGAAAAGAGGAACAGATTATGCTGAGTCAGGTATCTTTATATATGGAAAACAAAAAAGGCGCGATGCGGGAGATCACGTCGGTGCTGCAGCGGGAGGGGATCAACATCCTCGGCTCCGTGACGAACGACAGCCCGGAGTACGGCATCGTGCGCATGGTGGTGTCGGACCCGGAAAAGGCGACGCGGGCGTTTCAGGAGGCGGGCTATGTCTGCAAGCTGACGGATGTGCTCGGCGTGGAGATTCAGGACCGGGTCGGCGAGCTCAACCACCTGCTGACGGCGCTGGAGGAGAGCAACATCAACGTCGATTACCTGTATCTCTCTTTCAACCGGGAGTCCGGCAGCCCGGTGATGATTTTTCACACCGGCGACAGCATGGAGGTTGAGGAGTGCCTGACGCTGAAGGGATTCCGCGTGCTGTAACGGCGGCGTTTCAGGCAAAGCGGCAAGGGAGGAACTGAGTTGGAGGCGTATCTGGACAATTCTGCGACCACGCGCTGCACGGAGTCCGTGCGGGACGCGGTGGTGCGCGCGATGATGGAAGATTACGGCAATCCGTCGTCCCGGCATCAGAAAGGGCTGGACGCGGAGCGCAGCCTGCGCGAGGCGCGGGAGACGCTGGCGCGGACGCTGCGGGTCAGCGAAAAGGAGATTTACTTTACCTCCGGCGCCACGGAGTCCAATAACTGGGCGTTGATCGGCGCCGCGGCGGCCAACCGCCGCGCTGGCATGCACCTGATCACGACCGCAATCGAGCACCCGGCGGTGCTGATGCCAATGCAGTACCTGCAGGAGCAGGGCTTCCGGGTGACTTATCTGCCGGTGGACAGCGCCGGACAGATCAGCCTGGACGATCTGGAACAGGCGATCTGCGACGATACCATCCTGGTGTCGATCATGTATGTGAACAACGAAGTCGGCGCGATTGAGCCGATCGCGGAGGCCGGGAAGCGGATCAGGGCCCGCAATCCGCGGATTCTGTTTCACGTGGACGCGGTGCAGGCGTACGGAAAGATGCCGGTGTACCCGAAAACGCTGGGCGTGGACATGCTCTCGGCGAGCGCGCACAAGATTCACGGGCCCAAGGGCATCGGCTTTCTTTATATAAACGAGCGCGTCAAGATTCATCCGCTGCTGCTGGGCGGCGGCCAGCAGAAGGGCATGCGCTCCGGCACGGACAATGTGCCGGGAGCGGTAGGGCTGGCGCAGGCCGCCAAGGAGGCTTATGCGAATCTGGAGGAGGAGCGGCGGCATTTTCTGGAGCTGAAGCGGCGGCTCATGGAGGGGCTGGCGGCGCTGCCCCAGGTGGTGATTCATTCGCAGCCGGGGGAGCAGGGCGCGGCGCACATTGTCAGCGCGGCATTTCCGGGCGTGCGCAGCGAGGTGCTGCTGCATGCGCTGGAGGAGCGGGGCGTGTACGTGTCCGCCGGTTCGGCGTGTTCTTCCAACAAAAAGCAGCCGGTGAGCGCGGTGCTGAAAGAGCTGCACCTGCGGCCGGAGCTGCTGGAATCGACGCTGCGGTTCAGTTTCGGGCGGTTTACGACCGCAGAGGAGATCGATTACTGCCTGCAGACGCTGGCGCAGCTGCTGCCGGTGCTGCGGCGGTATACGCGGCATTGAGCGCTGGCGGGCAGATTTTTCAGGGTGTATTATTATGCAGCCCTGCGATAAAAATTCGGCGCACAAATGCGAGAGGAACGGGATATGTTTAGGACTTTTTTGATCAAGTACGGAGAGATTGCCATCAAGGGAAAGAACCGCCATCTGTTTGAGGACGCGCTGGTGAAGCAGATCTGCCATGCGCTGCGCCCGGTGGACGGAAAGTTCCATGTGTATAAGGAGCAGGGCCGCATTTACATCGACTGCGGCAGCCAAGAAGACCCGGAAAACGGCATGTTCGATTTTGAGGGGACGGTGGAGGCGCTGAAATGCGTGTTCGGCATCGTCGGCATCTGCCCGGTGCTGAAGGTCGAGGACCGCGGCATCGAACAGCTGGGCACGGATGTGATCGGGTTCCTGGAGCAGGCGTATGACGTGCACGGCCAGACCTTCAAGGTGGCGGCGCGGCGCGCGCGCAAGTCGTACCCGATCGAGTCGATGGAGGTCGACCGCGTGCTGGGCGGCCGGATTCTGGAGGCGTTTCCGCAGATGCGCGTGGACGTGCACGAGCCGGAGATCATGCTGCACGTGGAGATTCGCGAGAAGATTTATATTTATTCAAAGATTATACCGGGGCCGGGCGGGATGCCGGTCGGCACCAACGGCAAGGCGATGCTGCTGCTTTCCGGCGGCATTGACAGTCCCGTGGCCGGTTATATGATCTGCAAGCGCGGCGTCAGGATCGACGCTACGTATTTTCATGCGCCGCCCTACACGAGCGAGCGGGCGAAGCAGAAGGTCGTGGACCTGGCGCGCAGGATAGCGAAATACGCGGGCCCGATCGATCTGCACGTCGTGAATTTCACGGACATTCAGCTGTATATCTACGATCAGTGCCCGCACGACGAGCTGACGATCATCATGCGCCGCTATATGATGCGGATCGCGGAGCACTTCGCGAAGGAGACGGGCTCTCTGGCGCTGGTGACCGGCGAGAGCATCGGCCAGGTGGCGAGCCAGACGATGCAGAGCCTGGCGGCGACCAACGAGGTCTGCACGATTCCGGTGTTCCGGCCGCTGATCGGCTTTGACAAACAGGAGATTGTCAATGTCGCAGAGCGGATTGACACGTACGAGACGTCCATCCTGCCCTATGAGGACTGCTGCACCATCTTTGTGGCGAAGCATCCGGTGACGAAGCCGAATCTGAATGTGATCAGGCGCTCCGAGCAGAAACTGAATGAGAAGATTGACGAGCTGGTGCGGACGGCGATTGAGACGACGGAGACGATTCGGGTGTGGTGAAACAATATTGCTCTACGGATTGCTCCGTGCTGCGCACTTTCGCAATCCTGCCCCAACATTCGGAATCCATGGGGCCCCTGCCCCATTACTTCCTCATGTTTGGGCGGGCCATACAGTCATAAAGCCACTTTGCGCGCGAGCGCGCCGTGGCTTATGACTGATGACCCTGTATAGCAATTGAGAATGTGCCTCCGGCACATTCTCAGTCGTGTTACGTTGTATTTTTTGTATGATTCCGGCTGCGAAGCCGCCATTCAGATGATGTATGCGGAGAGCACATCCAGAATCTCGTCGATGTTGTCCTCTGCATGAATATTCAGATCGATCGGCTTGGAGAGATCCAGGCTGAAAATGCCCATGATGGATTTCGCGTCGATGACGTATCTTCCGGAAACCAGATCAAAATCATTGTTGAATTTTGTAATATCATTTACGAAAGACTTTACTTTATCAATAGAATTTAAAGAAATCTGAACTGTTTTCATTCTTTTTTCCTCCCGGTAAGTTATTTTTGACAACCTCATATTAACTGCTGCGGGTATAAAAGTCAAGCGGAAAACAGACGGAGTTTCGGGCGTTTATTCGTGAAATTGCCGAAAAATGGAGGGAATGTATGGGGAAGAAAGCGGCGCTGCATAATCTGGGCTGCAAAGTGAATGCTTATGAGACGGAGGCCATGGGGCAGATGCTGGAGGCCGCGGGATATGAGATCGTTCCCTTTGCGCCGGGCGCGGACGTTTACGTGATCAACACCTGTACCGTGACCAACATCGCCGACCGCAAGTCGCGGCAGATGCTGCACCGGGCCCGGAAGATGAACCCGCAGGCGATCGTTGTGGCGGCCGGCTGTTATGTGCAGACCGCGCAGCAGCCGGTGGAGGAGGACGCGGCGGTCGATATCGTGCTGGGGAACAACTGCAAGAAGGACCTGCTGGAGGCCCTGCGGTATTTCGAGGAAGTGCGCCGGGGCGCCCCGGATGTGGAGATCGGCGGCGTCACCGGCCCGGGGATGACGGCAGGAGAAAAAATTGATATTAACCATACAAAGGAGTACGAGTCCCTCTCGCTCACCAGGACGCAGGAGCACACGCGCGCCTATCTGAAGGTGCAGGACGGCTGCAATCAGTTTTGCAGCTACTGCATCATTCCCTATGCCCGCGGGCGCGTGCGCAGCAGGGCGCTGCCCGAGGTGCTGCAGGAGGCGGAGGCGCTGGCGGCGAACGGCTGCCGCGAGGTGGTGCTGACCGGGATTCACCTGAGCTCATATGGAACAGATCTGGGGACGTCGCTCGCGGAGCTGATTCGCGGCGTGCATGAGATTCCGGACATCCGCCGCATCCGGCTGGGGTCGCTGGAGCCGGGGATTGTGACGGAGCAGTTCGCGCGGGAGCTGGCGCAGCTGCCGAAGGTCTGCCCGCATTTTCACCTCTCGCTGCAGAGCGGCTGCGACGCTACGCTGCGGCGCATGAACCGCCGCTATACGGCGCGGGAATACGAGGAGAAATGTCACATACTGCGCGGCGTCTTTGACCGGCCGGCGCTCACGACCGACGTGATTGTCGGTTTTCCGGGCGAGACGGAGGCGGAGTTTGCGCAGACGGAGGAATTTCTGACCCGCCTCGGCCTCTACGAGACGCACATTTTCAAGTATTCCAGGCGGCACGGGACCAGGGCGGCGTCGATGCCGGACCAGGTGCCGGAGCAGGAAAAGAGCGTGCGCAGCGACCGTTTGATCGCGCTGGGCGAGCGCAGCCGCAGCGCGTTTGAGCGGCAGCGCATGGGGGAGGAGACGGAGGTCCTGTTTGAGGAAAAGCTGACGCTGGACGGGCGCAGCTATTACGGAGGCTATACGAGGGAGTACATCCGGGCGCTGATTCAGGCGGAGGAAAATTATGAAAACCGCCTGCTGCGCGGCCGGCTGGGAGGGGAGCTCGCGCCGCACCAGCTGGCGTTTGAACCGTAATCATGGCAGAAATGTGTCGGAAACAATTGTTCTAAAAGGATTGAATTATTTTGGGAATTATATTAGAATATGTAGTATCAGAAGATACAGAAGCATATGAGGACGTGGGAATATGGCAGACATTAACAACACACAATACTTTAAGTTCAACACGGACCCGGAAGTGCGCGTGAAGATGGTACTTGACGTTGTTTATAATGCGATGGAGGAAAAAGGGTACAACCCGGTGAATCAGATCGTGGGCTATATCATGTCGGGCGACCCTACTTATATTACAAGCCATAAAAATGCACGCAGCATGATCATGAAAGTGGAACGTGACGAGCTGGTCGAGGAGCTCCTGCGGGAGTACATCAAGAACAAATCCTGGCAGCGGGAGGAAGCATGAGCGCAGACCTTCATGGCGGGTCTCACGGCGGTTCGGAGACCGGCCGCGCGGAGAAAGGCGTGAAGCGGGTGCTCGGGCTTGACTTCGGCTCCCGGACTGTGGGCGTGGCGGTCAGCGATCCTCTGGGGCTGACTGCGCAGGGGCTGGAGATTATCCGCAGGACCTCGGAAAACAAGCTGCGCCGGACGCTGGCGCGGATCGAGGCTCTGGCGGAGGAGTATCAGGTGCATGCCATAGTGCTTGGCCTTCCCAAAAACATGAACAACACCCTTGGAGAGAGAGCGGAGAAATCATTGGAATTCAAGGCAATGCTGGAGCGGAGGACAGGCCTGCCTGTGATCATGTGGGACGAGAGACTGACCACGGTGGCGGCGAACCGCACCCTGATGGAGAGCGGCGTGCGCCGGGAGAACAGGAAAGAGTATGTGGATATGCTTGCGGCGGTTTATATTCTGCAGGGGTATCTGGATAGTCTGGAGAGGACGGAGAATGAATAGAATAGAGCTTTGCCCGGACGGAGAAAAGGAGACGGTCGGGTTCTTTGTGGTGGAAGAAACAAGGCTTGGCGGTGTTTCTTATCTTTTGGTGACCGAAACGGAGGACGACGGAGCGGACGCTTACATTTTAAAAGACCTGTCTGAGGACGGAGAGGCGGAAGCGCGTTACGTGTTCGTGGAGGATGACGGCGAACTGGAAGCCGTATCGAAGGTTTTTGCAGAGCTTCTGGAGGACGTGGAACTTGAGCTCTGAGCGGATACAAAAGAGAACGAAAATGACGGAAAAAAGGAGACAGAATTTGTTTGACGGAATGCGGGCACCGTATTCCGCTGTTGGCATGGAGGTGCAGATTGAGAAAAGCGAAAGAACAGACCGGTAATACCAATGCGAAACTGAAAATTATTCCTATCGGCGGTCTGGGACTGATCGGAATGAATATGACGGCGTTTGAATACAACAACAGCATCGTGGTCGTTGACTGCGGGCTGGCGTTCCCGGAGGACGATATGCTGGGAATCGACCTTGTGATTCCGGACGTCACGTACCTGAAGGACAACATCGAGAAGGTGAAGGGAATCGTGTTTACCCACGGGCACGAGGACCACATCGGGGCGCTGCCCTATATACTGAAAGAAATGAATGTGCCGCTGTATGCGACCAAGCTGACAATGGGACTGATCGAGCGCAAGCTCACCGAGCACAACCTCATGCGCTCCACGAAGCGCAAGGTGGTGCGGCCGGGACAGTCCATCAACCTCGGAGAATTCCGGGTGGAATTTATCAAAACCAATCACAGCATCGCGGACGCGGTGGCGCTGGCGATCTACTCCCCGGCGGGCATCGTGATCCACACCGGGGATTTCAAGGTGGACTATACGCCGGTGTTCGGCGATTCCATCGACCTGCAGCGGTTTGCGGAGCTGGGGAAGAAAGGCGTGCTGGCGCTGATGTGCGACAGCACCAACGCGGAGCGCCCAGGTTTTACGGCTTCGGAGCGCACGGTGGGCAAGACTTTTGACAATCTTTTTGCGGAGAACGCGAACCGGCGCATCATCATTGCGACCTTTGCGTCGAACGTGGACCGCGTGCAGCAGATCATCAATTCCGCATATAAATACGGGCGCAAGGTGCTGGTGGAGGGCCGCAGCATGGTCAATATCATCCAGACGGCCTCGGAGCTCGGCTACCTTGACATCCCGCAGAATACCCTGATCGATCTGGAGCAGATGAAAAACTATCCGGACGAGCAGATGGTACTGATCACCACGGGCAGCCAGGGCGAGTCGATGGCGGCGCTCTCGCGGATGGCGGCGAACATGCACAAAAAGGTGACGATCAAGCCGGGCGACACCGTGATTTTCAGCTCCAACCCGATTCCGGGCAACGAAAAGGCCGTGTCCAAGGTGATCAACGAGCTGTCCATGAAGGGAGCCAACGTCATCTTCGAGCACGTCCACACGTCGGGACACGCCTGCCAGGAGGAGATCAAGCTGATTTACTCGCTGGTGCGCCCCAAATACGCGATTCCTGTGCACGGCGAGTACCGCCACATGAAGGCGCAGGCGCGGCTGGTGGAGGAGCTTGGAATTGACAAAGACCGCATTTTCATGCTCAACACCGGCGATGTGCTGGAACTGGACAAAGATTCGGCCAGGGTCACCGGCCATGTGCCGACCGGGTCGATTCTGGTGGACGGCCTGGGCGTCGGCGACGTGGGCAATATTGTGCTGCGCGACCGGCAGTATCTGGCGGAGGACGGCATCGTGATCGCCGTGCTGACGCTGGAGCGCTACACCGGGCAGGTGCTGTCGGGGCCGGATATTGTCTCGCGCGGGTTCGTGTACGTGCGCGAGGCCGTGGATTTGATGGACGAGGCGCGCGGCGTCGTGGAGGAAACGATGGACTACTGCAACGCCCACCGCGTGACCGACTGGGCCAAGATCAAAAATTCGATCCGCGACTCGCTGGGCGATTTCCTGTGGAAGCGCACCAAGCGGCGGCCCATGATTCTGCCGATTATTATGGAAGTGGAATGAGAGATGGACGAGATTAGAGATTGTACGCACAGGCTGATTCAGGCCATTTTGGAGAGCGAGGAATACCGGAGGTTCAGCGAGGTGCGCGACCGCGTGAAACAGCAGCCGGAGCTGCGCAGCGCGATCAACGCCTTCCGGCTGGATGTGTTTGAGACGCAGAACGCCAGCGAGCCGATGGACATGTACGAGGAGTAGGAGCGGCTGCTGCGGGATTACGAGGAGTTCCGCAAAAATACGCTGGTCAACGACTTCCTGCAGACCGAGCTGAGCGTGTGTCGGATTATCCAGAAGGTGACGGCGGAGATCGCGGACGCGCTGGATCTGGACACGCAGGACATAGCGGAGAGGATCAGGTTTTAAGAGATGATTATTCCGGAGCGGATGGCGGTTTATTTAAGCTCGCTGGAGAGCGGCAACGGGCCGTTTCTGGATGCGCTGGAGCGGGAAGCCGCGCGCTGCGGGGTGCCGGTGATCCGTCAGGACATGCAGAGCTTTCTGCGGGTCCTGCTGGCGATCCGCCGGCCGAAGCATATCCTCGAGGTGGGGACGGCGGTGGGGTTTTCGGCGCTTCTGATGGCGCAGAACACGGAGCCGGACTGCCGGATTACCACGATTGAAAATTATGAAAAGCGGATTGTGCAGGCGCGTGAAAATATCGCGCAGGCCGGGATGGAGGAGCGGATTACGCTGCTGGAGGGAGACGCCGCGGAGGTGATGCGCGGCCTGACCGGCCCCTACGACCTGATCTTCATGGACGCGGCCAAGGGGCAGTATCTCCGTTTTCTGCCCGAGGCGCTGCGGCTGCTGTGCACGGGCGGCGTCCTGATTTCGGACAACGTGCTCCAGGAGGGCGACATCATCGAGTCGCATTACGCCGTCGAGCGCCGGAACCGCACGATCTATAAGCGGATGCGGGAGTACCTCTATGTGCTCAAGCACACGGAGGGGCTGCTGACGTCGATCGTGCCGGTCGGGGACGGCGCGGCGGTGACGGTGAAGGTTTCCGCATGACAGATGTTTGAAGTAAAACAGCATGGGAGGGTGCCATGAGACATCCGGAACTACTGATTCCGGCGAGCAGTCTGGAGGTTCTGCAGACCGCCGTCCGGTTCGGCGCGGACGCCGTGTACATCGGCGGCGAGGCCTACGGGCTGCGCGCCAAGGCAAAAAATTTTTCCATGGAAGAGATGGCGGAGGGCATCGCCTTTGCGCACGGACATGGCGTGAAGGTGTATGTGACCGTCAATATTCTGGCGCACAACGGCGATCTGGGCGGGGTGCGCCGTTATTTGGAGGAGCTTGGGGAGCTTAACCCGGACGCGCTGATCATTGCCGACCCGGGCGTGTTTTTGCTGGCGAAGGAGATCTGCCCGCAGATCGAGCGGCACATCAGCACGCAGGCCAACAACACCAACTACGAGACCTACCGCTTCTGGTGGGAGCTGGGCGCGAAGCGGGCCGTGTCCGCGCGCGAGCTGTCGCTGGAGGAGATTCGCCAGATTCGCGCGCACATTCCGCCGCAGATGGAGATCGAGAGCTTTGTCCACGGCGCGATGTGCATTTCCTACTCCGGGCGCTGCCTGCTCAGCAATTATTTTACCGGCCGCGACGCCAACCAGGGCGCCTGCACACATCCCTGCCGCTGGAAATACGCGGTGGTCGAGGAGACGAGGCCGGGCGAATACCTGCCGGTGGAGGAAAACGAGCGCGGGACCTACATTTTCAATTCCAAAGACCTGTGCATGATCGAGCACATCCCCGACCTGATTGCGGCGGGGATCGACAGCCTCAAGGTCGAGGGGCGCATGAAAACGGCCCTCTATGTGGCGACGGTGGCCCGCACCTACCGGCGGGCGCTGGACGATTACCAGGCGGATCCGGCGCGGTATGAGGCGCATATGGACTGGTACCGCGATCAGATTTCCAGCGGCACGTACCGCCGGTTCACGACCGGCTTTTTCTACGGAAAGCCGGGAGCGGAGGCGCAGATTTACGACAGCAACACCTACATAAAGGAATACACGTATCTGGGGATCGTCGGCGGCTGCCGCGCGGACGGCCTGTACGAGCTGGAACAGCGCAACAAATTTTCGGTCGGGGAGACGATCGAGATCATGAAGCCGGACGGCCGCGATGTGACGGTGACGGTCGGCGGCATCTTTGACGCGGACGGCAGTCCGATGGAGAGCGCGCCGCACCCGAAGCAGAAGCTGTGGGTGGACCTTGCAGGCCAGGCGGAGCGCGGCGACATCCTGCGGCGGAGCGAGCGGTGACGCGGGCGGGAAACGCACAGAAATCATGCAGAAAATAAGAACGGCCAGACGGCATTCCGGGCATCCGGAAAAAGCCGGAGGCCGTTTTTTGTATTCATGAAAAAGACATTACGCACAAATGTCCGCGTGCGGCGGAAAATTGTATTTTTTTTGTACAGCGGACGAAAGTCCTTGAAATACGGACAAAAGAAAGCTAAAATGAACATGTATGTTCGGTGTGCCGTTGTGAAAATGCGCGCCGGACTGCAAGAAAGAGAGACATAGGAGGTAAGTTGGTATGAAAAAGTTAGTAGCACTTGCGATGTGTGCAGCACTGTGCCTGGGCGGCGTAATGACTGTATCCGCAGAGGAAAATGTTGTGAAGATCGGCGTGTTTGAGCCGGCTTCCGGAGACAACGGCGCAGGCGGCAAGCAGGAGACGCTCGGCATCCAGTACGCAAACAGCGTGGCCCCGACCGTGGAGATCGGCGGCACAGAGTATCAGGTGGTTCTGGAGACCGTGGACAACGAGTCTTCCGCAGAGAAAGCTCCGTCGGCGGCGGCAGACCTGGTGAGCCGCGGCGTGTCCGTAGTGCTCGGTACATATGGCTCCGGTGCGGCAATCGCGGCATCCGATACCTTTGCGCAGGCGGGCGTTCCGGCGATCGGCGTTACCTGCACCAACCCGCAGGTTACCGAGGGCAATACGCATTATTTCCGTATCTGCTTCCTTGACCCGTTCCAGGGCACCGTTCTGGCGAACTTCGCAAAGGACAACTTCGAGGCGTCCAAGGCATACGTGCTGACCAAGCTCGGCGACGACTATTCCGCAGGCCTTGGCCATTACTTCACTGAGGCGTTTGAGGGCCTTGGCGGCGAAGTGATTTCCGACACGTTCCCGGAGGGCAACGCAGACTTCACATCCTACATTACGACCGCGGTCAACGAGGGCGTGGATGTTATCTTTGCTCCGACCTCTACTGAGGCGGCTCAGCTGATCATCGACACCGCTGCATCCCAGGGCGTGTCTGTTCCGCTTCTGGCAGGCGACACATGGGATTCCAACGTCATCCTCAACGCGGCAGAGGGCAAGGATGTTCAGGTTTACGTTACGACCTTCTATCAGGAGGGCGGCAACGAGGAATTTGATGCAGGCATCAAGGAGTGGATCAATGCGGACAGCACCAACCTGGCAAACAACGGCGGCGACGACACGGTCGCAGCAGTGACGGCGATGGGCTACGATGCATACTTCACCGCGCTTGAGGCTCTGAAGAACGCAGGCTCCACCGATCCGGCGGCAGTGAACGAGGCTCTGTGGGATACCACCTACACGGGCGTGACCGGCGAGATCGCATTTGAGTCTGAGAACGGCGACGCAATCCGCGACACCGCATACGTAAAGGTCGCAAACACCGAGACCGGCGCATGGGACTTCGTAGCGGAGCAGGGCGTAAACTAAAACGGCGACTGACGAAAATCAGAAATGAGCAGGGCAGAGGCTGCGAAACAGGCAGCCTCTTCTTTGTTTCACGGGGCCGCCGCGGACTGCGGCGGTTCCGTCCGAAAAGCCTCCGGTATCATGTACTCTATAAAACAAAAGATTTGAGATATATCCAGGAGAAAATAAGGGAGGAGTTCCAGCATGGATTTTATTAGCAAGAATCTGCCGTACCTGCTGGCGGGCATTTCGGTCGGCGGCCAGTATGCGCTGATTGCGATCGGATACACGATGGTGTACGGCATCCTGCGCCTGATCAACTTTGCGCACGGCGATATTTTCATGGTGGCGGCGCTCGTGACCGTGTATGCGACGACGTCGATGCCGCTGTATCTGTCGATCCCGCTGACGCTGGTGGTGACGGTGGCGCTCGGCCTGCTCGTGGAGCGGGCGGCCTATAAGCCCCTGCGCAACGCGCCGCGCATGTCCGTCATGATTTCGGCCATCGGCGTGTCCTATCTGCTGCAGAATCTGGCGCTTTACGTGACCGGCGGCCTGGCGCAGACCTATCCGGCGATTCCGTTTATCTCCGGCACCGTGCAGATCGGCCCCGCGACCACCAAGATGGTGACGCTGGTAACGCCGGTGCTGACGATCGTGCTTGTGTTTGCGCTGATGCAGCTCATCAACCACACCAAGATCGGCATGGCCATGCGGGCGGCGGCGAACGATTTCGAGACCAGCCGTCTGATGGGCATCAAGGTCGACAACGTCATCAGCATGACGTTCCTCATCGGTTCGTTTCTGGCGGCGGTGGGCTCGCTTCTGTATTTTACCAACTATGCGTCCGTGGTTCCGACCTCCGGCGCCATGCCCGGACTGAAGGCGTTTGTGGCGGCGGTGTTCGGCGGCATCGGCTCGATTCCGGGCGCGGTCATCGGCGCGTTTATCATCGGTATCTGTGAAAACATCATCAAGGGCCTTGGGTGGACGACCTTCTCCGACGCGTTTACGTTCGCGCTGCTGATCGTCATCCTCATCGTCAAACCGACCGGTCTGTTTGGCGAGGGCGCTACCGATAAGGTCTGAGAGGAGGCGGCTGTGATGAGTAAAAAGAAAAGTATGACGATTTCCGCCATTCTGTTTCTGGCGCTGATTGTGATCATCGTAGTGCTGGAGCGGATGCTGCCTCCGACCCACATCGCGCTGGCGGTGCTGAAAAAGGGCTGCATCTATTCGCTGGTGGCGGTTTCCATGAACCTGCTGAACGGCTTCACGGGCCTGTTTTCCCTGGGCCAGGCCGGTTTCATGCTGATCGGCGCATACGCGTACGCGGTGCTGACGATCCCGGTGGCGGACCGCGCCTCCGTGTACATGTATTTTGACGGCGGCATCATTCAGTTTTCGGTGCCGGTTTTCGTGGGCCTGCTGGCCTCCGGCCTGCTGGCGGCGCTGTGCGCATGGCTGATCGGCCTGCCGGTGCTGCGCCTGAAAAGCGACTACCTGGCGATCGCGACGCTCGGCTTCGCGGAGATCATCCGCGCGTTCTTCCAGTGGGACAAGCTGGGCGTGGTCACGAACGGCTCCAACATGCTGCGCAAATATCCGACCTTTTCGACGACGCTGTTCCCGTTCCTGGTCTCGGCGGCCTGTATCGGCGTGATGGTGTTGATGATCAATTCCTCGTACGGGCGCGCCTTTAAGGCCATCCGCGACGATGAGATCGCGGCCGAGGCCATGGGCATCAACCTGGCGAAGCACAAACGGATGGCGTTCTGCGTCTCCTCGTTCTTCGCGGGCGTGGGCGGCGGCCTGCTGGCGATGTACCAGACCTCGATTCAGGCGATGACCTTCAAGTCCTCGATGACGTACGAGATTCTGCTGATCGTGGTGATCGGCGGCCTCGGCTCCGTGACCGGAAGCTGCCTGGCGTCGTTTCTGTTTATCGCGAGCTCCGAGTGGTGGCTGCGCTTCCTGGACACGGAGATGACCATCGGCGGCTTCAAGGTGCCGCTGCTGCGCTCCGGTTTCCGCAAGGTCGTGTTCTCGGTTATCATCATGGTGATTGTGCTCTTTGCCCGCAGGGGCATTATGGGCGACCGGGAGTTCTCCGTCGACGGCATCTGCCGGTTTTTCAAAAATCTCGGGAAAAAGAAGGAGGTTAAACAATGAGCACAAATGTCCTCCGTGTAAGCGACATTACCATGCAGTTCGGCGGCGTGGTGGCCGTGGATAACCTCTCCCTCGAGGTCAACGAAGGCGAGATCGTGGCCCTGATCGGCCCCAACGGCGCCGGCAAGACGACGGCCTTCAACTGCATCACCGGCGTTTACGAGCCGAGCAACGGCGCGGTTTCCTTTTATGGTAAGGAGCTGGTGGAGAGCTATCCGCACGGCAAAATGAAAAAGCTGTACAAGGGCGAAAACGTCGGCAAATACACGAAGCGCCTTGTCCCGACCCCGGATAAGATCACGAAAGAGGGCATCGCGCGCACGTTCCAGAACATCCGCCTGTTTTCCACGATGACGGTCTTTGAGAACGTCCTCATCGCCAAGCACATGCGGGCGAAGCAGAACCTGCTGACGGCGACGTTCCGCCTCAACCATGCGGAGGAGGCGCGGATGCGCGCGGAGACGCTGGAGCTTCTGAAAATGCAGCACCTCGACCACCTCAGGGACGAGATCGCGGGCTCCCTGCCCTACGGCATCCAGCGCCGCCTCGAGATCGCGCGTGCGCTGGCGACGAATCCGAAGCTGCTGCTGCTCGACGAGCCGGCGGCCGGCATGAACCCGCAGGAGACGCAGGAGCTGGCCGATTTTATCCGTCAGATCCGCGACGAATACAAACTGACGATTTTTATCATCGAGCACCACATGGACCTTGTCATGCGGATTTCCGACCGCGTGTACGTGCTGGATTTCGGCAAGCTGCTGGCGCACGGCACGCCGGAGGAAGTGCAGAACAATCCGCACGTCATTGAAGCGTATCTGGGGGTGAGTCAGGATGCTTAAAGTAGAGAATCTGAAAGTAAATTACGGCGGCATCGAGGCCGTCAAGGGCATCAGCTTCGAGGTGCCGGAGAACAGCATCGTCACGCTGATCGGCGCGAACGGCGCCGGCAAGTCGACGACGCTGCGCTCGATCGTTTCCCTGGTGAAGCCCGCGTCCGGCAGCATCAATTTCCTGGGCGAGAACATCACGGGCAAGGATACGAACGACATCGTGGCCCGTGGCATCACCCTGGTGCCGGAGGGCCGGAAAATCTTCCCGGACCTGACGGTGTTGGAGAACCTCAAGATCGGCGCCTACATGCGCAAAGACAGCCTCGAGGACGACCTGAACTGGGTCTACGACCTGTTCCCGCGCCTGAAGGAACGCCACTGGCAGGCCGGCGGCACGCTCTCCGGCGGCGAGCAGCAGATGCTGGCGGTGGCGCGGGCGCTGATGAGCCGCCCCAAGCTGATCATGATGGACGAGCCCTCGCTGGGCCTGGCGCCTCTGATCGTGCAGGGCATTTTCGACATCATCCGGGAGATTCACCGGCAGGGCGTGACCATCCTGCTGATCGAGCAGAACGCGAACATGGCGCTGCGCACGGCCGACATCGGTTACGTCATGGAGACCGGCAGCATCACGATGACCGGCAGCGGCGCGGAGCTGCTTGTAAATGAGAAGGTGCGCGAGGCGTATCTCGGGAACTGAAAAGTATGAAATGCGACGGGCTTGTCACAAATCCAGTTGTTCACTTAGTCTTCGCTATATCTGTCTGCCTGCGGCGGACTGCATCCGCCTCAGATCAGACAGATGCCTCAGACATGTGTACAACTGGATTGTGCCAAGCCCTGTCTGGTATTCTTGCGTAAAGACAGTGGGGAAGCTGCAGGACGGAAAACTGTATCAGGTTGCAGAAATCTTTCCTAAGGAGGCTTCCGCATGGAAATTCGCAGAGATTTTTACCTGGATAAACTGATTAAGAGAAAGCACAACGGACTGATCAAGGTGATTACCGGCATCCGCAGATGTGGGAAATCCTATCTGCTGAATCACATTTTCTATCACCATTTGCTGGAGTCCGGCGTCGGGGCGGATCACATTATTCGCTTTGCATTTGATTCGGCGGACGACCTGCATTTGATTGGTGAAAACCTGATTCGGATCGAAAAGGAAAAACGCGGAGCAGACCCGGAGAAGTTCATGGAATATATCCGCTCCAGGGTGACGGACGACGGCATGTACTACCTGCTTCTGGATGAAGTGCAGATGATGGATTGCTTTGAAGCCGTATTAAACGGCTATCTGCGCAGGGAAAATATGGATGTGTTCGTAACCGGAAGTAACGCGAAATTCCTGTCCAAAGATATTGCGACGGAGTTTGCCGGCCGCGGAGATGAGATTCACATGTACCCGCTGAGCTTTGCGGAGTTTATGTCCGTGTACAGGGGCGATCCGTATATGGGACTGTCTGAATATATGCTTTATGGCGGCATTCCGCTTGTGGTGCTTCGCGAGGGCGCCGGCGACAAGGCTGCGGCGCTGCAGAATCTGTTTAGCGAAATTTATATTCAGGATATTTCCAGACGCAACCGCATTAAGAACCTCTGGGAGCTGGAAGATCTGCTGAATATCCTTTCTTCTGCCATCGGTTCCCTGACCAATCCGGAAAAGCTGAAGAACACGTTCAGAACGGTAAAGAAATCCAGAATTACTTCCAAGACCATCAAGAAATATCTGGACTGCTTTGAGGACTCTTTCCTGATTGAATCGGCGCAGAGGTATGACATTAAGGGAAAGGCGTATATGGAGACTCCGAAGAAATATTATTTTTCTGATCTGGGACTTCGCAACGCCAGAATTAACTTTCGGCAGTTTGAGCAGACTCATTCCATGGAGAATGTGATCTACAATGAACTGCGCATGCGCGGTTACAGCGTGGACGTTGGCGTTGTGCCGGTCGCAGAGAAAGATCGTGAGGGCAGGATAAGCCGCAGACAGCTGGAAGTCGATTTTGTGTGCAATCTCGGTTCTTCCCGGTATTATATCCAGTCGGCGTATTCCCTGCCGGATGAGGCAAAACGCAGTCAGAAAATCAGACCGTTCCGAAAGATTGACGATTCTTTCCGGAAAATGATCATTACGAGAGACATCGTGCAGCCGTATTATGACGACTACGGCATTTTGACCGTGAATATTTATGATTTTCTTCTCGACCCGAAGATTCTCGAAGCATAATCGGCGCAGAGTCAGAATATAATCGGCGCAGGGTCAGAATGAATATATGGAAACCACTGCGGAGCGTGTCCGTGACAGGAAAAAGCAAAAGCGTGGAAAAGCACTTTTAAGCGGGAGATATCATAAAATATCATAAAACCGCTTAGAGGTGCTTTTTTTGAAGACATTTAAGAAGCCGCTTTCTCCGGAGGATGAGAAATACTATCTGGCGAAATATAAGGAAGGGGATATCGAAGCGCGGAATCTGCTGATTGAGCACAATCTAAGACTGGTTGCGCACGTTGCAAAAAAGTATCAGGCGCCGGAACAGGACCCGGACGACCTGATTTCGATCGGAATCATCGGCCTGATCAAGGCCGTCATGACCTTTGACAGCGAAAAAAACAACCGTCTGGCCACGTATGCGGCCCGATGCATTGAAAATGAACTGCTGATGATGCTGCGCTCCCGCAAAAAGCTGACGCGCGAGGTATCAATGTATGAGAAAATCGGCATCGACCAGGAGGGGCGCGAGCTGCGGCTGATGGATGTGCTGGAGAGCGAGCCGTTTGATGTGCTGGAAAATCTGGAGACACAGAAAAACGTTCAGTTCCTGCGGGAATGCATCGGCGATGTGCTGAACGAGCGGGAGCTGCGGGTGATCTGCGAGCGCTATGGGCTGTGCGGGCGGCAGGAACGGACGCAGCGGGAGATCGCGGCCAGCCTGGGCATCAGCCGCTCGTATGTCTCAAGGCTGGAAAAGCGGGCGCTGGAAAAGCTGCGCGCGGAGTTTGAGGCGCGGTTTGGCGAAAATGACGCGTAGTATTTGCCGCAGAAACGGCAAAGAAGTTGACATTTGCAGGCAGGATTGCTATACTGTGGACAATATCTTTTGAGATGGCTCTGATGAGAAAATGCTATGATTTATATCTGTGAATACGGCAGCCCGGACCGATACCGGGTATTGCAGGAGCGCACGACAGCGCTCCTGCCGCAATTTAAGGAAGATATTTATGCGGAAAAGCCGGAGCGGAAAGCTAACAATGAGGATTCCGGCATGGAAAAGCCGGAGTGGAAAGCTGGCGGTGGGGATTCCGGCAAAGAAAACCCGGAGCCGGAGTCTGGCGATGCGGATGCGCGGAAAAATGCCCGCAGACCGTCGGCGGATCATGTGCTGGCCTGGGGTCTGCTGGCGTACGGAATTCGCCGGGAATGCGGCCTTTCTCTGGACGAGCTTGTCGTGCGCCGCGGCGAATGGGGTAAGCCCTACAGCAGTGCATATCCTTGGCTGCAGTTCAGCCTCAGCCACTGCCGGACAGCCTGCGCCTGTATGATTGATCCTGTGGTCTGCGGGATTGACGTGGAACGAAAATTTTCCTACCGGGAGCCGCTGGCCAAAAAGGTCTGTCATGCCGATGAATGGCGCGTTTTGCAGGGATTGCCGGAGCAGGAGCGGGAACGTCAGCTGCGGCTTTTGTGGTCTTTGAAAGAGGCTTTCGTTAAACGCGACGGGCGGGGACTCGGCTACGGCGTGGATCGGGCGAATTTTGCCGGGTATCTGCCGTTGATGTCCGGTGAAGCGGCGGAGGGTATGAAATCAGAAGCGGTTCCGTTTCAGGTGACGGACACAGAAAGCCAGGAGCCGCTTGATTTTCTGCTGCGGGAGACAGAAACGTATACGATGGCGGCTTGTGTGGGATGGGCAGAGATGGCGGATGAGATACAGTATGTGGGACCAGAAGAGTTACTCGAAGAAATATTGTTAAACTGACAGCCGCAGTGCAGCATTTGAAATTTAAACTGGATTGAAGTAAAGGAAATTAAAATCCAAACAAAATTACAGCAAAAAGACGGAAATTCAGATGGTATGAGAGTAAGTGAACTCAATTTAAATGATGGTACAAGAAGTAAGCGCTCTCAATTTAAATGATAGTACGAAAAAGAAGTATGCGAACGAGGCGGGAGAACAGATGAACATCCGAAAAGCACAGGCGGCTGATCTGCAGGAGCTGCTGGACATTTATAATTATGAAGTGGAGCATGGCGTGGCGACGCTGGACCTGCAGCTGAAGACGCTGGAACAGTGGAGGCAGTGGTTTGACGCGCACAATGTGGGAAACCATCCGCTGATCGTGGCGGAGCGGGACGGGCACGTGGCGGGCTATGCCAGCCTGTCGCCCTACCGGGAAAAGGAAGCGTATCAAAGTACGGTCGAGCTGTCCGTATATATTGCACCTGATGACCGCAGGAAGGGCGTGGCCACGGCGCTGATGCGGGAGATTCTGGAGGAGGCGCGCCGGGACGGCCGGACACACACGGTGGTTTCGGTGATCACGGCCGGAAATGAGGCCAGTATCCGTCTGCATGAACGGTTTGGATTTACGTTCTGCGGCACTATATGCGAGGTTGGCGAAAAATTCGGGCGCTATCTGGATATCGAGAACTACAGCCTGAAAGTTGCGGATGAATGATTTTTCATGCGGAAAGAGCCTTTCAGACAGAAAAGTTTGTGAGGCAAAAAGCGTTCAACAGGAAAAGGAGAAAGGTATGACAAAGCAGGAATTTCAGGAACTGACGCAGCAGGGCGTTCTGCTGCTGGACGGGGCGCTCGGCTCCTATCTGCGCAGCGTCGGCATGCCGGTCGGCGTGTGCACGGAGGTCTGGGCGCAGGAGCACCCGCAGGTGCTGCAGAATCTGCAGCGGGCTTACGCGGAGGCGGGCAGCCGTATTCTCTATGCGCCCACGTTTTCCGCAAACCGCATCAGTCTGTCGGCGCATGGACTGCAGGACAGGCTTGCGGAGCTGAATGCAAAAGGCGTGGCTTTGTCGCGGGAGGTGGCGGAGGCGTGTTCCGCGCTGTCAAGACCGGTCTATGTGGCGGGCGATATGACGACGACCGGCAAAATGCTGGAGCCGCGCGGGGAGCTGACCTATCAGGAATTATATGAGACTTATCGGGAGCAGATTCGCGCGCTGGCGGATGCCGGGGCGGACCTGCTGGTGGCGGAGACGCTGCTGAATGCAGAGGAAGCGCTGGTGGCGCTGGACGCAGCGCAGTCGGTCTGCGACCTGCCCGTGATGTGCACGCTGACGCTGGAAGCGGACGGCAGCGCGCTTTACGGCGGAAATGCCGTCGATATGGTAGAATCGCTGCAGGACATGGGCGCGGCGGCGGTGGGCCTCAACTGCTCCGTGGGCCCGGACCAGCTGGAAGCAGTCGTGGCCTCCATGAAAGCAGTGGCGAAAGTGCCGGTGATCGCCAAGCCGAACGCCGGGATGCCGACGATGGACGAGAACGGAACGGCGCATTACAGCATGACGCCGGAGCAGTTTGCGGCGGCTATGAAGCGGCTGGTCGCATGCGGCGCGCAGATTGTCGGCGGCTGCTGCGGCACCACGCCGGAATACATTCGCCGGCTGGCGGAGATACTTTCGATATAACCGCGTTTTCCGCGGGTTTTTGACAGCCCGGGCAACAGAACGAGCCTGGGTTGCCGTAAAATACCAGACAGGACAGGCCGGAGTTGCCGCAAAATACCAGACAGAACGAGCCAGGATTATCGTAAAATACCAGCCAGGGTTTGCCGTAATCTTATTGTGTCCGGCGACATCTCTGCGGATCATAAATCAATTACAGCGGCAGCCCCCTGCAGATCATAAATTTACTATAGCGAAGGAGGAGATTTCCATGAAAAAACTTACCTTATTTTATCTCGAAGACTGCCCTTATTGCCGCAACGCGCGCCGGGCGCTGGATGAGCTTGTAAAAGAGAACGCGGCCTACGCCGGAGTCGCGGTGGACTGGATTGAGGAAAGCCGCCGGCCGGAGCTTGCGGAACAATACGATTATTATTATGTTCCCACGGTGTTTGCCGGGGAGACGAAGCTGTACGAGGCGCATCCGTCGGAGAGTTATTCCGACTGCAAGGAAAAGCTGAGAGCGGCGCTGGATGCGGCGCTGGGCGCAGCGCGGTAAGCATTTATTTCCCCTGGCATTTTGTCTGCAAAAACACAGATGATTTTGCGATTGACTCATCAGAAAAACTGAACTATAATATACTATATCATAGTTCAGTTTTTGGAGGAAATTATGTTTATCGGACGGGAACAGGAACTGGCAAAGCTGAATCGCATGTATGGCAGCGGCAGACTTGAGGTTGCCATTATATACGGACGCCGCCGTGTCGGGAAGACTACGCTGATCAACGAGTTCTGCAAAGGGAAACCGACCGTCTTTTTTGCGGCGCAGGAGAGCAGTGCCGAACAGAATCTGGAGGCATTATCCGAGGCCATTTCGGAGACGCTGTCCGGCAAAAGCAGTGCGGGCCTGATTTACCGCAGTTTTGCGGACGCGTTTATGAAGATAGCGGAAGCGGCGGAGGGGAAACGGCTTGTCTGGGTCATTGATGAATATCCATATCTCGCGCAGGCGGAGCGGGGGATTTCTTCGCTCCTGCAGAATTTTCTGGATCATCAGTTCAAACAGACAAAGCTGTTTTTGATTCTTTGCGGCTCCTCCATGAGTTTTATGGAAAATCAGGTGCTGGGTTATCAGAGCCCGCTTTATGGACGGAGAACAGCGCAGTTTAAGATTTTGCCGTTTGACTATTTAGATACCGGCCGCTGGTTTCCAAACTATTCCTGTGAGGACCGGGCGCTGATGTATGGGATTACCGGCGGGATTCCCCTTTATCTGGAGCAGTTTTCCCCGGATCAGTCTGTTCAGGAAAATTTGCTGGAAAATCTGTTTCAGCGCAATGCAATGCTGTATGAGGAGCCTTCCAATCTGATGAAGCAGGAAATGCGGGAACCGGCTATGTACAATGCCATCATCACCGCGATCGCGTCAGGAAAAACCAAATTGTCGGAGATTTCGACGACTGTGGGAATCGACACGGGTCTGTGTACGAAATACATGGCAAATTTGATGACGCTTGGAATTATTGCGAAGGAAACGCCGGTGACGGCATCCGGCGGGAAGAAGACTTATTATCGGATAGAAGATCAGTTTTTCCATTTCTGGTATACCTTTGTACCGCGCAATATGTCGGCGGTGCAGTCGGGCAGAATTGAACAGTCCTATCCGACGGCTGTCGCACGCAGGCTGCCGGATTATATGGGGAAAATCTTTGAGAGAATGTGCCGGGACTTTGTCCTGTTCTATGATCAGGAGCTTCCTTTTGCGCTTGGAAAGGCTGGGCAGTGGTGGGGCGGCCATCCAAAGACGCACAGACAGGTGCAGATCGATCTGGTAGTAACCTCCGCAGAGGATGACCGCGGCATTATAGGTTCGTGCAAATATACGGACAGTCCGGTGGGCGAGGATGAACTGCGGCTGATGGAAGATTACGGAGAAGCTATGGGGCAT
The DNA here is from genome assembly GCA_947630595.1 of uncultured Lachnospiraceae bacterium. Classification (GTDB taxonomy): domain Bacteria; phylum Bacillota; class Clostridia; order Lachnospirales; family Lachnospiraceae; genus Choladousia. Next base: position 13,634 of record CANRIG010000011.1, on the reverse strand, counting down.
TTTTCGCGGCGATATTATTATCTGTTTTCCAAATCCGGGTTTACCGGTCCGCTTGTCCGGCGGGCGGCAGGCGGAGATGTGCGCCTGATTACGCTTGAGGATATGTATCAGGTGAAGAACACTTGACCTGAATCATAGATAGTTTTTACATTACCGTGCTGGTGAATTTTACTTTAACCTCCTAAAATGTGGTTGTCTTGAGCAAGACAGACATAACATTTCAGGAGGTTGATTTTATTATGAAAAAAAGAACAGTGGCATTGGCAATGGCAGCAGTGATGACGGCGGGCATCGGCATGAGCGCGGCGGCGGCCGAGGGCAATATTACGATCTGCTCGCGGGAGGACGGCTCCGGCACGCGGGGCGCGTTCATTGAGCTGCTCGGCATTGAAGAGGAGAATGAGGACGGCGAGAAGGTGGACAACACTACGGAAGCCGCAAAGATCACAAACAGTACGTCCGTGATGATGAGCACGGTGGAGGGCGACGTGAACGCGATCGGCTACATTTCCCTCGGCTCCCTGAACGACACCGTGACGGCGCTGGCGATCGACGGCGTGGATGCGACGGCTGAGAATATCCTGTCCGGCGACTACAAGGTAGTGCGCCCGTTCAACATTGCGACCACCGGCGAGGTGAGCGACGCGGCGGCGGACTTCATCGCTTATATCATGAGCGAGGAGGGCCAGAACGTGATCAGCGAGGAAGGCTATATTTCCGTGGGCGAGCCGGAGGCGTTTGCAGGCGGCGAGGCCGAGGGCAAGGTGGTCGTGGCCGGTTCTTCCTCGGTGACGCCGGTGATGGAGAAGCTGGCCGAGGCGTATCAGGCGGTCAACGACAAGGTGGAGATCGAGGTGCAGCAGAGCGATTCGACGACGGGCATGACCTCCGCGATCGACGGGCTGTGCGACATCGGCATGGCGTCCCGCGAACTGAAGGACAGCGAGCTGGAAGCGGGCCTGACCCCGACCGTGATCGCGCAGGATGGCATCGCGGTGATCGTCAACAACGATAATGGCATGACGGAAATGACGAGCGAACAGGTGAAAGCGATTTTCACGGGTGAAATCACGACCTGGGAAGAACTGCAATGAAAGGAAAATATTCAGAACGGATCATGAGGGTTCTGTTTCTGGCGGCGGCCTGCACGTCGGTGCTGGCGGTGGTGCTGATCTGTATCTTTCTCTTTGCCAACGGGATTCCGGCGATGCTGGAAATCGGGCTGCCGGATTTCCTGTTCGGGCAGAAATGGAAGCCCTCCAATGATCTGTACGGGATTCTGCCCTTTATCCTGGGCAGCATTTACGTGACGGCGGGTTCGGTGCTGATCGGGGTGCCGACCGCGCTGTTGACCGCCGTATTTCTGGCCTTCTACTGTCCGAAGCGGCTGTATCCGGTCCTGAAAGCGATGGTTAATCTGATGGCGGGCATCCCCTCCGTGGTGTACGGCTTTTTCGGCCTTGTCTGGATCGTGCCGCTGATGCGCCGCCTGACCGGGCAGGACGGAAGCACGATGCTGACGGCTTCTTTGCTGCTGGGGATTATGATTCTGCCGACGGTCACGGGAGTGGTGGAGCCGGCGCTGCGCAGCGTCCCGGAGCACTATTACGAGGGCTCGCTGGCGCTGGGAGCCACGCATGAGCGCAGCGTGTTCTGCGTGGTGCTGCCGGCGGCGAAGTCCGGCGTGATTGCCGGGATCGTGCTGGGCGTCGGGCGTTCCATCGGCGAGACCATGGCGGTGATCATGGTCGCGGGCAATCAGACCTGGATGCCGCAGGGACTGCTGAAAGGGCTGCGCACGATGACGACCAATATCGTGATGGAGATGGGCTATGCGACCGACCTGCACCGGGAAGCGCTGATTGCGACCGGCGTGGTGCTGTTTGTGTTTATCCTGATCATCAATCTCTGCGTGTCGGCGCTGAAACGGAGAACTCTCTATGAATAATCGGAATACAAAAAAGAACAAATCCCCGGGCGGCTTCCTGCGGTATGCCGGACGGCATCCGCTCGCCGCCGCGGTAGCCGCGCTGGTCTGGCTGGCCGCGCTGCTGGTGATGGCGGCGCTGGTCTTTCTGGTGGGTTTTATCGTAATCAAGGGCGTGCGGCACCTGTCGCCGGAGCTGTTTTCCTGGAACTACACAACGGATAACGTATCGCTGATGCCGGCGCTGATCAATACGCTGATCATCACCGCGACGGCGCTGCTGATCGCCGTTCCGCTGGGCATTTTCGCCGCGGTCTATTTAGTGGAATACGCAAAAAAAGGAAGCCGCATGGTCGGCCTGATCCGCATCACAACGGAGACGCTGCAGGGCATTCCTTCTATTATATATGGCCTGTTCGGCCTGCTGTTTTTCTGCACGGCTCTGAAATGGCGCTATTCGCTGCTGGCAGGGTCGATGACTCTGGTGATCATGATTCTGCCGCTGGTCATCCGCACCACCGAGGAAGCTCTGATCAGCGTTCCCGACGCCTACCGTGAGGCTTCGTTCGGGCTGGGCGCGGGAAAGCTGCGCACCATTTTCCGGGTGGTGCTGCCGACCGCGATTCCCGGCATTCTCTCCGGCGTCGTTTTGGCGACGGGCCGCATCGTCGGCGAGACGGCGGCGGTGCTGTACCCGGCGGGCACGGCGACCAAAATGGTCTCCAGCCTCATGGATTCCGGGCGTTCGCTGGCAGTACACATGTATGTGCTCTCCACCGAGGGCATCTACATGGATCAGGCGTACGCGACGGCGGTTGTGCTGCTGGCGGTGGTGCTGGCGCTGAACGCGCTCTCCACGGCCTGCGCGCGGAGCCTGATGAAGCGGCAGGGGTGAGCGCACGGGGCGCGGCGGCAGGCCGGCGTCTCAGAAAGGACGCGGCGGGACTGCAGACGGGCGCAGGAACATATCAGACGGAGGACATATGGGAAAAATCGAAATTAAAAACGCCGACCTGTTTTACGGCGACTTTCAGGCCCTCAAAAATATCACACTTGATATTCCGGGCAATAAAATCACGGCTTTCATCGGGCCCAGCGGCTGCGGCAAGTCGACGCTGCTCAAATCGCTGAACCGCATGAACGATCTGGTGGAGGGCTGCCGGATCACGGGCACGCTGACGCTGGACGGCGAAGACATTTACGGGGACATGGACGTCAATCTGCTTCGGAAGCGCGTGGGCATGGTCTTTCAGAAACCGAACCCGTTTCCGATGAGCATCTACGACAACATCGCCTACGGGCCGCGCACGCACGGCATCCGTTCCCGCGGCAGGCTGGATGAAATCGTGGAAAAGGCGCTGCGGGACGCGGCCATCTGGGACGAGGTCCGGGACCGCCTGAAAAAGAGCGCGCTCGGGCTGTCGGGCGGGCAGCAGCAGCGGCTCTGCATCGCGCGGGCGCTGGCGGTGGAACCGGAGGTGCTGCTGATGGATGAGCCCACCTCGGCGCTGGACCCGATCTCAACCTCCAGAATCGAGGATCTGGTCAGCGGGCTGAAGGAGAACTATACGATCGTAATTGTCACACATAATATGCAGCAGGCGGCGCGGATTTCCGACCGCACGGCTTTCTTCCTGCTCGGCGAGATGATCGAGTACGACGATACGATGGCGCTGTTTTCCATGCCGAAAAACAGGAAAACAGAGGAATATATTACAGGGAGGTTCGGATAATATGCGGGAGAGATACCTGGAAAAGCTGGCGCAGCTGCAGAAGGAGCTGCTGGACATGGGCACGCTCTGCGAGCAGGCGATTATGAAAACCTACCGTCTGCTGCTCTCCAGAGAACTGCGAGGGGAACAGGTGGCGGAGATCAACCGGATGGAAAAGGAGATCGACGAGAAAGAGCACACGGTGGAGGCGCTCTGCATCCAGCTTCTGCTCCGGCAGCAGCCGGTGGCCACGGACCTGCGCCGCATTTCGGCGGCCCTGAAAATGGTCACGGACATGGAACGCATCGGCGACCAGGCCACGGACATTGCGGAAATCCTGGAAACCGGCAGCATCGACGTCCCGGTGCGGGGCGTGTGCATCGCCGAGATGGCGGAATTTACGATGAAGATGGTCAACAAGAGCATTGCCGCCTACATCGACCGCGACCTGGCGCTGGCGCGGGAGGTGATCGACAGCGACGACGTGCTCGACCGGCTGTTTCTGGAGGCGCGCCGGAGCCTCAATGAAAATAGCGCCGGCTTTACCAGCGACCAGGTTCTGGACCTGCTGATGATTGCCAAGTACTACGAGCGCATCGGCGACCACGCGACCAACATCGGCGAATGGGTGGAATTTTCCATCAACGGGATTCACCGCAGCGGCGAGGAGGCTTACCAGCTGTTCGCTCCGCAGGGCGATCCGGCTTCGCCTGTCTGATTTTCGTGCGGAAAAATTGCAGGGCAGCGCTGTTCCATAACCGGAATACGGGATATTTTACACAGATTTTACATAAACTGGCTGTGGATTTTACGTCGGCCTGTTAGATTACTTTCGGACTGCACCGGGCGAAGAGCGGTGCGGAGGCTGGAGGAAAGCGTATGGACATATTTAGCGTATTGACAATGATCGGCGGCCTGGCCCTGTTCCTGTACGGAATGCACGTGATGGGGGACGGGCTGTCGCGGGCGTCCGGAGGCCGGCTGGAAAAGATACTGGAGAAGCTGACCTCCAATATTTTCCGCGGCGTGCTGCTGGGCGCGGCCGTGACGGCGGTGATTCAGTCGTCGTCGGCGACCACGGTCATGGTGGTCGGCTTTGTAAACTCCGGCATCATGACGCTGCAGCGGGCGGTGGGCATCATCATGGGCGCCAACATCGGCACCACGATCACTTCCTGGATTCTGAGCCTGTCGGGGCTGCAGGGTGACAATTTTCTGATTAAAATGCTGAAGCCGTCGTCGTTTTCGCCGATCCTGGCGATCATCGGCGTGGCCTTTCTGCTGTTTTCCAAAAAGGACAAAAAGAAAGACGCCGGCGCGATCATGGTCGGCTTCGCGGTGCTGATGACCGGCATGGAGACCATGAGCGGGGCGGTGAAGCCGCTGGCGGACGTGCCGGAGTTCACCAACCTGTTTCTGATGTTTGAAAATCCGGTGCTGGGCATGCTGGCCGGCGCGGTGCTGACCGCGATCATCCAGAGCTCGTCGGCCTCGGTCGGTATTCTGCAGGCGCTGTGCGCGACCGGCGCGGTCTCCTACGGCTCGGCGATCCCGATCATCATGGGCCAGAACATCGGCACCTGCGTGACGGCGCTGATCTCGGCCATCGGGGCCCGCAAAAACGCCAAGCGCACGGCGTTCGTGCACCTGTATTTCAACCTGATCGGCACCATCATTTTTATGATCCTGTTTTACGCGGTCAACGCGGCGGTGCATTTTTCGTTTCTCACACAGGCGGCCGGCGCGGCCGGAATCGCCGTCGTGCATACCTTTTTCAATGTGTTTGCGACGCTTCTGTGGCTGCCGTTTCATAAGGTGCTGGTGAAGCTGGCGCAGTGGACGGTGCGCGACCGCCAGGGCGACGAGCATACGGTGGAAAAGAGCCTCGAGGGCCTGTCGGCGCTGGACAGCCGTTTCCTGGAGAACCCGGCGCTGGCAATGGCGCAGTGCCGCGTGGCCTGCGCGAAGATGGCGGAGGTGACGCTCGGGTCGCTGGACGCGGCCATCTCGCTGCTGGACACGTTTGACGAGCGCATCCTGGAGCAGGTGACGGAGGCGGAGAGCGTCGTGGATAAATATGAGGACCGCCTCGGCACCTATCTGGTGCAGGCGGCGAAGCATGAGATGCAGACGAAGGACAGCCACACGCTGTCGATGCTGCTGCACTGCATCGGCGACATCGAGCGCATCTCCGACCACGCGGTGAGCATCGCCTCTGCGGCCCGGGAAATCTACGAGAAAAATCTGGCCTTCTCGGAGGCGGCGGTGGGCGAGCTGGAGGTGTTCTCGGCGGCGGTGCGGGAGGTGGCCCGCATCTCCATGGAGGCACTGAAAGAGGAAAATACCGCCATGGCCTTCGACGTGGAACCGATGGAGGAGGTCATCGACGATCTGGGCGACGAGATGAAAAAGCGCCACATCGACCGTCTGCGCGAGGGCCGCTGCACGATCGAGCTGGGCTTCATCTTATCCGACCTGACCACCAGCTACAACCGCATCGCAGACCACTGCTCCAACATCGCGGTCTGCATGATTCAGGCGGAAAACGACGTCTACGGCAGGCACGAGTACCTGAACTCGCTGCGCTATGAGGATAACCGCCAGTTCCGCGACCAGTTCCGCAAATACAAGGAGAAATACGCGCTCCCGGAGCGCGTCAAAGGCACGCCCCGGGTGGATATGCGGGCGCGGATGCAGCCTGCGCGGTAAATGCCGGGCTGCTGTGGACTGCGGAGGCATCCCGATGTTGCATTTTACCTGCAGATCGGGTAGTATAACAATACCGGAGTTTCATAGATTCGGAATATCCGGCAGGATTTCAGGAGACTGTCTGTAAGTTATCCGGAGGGGCCTGTGGCCATCCGATTGTACACATATCCGAGACAGATGTCTGTCCTGAGGCGGACGGCAGTCCGACGCAGGCAGACAGATGTAACGAGGATCTCGTGTACAATGGATGGTCACGCCCCGGAGGCATAGTTCGGAAATACGCAGGGAGAGCGCAAAAATGGCATTGATTTATATTGTGGAAGACGACGAGAACATCCGCGAGATCGAGATGTTCGCGCTGAAAAATGCGGGCTACGAGGTGCAGGGCTTTGACTGCGCCTCTGCGTTTTATGCGAGGCTGAAAGAGAAAGTGCCGGCGCTGGCGCTGCTGGACATCATGCTGCCGGACGAGGACGGCCTGTCGATGGTGAAGCGGCTGCGCGCGGCCGCGGAGACGCGCCGGCTGCCGATCATCATGGCGACGGCCAAAACTACGGAGATCGACAAGGTAAAGGGGCTGGACATCGGCGCGGATGATTACATCACCAAGCCGTTCGGCGTGATGGAGCTGATTTCCCGGGTCAAGGCGCTGCTGCGCCGCAGCCGCGGCATGGAGGAGGAGCGCCTGATCCGCCTGGGGCCGATTTTCATGGACGACGAGCGGCGGGCGGTGTTTGCCGGCGACCGGCCGTGCGAGCTGACCTACAAGGAGTACGAGCTGCTGAAGCTGCTGCTTTTGAACGCGGGCATCGTGGCCTCGCGGGACGTGATTCTCGACCGCGTCTGGGGCACGGACTTTGAGGGCGAGTCGCGGACGCTGGACATGCACATCAAGACGCTGCGCCAGAAGCTCGGGGATGCGGGCGCGATGATCCGGACGGTGCGCAACGTCGGCTACATGCTGACGGGAGAGTGACGGGAAATGAAAAAGAAGATCAACCGGTATCTGCTGCTGACGGCGTTTCTGACCCTGGCGGCGACCCTCTTTATGGCGGTTGCCGTCTTTCATCATATGTACCGCAGCCAGATCATTCACGATATGCAGACTTATGCCGAGATCCTGCGCGGCATGGCCCCCTCCGGGGAGGCGCTGCGGCGGGAATACGCGTCTCCGCCTGAGGAACTGCGGGTGACGGTGATCGATCCGGAGGGCGTGGTGCTGTTTGACAGCCAGACCGGCAGCGAGGCGATGGACAACCACGCCGGCCGGCCCGAGATTCAGGAGGCGTTAGACGGCGGCGAGGGCTATGTCGTGCGGCATTCGGACACGCTCGACCGGGATATGTATTATTATGCGCTGACGCTGGAAGACGGCGATATCCTGCGCATCAGCAGGGAGGCGGACAGCATCTGGCGCGTGTTTTACAACACGACGTACGGCATCGTCGCCATCGGCGCCGTGATGTTTCTGATCTGCCTGTTTCTGTCCCGCTATATCACGGCCGGCATCGTGCGGCCGATCGAGCGGCTGGCGGCGGACATCGACCATGCCGGCGGGATCGACGCCTACGAGGAGCTGGTGCCGTTTATCACCACCATCCGCCAGCAGCACAGCGACATCCTCCGCAGCGCAAACATGCGCCAGGAATTTACGGCCAATGTCTCCCACGAGCTGAAAACGCCGCTGACCGCGATTTCCGGCTACGCGGAGCTGATCGAGACCGGGATTGCCGGGGAGAACGAGGTCAGCCGCTTTGCCGGGGAGATTCACCGCAACGCCAACCGGCTGCTGACGCTGATCAACGATACCATCCGCCTCTCGGAGCTGGACGGCGGCCATGCCGTGGCGGCGCACAGCGAGGTGGACCTCCATGAGGTGGCCGAAAGCTGCGTGGAAATGCTGGAGTTCAGCGCTGCTGATCACGGCGTCTCGCTGCACTGCCATGGGAGCCGCTGCCTGATTCACGCTGACCGGGGCATGATGGAGGAGCTGCTGTTCAACCTCTGCGACAACGCCATCCGCTACAACCGCCCGGGCGGCCGCGTGGATGTGACGGCCCAGGCGCGGGGCGCGCAGACGGTGCTCACGGTGAAGGACACCGGCATCGGCATTCCCGAGGAGAGCCGGGAGCGCGTGTTTGAGCGGTTTTACCGGGTGGACAAGAGCCGCTCCAAATCGACCGGCGGCACCGGCCTGGGCCTGGCCATCGTCAAGCACATCGTGGCGCAGCACCACGCCCGGATTGAGCTGCACAGCGAGGTGGGGAAAGGCACGGAGATCAGGGTGATCTTTGAGACCTGACGCTGCCCGCGGCGCATGGATACGATTTTGAGAAAAATAAACCTGCCCACTTGACTATTTTCTGTGAATGGTGCAATATTATGAAAGGAACGCTTTTTGGGGGGGGAAGAGCTTCCGGAATAATTGATAAGTCAGAAGGGTAAGTGGCGGAAGTTGAAAAAGAAAAAGCATGGACGAAAGATCGTTGTGACCGTTGTGGTCTGCCTGCTCGTCGCCGGGCTGGGCGCACTTGGATATTACCTGTATAACCGGGCAAACAGCGGTCTTTTTTTTGAGGAAACAAAGCTGAATGGATACGATGTGGCGGGGCAGACCTGCAAGCAGGTGCTGGAGACCATGGAGCGCGATTTCAGCGCGCCGAAGCTCGAGCTGAGCGAGGGCGGAGAGAGCGCGCTGACGCTGACGCTGGCGGAGATGGGCTACACGATCGACCGCATGGAGCTGCTGGAGCGGATTCAGGGCTGCATGCGCAGGCAGAACCTGCGCCTGCTGTTCAGCCTGCTGGGCGGAAATGAATTTGAGATCGAGATTCCGTTTGAGTTTGACGAAAAGGTGTTCAATACGGCGGTGTCGGCGTCGCGGTTCGCAAAGCCGCGCACGGCCAGCGTGGACGCCAGCCTGGAATATGACGGCGTGGAATACTACATCCAGCCCGAAGTCTACGGCAACGAGATGGACGACGCCGATCTGCGCGTGCTGGTACGGGATTTCGCCGACAAGCTGACGTCCCAGACGCGGCCGCAGGCGGACGCGAGCCTGGCGGTGCCGGATTCGTTTTACTTCCTGCCGGCGGTGACGCAGGACGACCGCGCGCTGAACGACCAGATGCAGGCCTACAATACCTTTTGCAAGGCCCGGGTCACGCTGACCTTCGGCGATACGAAAGAGGTGGTGGACTGGAACACGGTGAAAGGCTGGCTGGACATCGACGGCGCGCAGGCGACGCTGCGCGAGGAGGATGTCTACAATTACGTCTATGCGCTGGCGGACCGCTACGACACGCTGTACTATGAGCGCGATTTCGTGGCGCACGACGGGCATACCGTGTCATACGAGTCCAGCGATTACGGCTACCAGATCGACCGGGACGCCGAGGCGGCGCAGATGATTGCGGATATCCAGAGCAACACGGCGGTGGAGCGGGAGCCGGTCTATGCGGTCAAGGGCTACCGGCGCAACGGCCGCGACGACATCTGCGGCAACTACGTGGAGGTCAATCTCTCCCAGCAGCACCTGTGGTTTTATATGGACGGAGAGCTGATCATCGAGACGGACGTGGTCTCCGGCCTGCCGCGGGACGACCGCGGGACCGTCACCGGCGTGTTTACGATTCCCTACAAAAAGAGCCCCGAGACGCTCAAGGGCGATACCTGGGAGGAAGAGGTGACGTACTGGATGCCGTTCCACGACGGCCAGGGGCTGCACGACGCGCCCTGGAGGAATGCGTTCGGAGGCAGCATTTACCAGACCAACGGGTCGCACGGCTGTGTGAATCTGCCGTACGACGCGGCGCAGGTCATTTACGAGCATATGCAGGAGCGGTTCCCGATTTTCCTCTATTATTAAAGCGGATCAGTAAATCCGAAAGCTGTCCTTGACCTCCGGCACCGCCAGAGACATCGACAGATAGCTCTGCAGCTCCGCGCTGCTGGACGGATCGTACTGCACGTCGGTCGGATAGAGCAGGTAGTAGGAGTAGCCCAGGCCGTCGCCCAGATAATCCGCGGCGGGATAGTAGTCCGCCGGGTGCCATTCCTCGGAGCGCAGGATGGTGCAGATGGTGCCTTTCATTTTGCCGTTGTTCCACACCAGGCCGCAGCAGAAATTGATGGAATCCTCGTTGAGCTCATAGACAAAGCCGGGCATCCAGGCGTCCGGGATGTCGAAGGAAAACCACTCCGTGGAGAAAATCTGGTTGTGGTTGTCGCACACGGCGTTCTCGCCGATCCCGCCCGTCGTGCCTGGCGCCGTGCCGGAGCGGGCGGCGATGTAATCGGTGACGGCGTCAAAGCTGTAGCCGGGCTGGTCCAGCGCATAGCCGTTCTGATTGAGCGCTTTCTCGCGCTCGCTCAGGAGGGAGATGTTGGCCTGCTCGTAAGCGTTGAAGACGCTGGGGGAAAAGCTCTCCGGCATTACGGTGCCGGAGTACCACGGCTGCAGGCGGAAATATTCGTCCAGCTCTCTGGACACGAACATCCGGCCGTGGCGCGCATAAATTTCATTTTTGCCGTAGCACACGACCTGCAGCGGCATGTCGCGGATCTCCTCGTCCGTGTAATAGCGGGTGTCGGCGTCGGGCACGATCAGGTCATAGGCATTCGGCTCTGCGTGCGCGGTCAGCGCCCCGCCCAGACAGAATACAAACAGGGCGGCGGCAGCGGCGCGGCGCAGAATTTTCTGAATATTATTGACGAATTTCTTCATAAAAATCACCTTCTTTCTCTTTGATTTCAGTTTATCACAAAATAATAGGAAACTCAAAAAGAATTTTTTCTTAATATTGACAGAAAATAATTTCTAAAAACAGGAAAGTATTGCCAGAAGGCGGCTTTGGGGTTATACTCACCTGTACGGAGAAGATTACAGCAGAAAGGACGGAAAAATATGATTTATCATGTGAACGGTTCCGCGGCGCCGGGCGGCGACGGGACCAGGGAAAAGCCTTTTCAGACCATCACGGAAGCGGCCGCGGTCGCGGCTCCCGGGGACGAGGTGCTGGTAGCGCCCGGCATCTACCGGGAATATGTGGACCCCGCGCATGCGGGAGAGCCGGAGCGGAGAATCGTTTACCGCTCGGAGAAAAAGGGAAAAGCGGTGATCACAGGCGCGGAGCCGGTGAAAAACTGGACGCCGGTGGAGGGCACCGTCTGGAAGGCAACGATTCCCAACGGGCTGTTCGGCGGCTACAATCCCTATACCACGCTGGTGGCGGGGGACTGGTTTGACGCGTCGTTTCTTGCCCACACGGGAGAGGTTTATCTGAACGACAAGTCGCTCTATGAGGCAGCGTCGCTGGAGCAGGTGCTGCGGCCGCAGGTGTACAGGGCTTCCTGGGATCCGGATTTCAGCGTTTACACGTGGTATGCCGAGCAGCAGGACGGCTGCACGGTTCTTTACGCCAATTTCCAGGGCGCGGACCCCAACCGCGAATCGGTGGAGATCAATGTGCGCCGCAACTGTTTTTATCCGTCCAGGGAAGGCGTGGGCTATATCACCCTGTCCGGGTTTACCGTGTGCAGGGCGGCTACGCAGTGGGCGCCGCCCACGGCCTATCAGGAGGGCATGGTGGGCCCGCACTGGTCGAAAGGCTGGATCATCGAGGACTGCGAGATTTTCCAGTCCAAGTGCAGCGGCATTTCCCTCGGGAAATACCTGCAGCCGGAAAACGACAACAAATGGATGAAAAAGAAATTCAAGGACGGGACGCAGACGGAGCGGGACGCGATCTGCCAGGCGCAGCGGGAGGGCTGGACGAAGGAACGGATCGGCAGCCACATCATCCGCCGCTGCGAGATTCACGACTGCGGGCAGACCGGCATTGTCGGCCATCTGGGAGGCGCGTTCTCCCTGATCGAGGACAACCACATTCACCATATCAACAACAAGCAGAATCTGGCCGGGGCTGAGATCGGCGGAATCAAGATGCATGCGGCCATCGACGTGATCATCCGCAGGAACCACTTCCATCACTGCACCAGAGGGCTCTGGCTCGACTGGCAGGCGCAGGGCACCCGCGTGACCCAGAACATCTTCCATCACAACGCCCTGCCGTTCGATCATCTGATGTGCGAGGAGGGCATGACCGGCATCGGCGACGATATTTTTGTGGAGGTATCGCACGGCCCGACGCTGATCGACCACAACCTGCTTTTGTCGGAGCGCTCCGTGAAGCTGCCGACGCAGGGCGTGGCGCTCGTCCACAACCTGATTGCCGGGGCCTTCACGGCGGTGGGACGCGGCGTGGACAACGGGTCAAAGACGAAAAAATCGCCGCGCTACACGCCCTACCATGTGCCGCACCGCACGGAGATCGCCGGGTTTATGACGATTCTCCACGGCGATATGCGCTTCTACAACAACATTTTTGTGCAGCAGCCCATCCGCGCGTTCATGAGACAGCAGATGGACACGCCGGACGAGTGGGATGATTACAATGTGCTGACCGGCACCTGGCCGTACAACGGATATATGACGGAAGAAGAGTGGGCAGCGGAGTTCGAGGGCTACTGCGGCATGGGTTCCGCCCCGAGCGACCGGTATTATATTCCGCTTCCCGTGTGGGCGGCCGGCAACTGCTACTACAACGGCGCAAAGGCATGGGAGAAGGAAAAGGACGCCTATGCGGACACGGAGCATGAAATTCAGCTTTCCGTGGAGCAGCGCGAGGACGGCTGGTTCCTGAAAACCAATTTGTACGGCTGCCTGCCGGTGGAAAACAAGGGTATGATTTCCACGGAGGTGCTCGGGGAGGCCTTTGAGCCGGAGCAGAAATACGAACAGCCGGACGGCGCCCCGATCGTATTTAACCAGGACTTCTTCGGACGGCACCGGAGCGTCACGCCGACGGCGGGCCCGTTTGAGGGGATAGAGTCGGAGAAAATCAAAATCTGGCCAAGGTAAAAATCTAGCCAAGATAAAAATCTGGCTTGGGCAAAAAATCTGATCCAGGTAAAACGGAGCTGGACGCAGCGATTTGGCCCGGCCGGCGCTTTTCCGGGTATTTTAAGACTGTCTGCAAAACCTCCGAAGGGGCCTGCGGCAGTCTGATTGTCCACATATCCGAGACAGATGTCTGTCCTGAGGCGGATGCAGTCCGCCGCAGGCAGACAGATGTAACGAGGATCTCGTGGACAATGGACTGCCGCACCCCGAGGAAAAGGTTTTTCAGACAGTCTCAAATCCTGTAACAGGGTTGTTTCACGAAGAATAATTAAAATAAATAAATCGGCTGATTTTACGAGGGTTATGGGAATTATACATTTTT
>CANRIG010000010.1 GCA_947630595.1 uncultured Lachnospiraceae bacterium | reverse complement strand
AAGACAGATTCAGGTAAAGGTGATAGAAGGAGAAAACCAGACGGAACTGGCTGTAATACTTCATGAAACAACCCTGTGCAATAGTGATAGAGATGTTGAAAAAATGCCACGAATTATATATAATATTCGTGACATGGGATAAGAGGTAATTATTTGGCCAGCGGATATATGAAACGAATACGTGAAGAATTACAGCGTCTTAGACTGAGCAGAGGAAATAAACGGAGGATGCTGATGAACAGTGAGCGGCTGCTAATTGTAAAGATATTAAACCTTGCATCTGGTATAGACCCCGATGTGTTAAATTGTTTATTGTTGATTAAATATATTTCCACAACATCAGATGAGACGCTGCGTTGGAGCAAAGCGATAACATGCGATAACGGAGAAATCCTGTGGGACATGATCGTGCGAGAGGCATGCAAGACTGATGGCTCCATTTTTTCTGTAATAAAATATGCCCTTGACCGAATAAAATCCAATCTGTTATTCGCTGCAAATATGGATGAACGCTTGTGTGCTGTTGCGGTGGATGAGTATGTCCTGAGAGATATTATACATCTGCTCTCAAATATATCAGCAGATAATAACACTCTATCTGTTATTTTTGAGTATTATTTGGCGCGAAAAATGCGGACCAGTTCATTTAACTTCGGTGATTTTTATACGCCTAAACAAGTTGTTCAGCTGATGGTAGAACTGCTGGGAATTGAACATGACGGGAAAGTATATGATCCCTGCTGCGGAAGCGGTGCAATGCTGTGCAGCGCAGCCCTTTCTCATCCTGACAAAAAACTGCTGTTGTATGGGCAAACACTTAATCAGGAAGCATTTTCTATTTGCCAAATGAATCTTATGCTGCAAGGTCTTTCCGCGGATTTGGGGACATATCCAGCCAATACACTTGTGGAGGATTTACACGCAAATCAATATTTTGATTACATCCTTGCCAATCCGCCGTTTAATTCTTCCGATTGGTGTGAAAACGGCATTGCAAACGGGAATATACATTGGCAATATGGATGTCCCCCGCGGAAAAACGCTAATTTTGCGTGGCTTCAACACATCATTGGCCACTTGTCCCCCAATGGATCTGCGATTATACTTTTGCCGAATGGAACGCTAACCACTCAGAATCTTGCAGAGCGCGGGATTCGAAAACAAATTCTTCTTGATGGACGGATTGAAGCGATTCTTGCTCTTCCGGCAGGGCTTTTTTCCGGAACGAAGATTCCCTGCTGCGCATGGATTATAGGCGGCCCCTCCGCACATGATACGGTACTTTTTGTTGATGCAAGGCAGATGGATCTTTTTGGAGAGCAAGACGGCAAAAAAATTTCTGATCTTCTGTGTCAATATCGGAATGGTAAACGACTGGAGAAAACAGAATGGTATGCTGTGGCATCTATAGCAGAGATTGCTCAAAAACACTACATTCTGAGCCCCAATTTGTACACGCTTCCGAAAGAACTCTCGTTACTTTCATTTGAGCAAATATCTGAAAATTTCAATATATCAGTAGATATATTGCGCAATCGGATTCCGGCACTTTCTCTCTGTGAAAGTCTCCAAAAATGGAAAACAAAAACTATCCCTGAAGATTGGAATGAAGTGTATCTATCCGATTTATATAATATTTTTGGAGGTGTATCCGCAAAGAAAGATTCCTTTGGGCGGGGAATTCCTATGGTGGACGTAAAAACCGTTATTCACCACATGTTCCTGTCGGCAGTTCTTCCTGCCTGCGTTGAGCTGCCGGATGGTGATGCTTCCAAATATTACATCAAACGCGGGGATGTGCTGTTGAATCGAACAAGCGAGACTATAGATGAGTTAGCTTGCTGCAGTGTGGCCTTAAATGATCAGGCTGCAGTATATGGAGCTTATCTGAAACGTTTACGGCCAATAAAAGATGACTGGGTTGATCCCCGATATATCGCGGCATACTTTCGCAGTAAGATATATCGTCAAGAAATTGAACAAGTTTCTTTTGTTTATACGACTCGCGCGAATATCAACCTTTATCAGCTTTCGAAGATACGTTTGTATTATCCCAGCCTGGTGTGGCAACATGCGATTGGAGAAGTGCTGTGTTCTGTAATCCGTTTTAATCAGGAACATCAGGATATGGGATTAGATGAATTAGTAAATTATTTTATCGGGGCTTTTATCGAGAAGTTTGTAACATATCCTATTTTATTATTTCAGAAAGAGCGCGATGAATGATGACGCAAGCGGAACAAATGAGTTTGGTGCTTCTCTATACTTTGAATGAATTAGGTGGCGGCGGAAGGCGACGTACGGTACTGAAACATATTAACAACGGTTATTGGTATAAAAATGATGTGAATGATGCAAAGGGTGCAAAACGCCCATCTGAGCCAAAATGGCAGAATAATTTTTCGTATGAGCGGCATCATTTGGTCATTGCTGGATATATGAAAGATGGCGGAGATGGGAACTGGATTATTACAGAGAAAGGGAAAGGGTATCTGGGCAAACTGATCGAGCAGGCGAGAAATATACCGTCAGATGGGAAACGCTTATTTACACTGGAATTCTATCGAAAACTCTTTTCTGCCCCACTGTACACAGATGGTATAGCCCTTGATGAAGAGGATGAAGAAGCACACTATATTGCGCGGCTAGCTGTGGAAGACATAGAGCCTGCATATGTGCAGGATATTTTTCCAAACGAACCCGAAAGGAAACGCAATTCGCGTATTTCAGGAAATCGTATAATCTATCCGCGCGATCCATCTGTGGCTAAGCGAGCACTTGGCAGGGCAAACCATTTGTGTGAAGTAAATTCCACCCATGTGTCGTTTTTACGCAGAAATGGACATGTGTTGTATATGGAGCCTCATCATTTAATCCCTATATCTTTTACAGATTATTTTGGAGTGAATCTGGATCGAGAACAGAACATTTTTTCACTTTGCAGCAATTGTCATAATCAAATTCATTATGGGGAAAAAGGAGGATGTTAGAGAATTAATTGCAAAACTGTTTTTTTCAAGAGCGCAAGAGATATGTTCGATACTGGGCAGAGAGATCAATGTTGAAGATATTTACCGGATTTATGGTGTGTTGTAGTGGTTAATTGAATTTTAATATCATAAATAGCACCTGCCTTTATTCATATTCAGAGAATGGAATATATTAGTGATCGAGAACAGCTGAAAATGACTGTTCCTTTCCGCACTGCAGCTATGGATAACGACAATCGAAAGAGGACATTTTATGAACCAAAAAGAAAGAATGCTGAACAACCTGCCCTACAAAGCATGGCTGGACGGCTTAAGCGAAGAACGTCTTGAAAATAAAAAGCGCATTTACCGGTATAATCTCCTGCCGCCGGAGCAGCAGGAGGAACAGACGGCTTTGCTGAAGCAGATTCTTGGGAAAACCGGAGAGCACGTTCATATTGAGACTCCGTTCCACTGTGATTACGGATACAATATAGAAGTCGGGGAAAATTTCTTCGCCAATTACAATTTTGTGGTACTTGACGTGGGAAAGGTACGGATCGGGGAGAATGTACAGATAGCGCCCAATGTTTCGATTTATACCGCGGGGCACCCGGTTCATCCGCAGTCGCGCAACTCGGGATATGAGTACGGGATAGACATCACGATTGGAAACAACGTCTGGATCGGCGGAAACGCGTGCATTATGCCGGGCGTGACCATCGGAGACAACGCAGTCATCGGGGCCGGAAGTATTGTCACAAAAGATATTCCGGACAATGTAATTGCTGCGGGGAATCCCTGCAGGGTGCTTCGCAAAATAACGGAAGCGGACCGGGACTTCTATTATCGGGACAGACGTTTTGATGTCGACGATTATTGAGAATTGAGAGATGTTTGCTCATTTTGATATTGACGATTATTGAGAGGCATTTGCGCGTTTTGGTGTTGATGATTATTAGAGAGACGTTTGTGTGTTTAGATAATGGCAAAATATCGGTAAAAAGTCCGACAGAGGGAAAACTCAGAGCTTGCCATGAAAAGTCAGGTTGCCATAAAAAGTCAGACAACCATTAAAAGCCAGACTGCCATAAAAAGTCAGATTGCCATAAGAAGCCAGACTGCTATAAAAGTCATAAAAACAGGGCTTGTCACAATTCCGGATGAACAGGTGGATATGTGACAGGCCCCTTGTATTTCACGGTAGCTTCTGTTTTTATGGTTTTTACAAGAACCAAAAGATAAGATTTTTTCTGGCTGTCAGAGATTTCAGCCAGAACCCTCCGCCCCTTTCGCATCTTTCGTTCCCTTCGGCTCCTCCGCTCCTTTCGCATCTTCTGTTCTTTCCGGCCCCTCCGCCTTTTTCGCATCTTCTGTTCCCTCCGGTGCCTCCTTCCTTTCCGTTCCTTCTGGTGCCTCCTCCCCTTTCGCATCTTTTGTTCCTTCCGTTCCCGCTGAATTATCCGTTCCCTCCGGTTCCTCCACTCCCTTCACTCCGCCGCGGCTGTTCTGGCGGTATTCCTTGGGACTGACGCCCTCAATCCGGCGAAAGGCCTGCGAGAAATAGCTCAGCGAGGAAAACCCCAGCACTCTGGCGATGTGGGTCAGGCTGTGGTCCGTCTCCGCCAGGAGAAACCGGCTTTCCTGGATCCGGCGCCGGGTCAGGTAGCGGATGGGAGAGAGGCCGTACTCTTTCTGGAAGGCGTGGGCCAGATAGTATTTGCTCAGGCTGGCCATGGAGGCCAGCTGCTCCAGGGTGAGGTTTTCCTTGAAGTGGCTGTCGATGTACCGCCGCACCAGGCTGCACTCCCTGGATTTCGGGCCGGGAACGACCGGGTGCAGAATGACCGCTTCCCGGCGCAGCAGGAGGAGCAGAATAATCTGCAGGAGGTTGTGGCACACGGCCTCATACCCGGGCTGCGCGGCCTCCGCCTCCTGCAGCAGCATCCGCATGCAGGCGGCGGCCTGCCGCTGTTCGGAAAAATGGCGGAGCACCGCGTAGCCGCCGGGATCGCTGCGCGTTTCCAGACCTTTCACGCCCAGTACGATGTATTTCATGGGGTCTTTGGGGTCGCTGGTCTCCGTGTGGGGTACGCCGCCGTTGACGATGATGAAATCGTCCGCCGTCACGGGAACGGTCACGCTGCCGGCATGGAGCGAGCCGCGGCCGCCGGTGACGAGGAAAAGCTCCGCGCAGTCGTGGGTATGGAGAGAGGAATCCCACTCCTCGCTGTACTGCGCCTTCGTGATGTAGAGCAGCCGGGCCTGCTCGGTCTCCGGCGCGGCGGCATTTTGACGCAGGATGTACTGCTGTGTGCTCATGACGATCCCCCTTTTCCGCATTTGATCGGATGTCTTCCTTTTCATACCTTATTATAAAACACCCCCATGTTTCCCGCAAGAAGCTGCCAATCATTCTTTTTATCCGTACAATTATTTCTTTTTGCCAATTTTATGCAGAAAAAAAGTCTGTTCATTGCTTAAAAATACAACAAAAGCAAAGAAACTAAAAAACAGAGCAAGAATAGTGTTGTTTTGCACTGGTAAATGTGTATAATGATTTCATAAGCAACGGAACCAAATCAAACATATTTTACAAAAAACAAGGAGGGAAATCAAATGAAACGTTTTATGAGCATGTTTCTCGTGCTGGCCATGACGGCGGCGCTGGGCACCTCCGCGCTCGCGGATGAGGGCACGGAGATCAATTTCTGGTCCATGTGGAATGAGGGCGAGCCGCAGGCCACCGTCATTGCCGAGGCTGCGGAGGCGTTTGAGCAGGAGACCGGCGTCCATGTGAACATCGAGTGGAAGGGCCGCGACATCAATACTCTGCTGACCGCTTCGCTTAATTCCGGCGACGCTATCGACATCTTTGAGGACGACTACAACCGGATCGGCCAGGTTTACGCGGAGTGGACCTATGACCTGACGGATATGGCCGAGGCGGCAGGCTACGAGGGCTACGACTGCTTCAACAACCAGGCGATCGAGTGGGCAGGCTATCTGAACTGCATCACCGAGCAGCCTCAGGTGGGCGGCGTGTTCTACAACAAGGCGGCTTTCGAGGAGGCCGGCATTGAGGCGGAGCCGACCACGTGGGCGGAGTTCCTGGATGTCTGCGCGAAGCTGAAGGATGCGGGCATCGCTCCCATCGCGCAGGACGGCGCATACACCAACTTCTCCTTCTACTATCACCTGGTCCGCTATCTGGGCGAGGACGGCATTGCCGAGCTGCGTGACAACGGCGGCTGGGCTGACAACGAGCAGGCGGTGCAGGCCGCGCAGGACATCATCGATCTGGTGAACGCGGGCTATCTGGCGGACGGCGCTCCCGACGAGTATCCGGCCAGCCAGACCAAGGTTGGCCTCGGCGAGGCGGCTATGGTTGTCTGCGCGAACTATGTGACCGCTGAGGTCAACGCGGCGGTTGGCGAGGAGATCGACTGGGGTCTCTTCAATTACCCGGCGGTGGACGGCGGCGCAGAGCCGACGGCGGCTTACGCGGGCGCAAACTCTCTGGCGATCTCTTCCTACAGCGAGCATGCGCAGGAAGCGTTCGACTTCATCATGTTCCTGGTCACCGGCGAGTACGACCAGAAGATGGCTGACACGGCGTCTCAGATTCCGGCGGATCCGCACAACACGGCTCCGGCTTCTCTGAACGGCACCATCGAGACCCTGCAGTCCGCGGACAAGCCCATGACCTGGTGCGGCTCTCTGAATACGCATCCTGCATGGGATTCCATGAAGACGCTGTTTACCGAGCTGTTTGAGGGCAAGTACGAGGACGGCGCTGCGTTCTGCGCTGCGATGGACGGGCTCTATTGATTTCTGACTGAGACGGGACTGTTGTAATATGACGGACAGGGCTTGTCGCGATCCGGTTGTACCTACGTCTGCCCGCAGGGCATTCCGCAATGCATGTCCTGCAGGCGCACGGCCGGATTCGCGACAGGCCCGTCGTATTTTGCGGCGATTCCATTTTCGCTGCGCAGATACCCAGCGGCGATTCCGTTTTATCCCTGCGCAGGAGATCCTGTGGCGATTCCGTTTTCGCTGCGCAGGAGACCCAGCGGCGATTGCGATTTCGCCGCGTAGATACCCTGCGGTGATTTCGCTTTCACTGCGCAGATACCCTGCGGCGATTGCGTTTTCGCCGCGCAGGAAGCCCCGCGGCGGTTTCGTTTTATCCCTGCGCAAAAAAGCTCTGCGGGCGTTTCTATTTTTCCCGCTGCGCAGAAGGAGAGGTGATGCCTGAATGAAGAAAAACAAAACCCTGATTTTCCTGTTTACCGCGCCGACGGTAGTCTGTCTGCTTTTGATGTACGTCTATCCCGTGGTCCGGACGGCGGTCATGAGCTTTTTCCAGGTGGAGGAGCTCACGGCTGATCTGAGCGAATGGAGCTTTTACGGCGTGAACAATTATATCAAGATTTTCCACAACGCCGGCTTTATCACATCGCTGAGGAACTTCCTGGCGATCTGGATTGTGGGCGGCGTGATCACGCTGGCCCTGGCCATGCTGATGGCGGTGATTCTGACCAGCGGCATCCGTTTTCAGGGCTTTTTCCGGGCGGCCATCTATCTGCCCAACGTGGTGTCCGCCGTGGCGCTGGCCACCATGTGGGTGCAGTACATTTTCAATTACGACTACGGCCTGCTCAACCAGTTTGTGACCCTGCTCGGCTTCGACAAGATACGCTGGCTGGGCACGGACACCAAGCTCTGGGCCATGATCGTCGCGTATGTCTACGGCAGCGTCGGCTATTACATGCTGATCTACATCAGCGGCATCGAGGGCATCCCCGGGGATCTCTACGAGTCCGCCACCATCGACGGCGCCTCGAAGAGCACGCAGTTTTTCCGGATCACGCTGCCCCTTTTGAAGGGGATCATCAAGACCACCATCACGTTCTGGACGATCAACGCGGCCACGTTTTACCTCTGGTCCAAGCTCTTTTCTCCGGTACAGACGGAGGGCGCGACCCTCGTCCCGGTGGTGTACCTGTATGACACCGTGTTCGGCGGCAAGGGCGTGGTGACCCGTGACGCCGGCGCCGGCGCCGCGGTGGGCGTGGTGCTGACGCTGATCATCGTCGCCGTATATCTGGTCACGGAGCGGCTGCTGCGCAGCAGCGACCTGGAATACTGAGAGGAGGGGAGCAGATGGAAAAGACAAAACGCAGATTCAACTGGAAGCGCGAAGTCAGGATGCTTCCCGGCTATGCAGTGGTGATTCTCTACGTGGGCATCATGGTGGTTATGCTCAGCTGGATTATCGGGGCGAGCCTTTCCTCCTCCCGGGAGATTCTGACCGGCAGGGTGCTGAATTTTGAATCCGGCTTTCACTGGGAGAACTACGTCACCGCGTGGACGACGCAGAACGTGTCCATCTTTTTCGGGAATTCGCTTCTGTATTCCGTCGTTTCCTGCGCGGGCGTGCTGCTGATCTCCGCCCCGGCGGCCTATGTGCTCAGCCGGTGGAATTTTACGGGGAGCCGCGTCATCCGCGTCGCCCTGGTCATCGCCATGAGCGTGCCCGCGATCATGATCATCATGCCGCTGTACACGCTGGCGGTCGAGTGGGGCATCCGCGGCCGGATTCTGCTGATCGCGCTGTATATTTTCATGCGGGTGCCCTATACGGCCATCTACATGCTTGACTTCTTTGCGACTCTGAGCCATGATTACGAGGAGGCCGCGGCCATAGACGGCTGCTCGGCCGGCAGGACCTTCTGGGTCATCATGCTGCCGCTCATCCAGCCGGCCATCATCACGGTCACGATCTTCAATTTCCTGTCCGTCTGGAACGAGTTCTTCATGGCGCTGGTCTTCACCAGCACCAAGGAGATGACGCCGGTGGGCGTAGGCCTGCTGCAGATCGTCAACTCCATGAAATACAGCGGAAACTACGGCGGCCTGTTCGCGGCGGTGATCATCGTTTTCCTGCCGACGTTCCTGCTTTATCTGGTCATGTCCAGGCGCATCATCTCCGGCGTCACGGCCGGCGGCGTGAAGGGCTGACCGGCGCGGCGGCTCCCTTTCCTCACGGAGCGCGGACCGGATCGTATTTTGCAATGCAGCAGATGACAAGCTACCAGGAAGGAGAAAACCGCCTATGAAGACAACGAAAGGACGCGTGACAATCCCCACCGACCGGGACGTGATTCCCGAGACGCTGGAGATTCTGCGCCGGTGGGGCGCGGACGCGGTCCGGGACTGCGACGGCACCGATTTTCCGGAAGAACTGAAAACCGTGGACGCCAAAGTCTACGCTACCTATTATACGACCCGGAAGGACAACGCCTGGGCGCAGGCCAATCCCGACGAGGTGCAGCAGTGCTACATCATGACCGGCTTTTACACCGCGGCCGGGGAGGAGCCGCTGGCGATTCCCCTGATGCAGGGGGTGAGCCGCGAGCTGATGGCGGTGAACGACCGGGACGACATCCGGCGCTGGTGGGAGGTGATGGACCGCACGGCGGCCCGTCCGCTGGAGCCGGACGCCTGGCGCTACGACGGCGCGAAAGGCTGCGTGGTCATTGAGCGGCCGGAGCCGTTTCACGACTACACGGTCAGCTTTCTCGCCTATCTGATCTGGGACCCGGTACATATGTACAATGCCGTGACGAACGGCTGGAAGGATTTTGAGCACCAGATCACATTTGATGTGCGGCAGCCCAAAACCCACGCCTACTCCCTGGAGCGGCTGCGCCGCTTTATCCGGGAGCACCCCTACGTGGACGTGATCCGCTATACCACCTTTTTCCACCAGTTCACCCTCGTCTTTGACGAGCTGCGGCGGGAAAAGTACGTGGACTGGTACGGCTATTCCGCTTCCGTCAGCCCTTATATTCTGGAGCGATTTGAGCGGGAGGCCGGATATCCGTTCCGGCCGGAGTACATCATCGACCAGGGCTACTACAACAACCAGTACCGCGTTCCGACGAAGGAATACAAAGACTTTCTGGCCTTTCAGCGCCGGGAGGTGGCTGCTCTCGCGAAGGAGCTGGTGGACATCACACATGAGATGGGACGGGAGGCCATGATGTTTCTCGGGGATCACTGGATCGGCACGGAGCCGTACATGGAGGAGTTCGCCTCCATCGGGCTGGACGCGGTGGTGGGCAGCGTGGGCAACGGCTCCACCCTGCGGCTGATTTCCGACATCCCCGGCGTGAAATACACCGAGGGGCGGTTTCTGCCCTATTTTTTCCCGGACACCTTCCACCCCGGGGGAGACCCCGTGCGGGAGGCGAAGGAAAACTGGCTGACGGCGCGGCGGGCCATCCTGCGCAAACCGGTGGACCGCATCGGCTACGGCGGCTATCTGAAGCTGGCCTGCCAGTTCCCGGAGTTTCTCGACTATGTGGAGCAGGTGTGCAGCGAGTTCCGGGAGCTCTATGACAACATTCAGGGCAGGAAGCCCTGGTGCGTCCGGCGGGTCGCGGTGCTGAACTGCTGGGGACGGGCGCGCTCCTGGGGCTGCCACATGGTGCACCATGCCCTGTATCAGAAACAGAACTATTCCTACGCCGGGGTGATTGAGGCTCTGTCCGGCGCGCCCTATGACGTGCGGTTCCTGAGCTTTGACGAGATTCTGGCCGGCCCGGATGCGCTGCACGGCGTCGATGTGCTGCTGAACATCGGCGACGGGGACACGGCGCACACCGGCGGCGCGGTCTGGGAGGACCCCCGCGTGTCCAGCACCGTCCGCCAGTTCGTCTGGAACGGCGGCGGCTTCATCGGCGTGGGCGAGCCCTCCGGCCACCAGTACCAGGGCCGGTATTTCCAGCTGGCCGGCGTCCTGGGCGTGGAGAAGGAGACCGGCTTCACGCTCAACTACGACAAATACAACTGGGAGGAGCACCCGGAGCACTTCATCCTGGCGGACGCCGGCGGCGGCGTGGATTTCGGAGAGGGCAAGAAGAGCATCTACGCGCTTCCGGGTACGACCGTGCTGGTGCAGCGGGACAGGGAAGTGCAGCTGGCCGTCCATGAATTCGGCGGCGGCAGAGCGGTCTATCTGTCCGGGCTGCCGTATTCCTTTGCCAACAGCCGCCTCCTGCACCGGGCGGTGCTCTGGAGCAGCCACGGGGAGAAGGAGCTGGAACGGTGGTTTTCTTCTAACATCAGCACGGAGCTGCACGCCTACCCGGACAGCGGACGCTACTGCGTGGTGAACAACACCTACGAACCGCAGCAGACGACGGTCTTTGCGGACGGCGGGTCCTTCCAGCTGACGCTGGAGGCCGGTGAAATCCGCTGGTACACGCAGAAAACGGCGGCGGAATAAAATTGCCTGAAAAAAGGAGACTGACAGCTATGGCCTGGAACATACTTTTGTATTTCACCGACCAGCAGCGCGCGGACACCTGCGGCTGCTTCGGGCAGCCGCTTGACATCACGCCGAATCTGGACCGCCTTGCCCGGGAGGGCACGGCGTTCCCGCAGGCGTACTCGCCGCAGCCCGTCTGCGGGCCCTTCCGGGCGATTCTCCAGACGGGAAGATACGCGACGGACACCGGGTGCTTCCGCAACAACGTCATGCTTCCGCATGACCAAAAGACGCTGGCCAATTATATGGAAGAAGCCGGGTACGAGACGGCCTACGTCGGCAAGTGGCACCTGGCCAGCGACGGCGGCCCGGATCAGCCGCCGGTTGTCGACCATACGGTCACGGCTGTCCCGCCGGAATACCGCGGCGGCTACACCGGCTTCTGGCGGGCCGCGGACGTGCTGGAGTTTACGTCCCACGGCTACGGCGGCTATCTTTTTGACGAAAACAATCAGAGACTTGATTTCCAGGGGTACCGGGCGGACTGCATCACGGATTACGCCCTGGAGTTTTTTGACCGCAGAGACAGGAGCAGGCCGTTCTTTCTGACGGTGTCGCAGATCGAGCCGCACCACCAGAACGACCACGGGCACTACGAGGGGCCGGAGGGCTCGAGGGAAGCCTACAAAAATTTTGTACTCCCGCCGGACCTGGAGGCGCTCGGGGGCGACGCGCGGGAGGAATACCCGGATTATCTGGGCGCGTGCGCCCGCCTGGATGCGAACCTGGGGCGCCTGATCAGCCGGCTGAAGGCGGAGGGCCTCTATGAGGACACGGTGATTTTCTTTTTCTCCGACCACGGCTCGCATTTCCGCACGCGCAACCGCGACAGTCATTTAAACGGCAATGACGATTACAAGCGCTCCGGCCACGACGCCTGCCTGCGCGTGCCGCTGGTGATCGCCGGGGGCCCGTTTGCGGGCGGCGGCGCGGTGGCGGAGCTGGTCAGCACGGAGAGCCTGCCGAAGACGATTCTGGCGCTCGCGGGCGTGGATATCGGCGGGCGGATGATCGGCGAAAATCTGCTCGACGTCGTGAAGCACACGGACCCGCGGCGCCCCAATGAGATTTACGCGCAGATTTCGGAGAGCCGCGTGGGGCGCGTGATCCGCACGCCGGATTACAAGTACGCAGTGTACGCGCCGGGCGTCGACGGGGGCGCGCAGGCGTCGGCGGACGCGTATGAGGACGACTATCTCTACGACCTGCAAAAGGACCCTTGCGAGCTGCACAACCTGATCGGGGAGGCGGCGTATGGGAATGTAAAGCGGGAGCTTAGGGAAAAGCTGTTTCGCTGGATTGAGAAGACAGAGGGGAAGCGGCCGCATGGATAATCTGAGCCTGCTGGTAAAACCGGCCTCCGGCCTTTGCAACATGGCCTGCCGGTACTGTTTTTACCGCGATGAGACGGAGCGCTACCCGCAGCTGCAGATGCGGCTCATGCGGGAGGAGACGATGGAGCTGCTGGCTGAGCGGGCGTGCGCGGAGGCGAAAACCTCCCTGAGCGTCACGTTTCAGGGCGGCGAGCCCACGCTGGCGGGCCTCGGCTTTTTCCGCAGATTTGTCGGGCTCGTCCGGGAGAAAAAGAAAAGAGGGACGGCGGTCGCCTGGGCCATACAGACCAACGGCCTGCTGATTGACGACGCGTGGGCGGAGTTTCTCGCGCGGCACCGCTTTCTGGTCGGCCTGTCCTTTGACGGGACGCCGCGGATTCACGACGCCAGCCGGATTGACTGGGACGGCGCAGGCACGGCCGCGCGCACGGAGCGCGCCTGGGAGCTGCTGCAAAAGTACGGGGTGCAGACCAACCTGCTGTGCGTGGTGACGGAGCAGGCCGCGAAAAAGCCGCGGCAGGTCTATCATTATATGAGGGGACTGGGCGCTGCGTATCTGCAGTTTATTCCCTGCATCCCGCCCGCAGACGCCCGGCCGGGGCAGCCGGAGAACTGGCGGCTCTCGGCGGACGCGTACGCCTATTTTCTGAAATCGGTTTTTGACCTGTGGCATCAGGACTGGCAGGACGGCGCGTCCGTCAGCGTGCGCCATCTGGACGATTACCTGAACCTTCTGATGGGGCGGTACGCGTCCTCCTGCGCCGCGATGGGGCAGTGCGGCGGCTACTTTGCGGTGGAGCACGACGGCAGCGTCTACCCGTGCGACTTTTTTGTGTCGCGGGAATGGCGGCTGGGGACGATTTGCGAATCGTCGTTCGCGGAGATGGCTAAGAGCGAAAGGATGCAGGCGTTTCTCACCGAGACGCGCAGGCCGGAGAAGTGCCGGACGTGCGCGTACCGCGCGCTGTGCCGCGGCGGCTGCAAAAATGACTGCCGCGCGGGGGAGGAGGGCTGGGAGAACCGGTACTGCGACGCTTACCGGGACTTTTTTGCGTACGCGATGCCGCGGATGCTGCGGATGCGGGACGCGCTGCTGAGCGGCCGCGGGTGAATACAGACGTGCGGATGCGGGACGCGCTGCTGAGCGGCCGCGGGTGAATACAGACGTGCGGACGTGGGACGCGCCGCTGAATGGCCGCGGGTGAATACAGACGTGCGGACGTGGGACGTGCTGCTGAATGGCCGCCGGTGAATACAGACGTGCGGCCGCCGGTGACAGCCGGTGACGCCGGTGACGGCCGAAAATTTGCGGTTGACTTTTTCCGGCGGATACGGTAGACTGAACAAGGACAACTGAAAAGGGGAGCTGGAGCGCGAATGTCCGGCTGAGATAAAACGGAAGCAGTTTTAGACCCTGGAACCTGATCTGGATAATGCCAGCGTAGGAAGCACGTTTCGATTCTGTGCGGTTTGTGTGCACAGTTCGATGTTGATCGATATGTACCCGCCTGGAGTATTCCGGGCGGGTTTTGTTGCGCGCGGAAAACCGCAGAATCTAAAAAGAGACAGGAGGACATGAAACATGAATGCAAGCGTAGCGATTCAGTCGCTGCCGCAGGCGGCGAACGACGAGGAGCTGATCCGTATCGTGGACGAGGTGATCGACTACATCAAAAGCACCGGCCTCAACTACTATGTGGGCCCGTTTGAGACTGCCATCGAGGGCGACTACGACCAGCTGATGGACATCGTCAAGGAATGCCAGCACATCGCCATCCGTGCGGGCGCTCCGTCCGTGGCAGCCTACATCAAGGTGACGTACCGTCCGGAAGGGGAAGTGCTGACCATTGAAAAGAAAGTTACAAAGCATCACCAGTAAGCTGTGGTCGGTGTCGGCGATCGCGCTGATCCTGGCCGTCTGGCAGGCGGTCAGCTCCCTGGGGCTGGTGGACAGCTTCATGCTGCCGCCGCCGCTGCAGGTGGCGCGCGCGTTCGTCTCGGAGTTCCCGCTGCTGATGGGGCACACTGTGATCACGCTGGAGGAGGCGTTTATCGGCCTGGCGCTCGGCATCGCCCTGGGCTTTGCGATGTCGGTGCTGATGGACCGGTTTGAGATTCTCTACCGCGCGTTCTACCCGGTGGTGATCCTGACCCAGACGATTCCCACGGTGGCGATCGCGCCGCTGCTGGTGCTCTGGTTCGGGTACGAGATGATGCCCAAGGTGGTGCTGATCGTGATTACCACCTTTTTCCCGATCACCGTGGGACTGCTGAACGGCTACCGCTCCGCCGACCCCGACGCGATCGACCTGCTGCGGGCGATGGGCGCGGGCAAGGGGCAGATTTTCCGCTACATCAAGCTCCCCGGCGCGATGGGGCAGTTTTTCTCCGGCGTCCGGATTTCCGCCTCCTACGCGGTGGTGGGAGCCGTGATCTCGGAATGGCTCGGCGGCTTCGGCGGGCTCGGCGTCTATATGACGCGGGTGAAAAACGCGTTTTCGTTTGACAAAATGTTCGCCGTGATTCTGCTGATCTCGGTGATCAGCCTGCTGCTGATGCGGGCGGTGGAGCTGCTCCAGCGGCTGTGCATGCCGTGGGAGAGCAGCCGGCGCCGGGAGGAGTAGGCGCGGCGCGGGCAGGACGAGGCCCGAAAAAACGATCGGTAAACGATCAAAATCATGAGGAGGAGACAAGATGAAGAAAAGCATGTTAGTATGGACGCTGGCGGCAGCGCTGGCATTTTCTCCGGCGCTGTGCGCCGGGGCGGAGGAGAGCGGCGAGCTGGAAAAGATCACGTTCGTCCTTGACTGGACGCCGAACACCAACCACACCGGCCTGTATGTGGCGCAGTCCAAGGGCTACTTCGCGGAGGAAGGGCTCGAGGTGGAGATCGTGCAGCCGCCGGAAGGCGGCGCGGAGGTGCTGGTCGCGTCCGGCAAAGCGCAGTTCGGCGTGGGTTTCCAGGACACCATCGCTCCGGCGCTGGTGGGCGAGAACGCGCTGCCGGTGAAGGCGGTGGCGGCGGTGATTCAGCACAATACATCAGGAATCATTTCCCGCAAGGGCGAGGGCATGGACACGCCCAAAGGCCTGGAGGGCAAGAAGTACGCGACCTGGGAATCCCCGGTGGAGCTGGCGACGCTGCAGAACGTGGTCGAGGCGGACGGCGGCGATTTCAGCAAGGTGGAGCTGATCCCGAGCAATGTGACCGACGAGGTGACGGCGCTGCGGACGAAATCCGTGGATGCGATCTGGATTTTCTACGCGTGGGCGGGCGTGAAGACCGAGCTGGAAGGCCTGGAGACCGATTACTTTGCCTTTTCCGACCTGAATCCGGTCTTTGACTACTATACGCCGGTGATCATCAGCGGCACCGATTTCCTGGAGCAGGAGCCGGAGACCGCGAAGGCGTTTCTGCGGGCGCTGAGCAGGGGCTACAAGGACGCGATCGCGGACCCGCAGGAGGCGGCGGACATCCTCTGCGAGGCGGCGCCGGAGCTGGACCCGGAGCTGGTGCTGGCGAGCCAGGAGTATCTGGCGGATCAGTATCAGGCGGAAGTCGAGCGCTGGGGATATATCGATCCTGATCGATGGAACGCTTTTTACAGCTGGCTCAACGAGAACGGACTGTCCGACCCGGAGCTTCCGGAGGACATCGGCTTTACGAACGACTATCTGCCGGAGTAGGACCGCGGCAGTGACGGGGAACAGGCGATGAAGGAAAAAGACATGCCGGTACTGAGGACGGAGGGCATCACCCGCTCCTTCGACGGCAAAACAATCATAAAAGACATATCGCTGGAGCTCGGCAGGGGGGAGCTGGTCTCCCTCCTCGGCGTCAGCGGCGGCGGCAAGACCACGCTGTTCAATGTCATCGCCGGCCTGCTGAAGCCGGACGCGGGCACGGTGCTGCTGAACGGGGAGGACATCACGGGGCGTCCCGGGATGGTCAGCTACATGCTGCAGAAGGACCTGCTGCTCCCGTACCGCACCATTGTGGACAACGTGGCCCTGCCGCTTCTGATCCGCGGCGTGCCGAAGCGCGAGGCCCGCAGCCAGGCGGCCGCCTGCTTCGCGCAGTTCGGCCTGGAGGGCACGGAGAAAAAATATCCCGCGCAGCTCTCCGGCGGCATGAAGCAGCGGGCGGCGCTGCTGCGGACGTATCTGTTTTCCGGGGAGGTCGCGCTGCTCGACGAGCCGTTTTCCGCGCTCGACATGCTGACCAAGGGGGCCATCCACGAGTGGTATCTCGGCGTGATGGAGCAGATTCAGCTCTCCACGCTGTTTGTCACACACGATATCGACGAGGCGATTTTACTGTCGGACCGCATTTATCTGCTGACCGGGCGGCCGGGCCGGATCACGCGCGAGATCGTGATCGGCGAGCCGAAGCCGCGGCGGAAGGATTTCAATCTCTCGGAGCAGTTTCTTGCATACAAAAAACAGATTATTCAGTGCATTTCTCAGTAGACAGGAGCGGCAAACGGGCGTAAAATAAAATCAGTAACCACAGACGCGGCTGACCGCGCGGCAGGAGGACGGCATGGCATCCAATTACGACAAACAGGTGGAGTTTTCCCGCTCACTTTTTCTGAAGTATGACCAGCGGGAAATGATCGAACGATATGATCTGGAGCATGACGGGACTTACCTTTATCTGACCTTTGTCGGGGACCGTTACCGGATTGGCCGGGCGGACGGCAGAGTGGAGCGCGTGGAGCCGGACGGGACGTCCGCGCCCTGCCGCGACTACAATGTGGTGATGACGCTTTATGATGCGCTCTGTTATCCCCAGGGGCGGCCGGAGCTGGCGCACGAGTGGTGCCCGCTGTACGCCCTGCAGGCGACGATGAGCAGTCCGAGCGCGGATTTGTTTAACAAAAAATACGAACAGCGGTTCACGGGACGGCCGGAGGCGCTGCGGCGGGCCTGCGGCAGGCTGGGCGGGACGCAGCCGGAGGAGCCGGCGGCCGGGGCGGATGTCTGCCGGCAGTTTGCGGTGTTCCCGTTCCTGCCGGTGCAGCTGCGCTTCTGGGACGCGGACGAGGAGTTCCCGGCGCAGCTTCGGTTTCTGTGGGACCGCAATACGCTGAAATTCCTGCACTTTGAGACGGTGTACTACGTGATCGGCCACCTGCTGGGCAGGCTGGCGGAGGAGGACGAAAAGGAAACGGGAGAATCAGCATGAGCCGGATGGGCGGAAGGCGGAGCGGTATGAGTCAGAGAGAAATCAGACAGAATGAGATCAGACAGAACGATACGATGCAGAAGGCCGGGATTTTGGAAGAAACGGCGCAAAAGGGCACGGACGGAAAGGGACAGGATTGCCTGAAATGGGGGCTGACGGCTTTTGTCAGCCTGTCGGCGGTGATCGTGTTCTTCTTTTTCCTGTTCCGGCTTCCGGTGATCGGGGGCTGGCTGGGCGTGATGCTGTCGGCGTTAAAGCCGGTGCTGATTGGCATGGTGCTGGCCTACCTGCTGTGTCCTATCGCCGCTTTTCTGGAGCGGCATCTCCGGCGCATCGGGCGCTTTGCGCGCCTGGTGTCGGTGCTGGTGACGCTGGCGCTGGCCTTTGCCGTGGTCGCGCTGTTCTGCGCGCTGGTGCTGCCGCAGCTCGCGGGGAGCGTCAGCGAGCTGGTGGGCGAGCTGCCGGGTCAGCTGCAGGCGCAGCTGGAGCGGCTGAGCAATTATCTGAAATCGGACAGCGAGGCCGGGGCGGCCGTGATGCAGATGGTGGAATCCGTCGAGAAATACCTGATGAACTGGACGCGGGAGAATCTGCTCTCCACGGTGTCGTCGATCTCCGGCAGGGTGCTGTCGCTCGGCTCCATGCTGATCAACCTCGTGGTGGCGGTCATCGTCTCGATCTACCTGCTGCTCGACCGCGAGCGCTATCTCGCGCAGTGCCGCAAGCTGTTTCTGGCGGTCAGCCATAACGACCGCTTCAACGCCGCCGTGCTGGACGCGGTGCGGCAGACGGACCGCATATTCAGCGGCTTTATTTCCGGCAAGCTGGTGGACTCCCTGATCGTGGGCGTCATCTGCTTTGTCTGTTTGACGCTCCTGCGGATGCCGTACGCGCTGCTGGTCAGCGTGCTGGTGGGCGTGACGAACGTGATTCCGATGTTCGGCCCGTTTATCGGGGCGGTGCCGAGCGCGTTTCTGATTCTGCTGGTATCTCCGGCCAAGTGCGTGATTTTCCTGATCTTTATCATCCTGCTGCAGCAGGTGGACGGCAACATCATCGGGCCGCGCATTCTGGGCAATTCCACCGGCCTGTCCGCGCTCTACGTGACGGTGGCGATGCTGCTGTTCGGCAAGCTGCTGGGCTTTCTGGGCATGATCGTGGGCGTGCCTCTGTTTGCGACTCTGTACTATATTATAAAGAGGCTGGCGGAGCACTCCCTGCGGAAGCGGAACCTGCCGGCGGAGACGGAGGCCTACCTGAGGCCGGAAAAAGAAAACGTCTCCTGAACGGATTCAGGAGACCAGACGGAACCCGACGCCCCACACCGTTTCGATGTATTCCGTGTCGGTGATTTCCTTGATTTTTTTGCGGATGTTGCTGATATGTACGTTGATGGTCTTGTCCTCGCCGATGTAGCCGTCGCCCCAGGCGTATTCGTAAAAGCTGTGCTTGGAATAGATATGGCCGGGCGGGTTCTGCAGCATCAGCTCGAGGATTTTGAATTCCAGGCGTGTGAGCGAGAGCTTCCGGCTGCCGATGGCGGCAGAAAAGCTGTCGGGCTGCAGCGTCAGGTCGCGGTAGCTTAAGAAGCCGGCGTTCGCTTCGCTGCCGGAATAACGGCGCAGCAGCACGCCTGCCCGGGCCACCAGCTCCCGGATTTCAAAGGGCTTGGTCAGATAGTCGTCGGCCCCGGCCGTGAGCAGGCTGACCTTTTCCTCCAGACTGTCGCGGGCCGAGACGATCATCACGGGGGCCGCCTGTTTTTCTTTCAGGAGGGGCAGCAAAGCGGCGCCGTCCATGCCGGGCAGCGTGAGGTCGAGCGTGATCAGGGAGAATGCTTCGCCGCCGGCATCCTGCAGTCCCTCGGTGCCGGAAAAAGCCTGCGTGCACGCGTACCCGGCCCTGGTCAGGGCGTCTGCGATCAGGTTGTTGATGTCTGTGTCGTCTTCAATCACCAGAATTTGTTTCCGCACTGCGGCCACGCTCCTTACTTATATCCATACTGATTCGTATCAGTTCTCTGTCTTTTCTCTGCATATCTTGTTTTCACTGGCGATTTTACGTTTCCAAAAACAGGATTTCAATAGATTTGCGCGAAATGCTTTTCATGGGCGCGAACGGAATTTTCCGCATTGACATGCGGCGGCGGTTTCGATTATAGTAAACGGGAAGCAATATTTGTCGTTTCTTGCAATATGTTCGGAGAAGCGGGGAGGTGTCCTTTGTGGTTTCGACGGCTCTGCACGGCCTGTGCGGCTTTTTCTTTCAGATCATGCCCTGTGCCTTATTCTGCCTCTATCCGTTTTGCGATTCCTTCCGCTATCCGCGGAAGCGGGTGATGGCGGCTGCCGGCCTCGTTATGGCCGTGATGGCGGCTGCTTTTACCTGGTTTTACGTCGCGCTTGACGTCCCCTCGGGATACGATGGCTCCTTCCTCCCGCTTGAGATGATCTTTCTGCTGACCGTGGGCCTTCTGCTGGCTATCTATCTGCTCTGCATCCGGGCCAGAATCATCCACCGGCTTTTCATTTTCATTTTGGCGCTCAATTACGGATTCCTGATGACGGAGCTGGTTTCCTACGCGTGTACGTTCTTTCCCGTGGATTACAATTACATGTATTCCACGGCCGCGCTGGCGTTCCATTTCCTGTTCAACGCTGTCCTGTGCTATCCCATGCTGCAGGTGCTGCGCCGCGCCCGCCGCGCGTTTCGCAGCGAGATCGAGCCGGCGGTCTGGAGAGGTCTCACATTGATTCCGGGTATGTTTTTTGCGGCGATGCTTCTCTTTTATGAACTGCCGGTGAGCGCGGACGTGCCGGTCAATCACGTGCTCAGCATTTTCACCAAGGCGATGGAGATTCTGCTGCTGCTTCTGTGCTCCGTGGCCCTGCGCACCATGGAAATCGTGCAGCGCCGGACAAACGAGCGCATCTATCTGGAAGCCGCGGTGCGGGATTACAGGGCGATGGCGGAGAACAACGAAAAGCTGCGGGAGACCCGGCATGAGATCGGGCACCACATCGCGGCGCTGTCCATCCTGCTGCAGAACCGCGACTATGCGGGCGCTGAGGATTATCTGGAAAAGATTTCGCCGCTCATCGCCGGGCCCTCGGGCAGCGCCTACACGCCGCACGTGCTGCTCAATTCCATGCTCTCGGAGTACCGTGAACGGGCGGCGGTCGGCGGAATCGGGATCCGCTACGACATTCAGGTGCCGGAGTCCGTGGCGATGGAGGACCTGGATCTGTGCCAGTTTCTCTCGAACCTGCTGGACAATGCGCTGGAGGCCAACCTGCAGCTGGAGCCGGAGAGACGGCAGCTTTCCCTGACCATCCGCCAGTCGGACCGTTTTCTGTATTTCTGCTGCAAAAATCCCTGCGACCCGTCGCGGCTGCGCCGGGTAAACGGCAGGTTCGGCACGGGAAAGCCCGACGAGGCCGCCCACGGCTACGGCATTTCCATCATGAAGCGCATTGCGGAGAAATATAACGGCGTATTCCGCACCACGGCGGAACACGATGTGTTTACAGCCGCCGCCAACCTGTGCATGCCGGCGGCGGGCAAGGAGTGATTCAATATGTACCATATCGGCATCTGTGACGACGAACCGGTTTTCCTGGAGGACATCCGGAAGATGACGGAGGAGATCCTGACGGAGCTGGGAATTGCCTATGACATCCGCACCTTTGACAGCGCAAAGTCCCTGGAGCGCTGGATGGGCGCGCCCGGCGCGGCGCTGGATCTGCTGCTGCTGGACATTCTCATGGAAGGGCAGACCGGGCTCGAGTTCGCCGGCCGGCTCCGCGCGGGGGAGAATCCGCTGCCCATCATCTTTATCACGACCACCATGGATTTTGCCCTGGAGGGCTATAAGGTGGAGCCTCTGGGCTATCTGCTGAAGCCGGTGCAGCGTGCGCAGCTGCAGGAGGCGCTTCTGCGCGCCTGGCGCCATCTGCAGAATCAGACCGTCGTGCTGAGCTCGTCCTCCCGCTCGGTCAGCTTCCGCCTCAACGACGTCCTCTATCTGGATATCTACGACAAAGAGCTGGCGGTCCATCTCGCGGACGGGAGCGTTCCCCGGATCACCGTCCCGCTGAATTCCCTGCTCTCCAAACTGCCGCCGGAGCGGTTTGTCCGGTGCCACCGCAGCTATATCGTCTCCGTGCCCGCCATCAGTTCCATCTGGCGCTACGGCATCGAGCTGAAAAACCGCGAGACGATCCCCGTCAGTCGCAACTGCTACGCCGCGGTGCAGAACGCGCTGCTGAACTGGGCTTCCCGGATGTGAGGGAGGACGGCGGCGGCCCCGGCCTGCGCTTTGAGCCGGCGGAGGCCGCGGGGACGGAATGAGAGGCAGAACGGCAGGCTGACCCGCTCTGGACAGAAGCCGCTTCCTGTGTTATCATGAGAGCAAAACAAAGCACAGGAGGAGGCTGAAATGGCAGAGGAGAAAATCATCACCGGAGTGATTCCGCAGTTTGCGTGCCAGGGCGCCCTGAGGGAGTGCGCCGTATTCGGCAGCGGACACATCAACGACACATACCGACTGACCTTCGACGACGGGGGCCTGCAGCGGCGCTACATTCTCCAGAGAATGAACCGGACCGTTTTCACGAAGCCGGCGGAGCTGATGGAAAACGTCAGCGGCGTGACAGCCTGGCTCCGGCGCAAGATACAGCAAAACGGCGGCGATCCGGAGCGGGAGACGCTGAATCTCGTGCCCACGCGCGGCGGATCGTCCTATTACACAGACCCGGAGGGCGAATACTGGCGGGTTTACCTGTTCATCGAGGGCGCGTCCTGCTTTGACCAGGTGCAGAGCGACGACGATTTTTACCAGAGCGCCGTGGCGTTCGGGCATTTTCAGCGGCTGCTGGCGGATTACCCGGCGCAGACGCTGCATGAGACGATTGCGCGGTTTCATGACACGCCGGACCGCTTCCGCAGGCTGCGGGAGGCGGCGGAGGCCGACGTCTGCGGACGCGCGGCCCTGGTGGGGCCGGAGCTTTCGTTCGCCATGGAGCGGGAAGGGCTTGCCCATGCGCTGGCCGGCCTGCTGGAGAACGGCGAGCTGCCGCTGCGCGTGACGCACAACGACACCAAGCTGAACAACATCCTGATCGACGACGCCACCGGCCGGGCGGTCTGCGTGATCGACCTCGACACCGTGATGCCGGGGCTGTCCGCCTATGACTTCGGGGATTCGATCCGTTTCGGCGCCAGCACGGGGGCGGAGGACGAGCGGGATTTGTCCAAAGTGTCCTTTGACCTGCATTTGTACGAGGTGTACGTCAGGGGCTTTGTGGAGGGCTGCGCCGGGGCGCTGACGGAGCGGGAGCTGGATGTGCTGCCGCTGGGCGCGGTGCTGATGACCTTTGAGTGCGGCATCCGCTTTCTGACCGATTATCTGGAGGGGGACCACTATTTCAAGATTCACCGGCCGGAGCACAACCTTGACCGGGCGCGCACGCAGTTTAAGCTGGTGCGCGACATGGAAGCAAAACAGAACGAAATGCGGGCGATCATAGAGAAGTACAGACGGGGCTGAAATTCGGTGCCTCTGCTGCCAGAGGCGTTATTTTTTGCAAGGGAAGGCGGCAAGCCCGGCCGGCGTCCATTGCCGGCGGATGAGAGGTGACTCATGAGAAAGAAGTTAGTTTATTGCGCGGCTGTGAGTCTGCTGTTTTTGCTGCTGGGCGTATGCCCGCGGCAGGCGTCTGCGGCGGAGGGGCCCGCCAGGCATGTGCGCGTCGGATTTTTCCGTTTTTCCGGATATCATATACAGGACGGGGACGGCAGGCGCAGCGGATACGGCTACGATTTCCTGCAGCGGATCGGCAATTACATGAACTGCGTCTACGAGTATACCGGCTACGACCGCTCCTACTCGGACACGCTGGAGATGCTCGAGCGCGGGGAGGTCGACGTGGTGACCTCCGTCTCCAAGACGGAGGAGCGGATGGAGAAGTTTCTTTTCTCCGACAAGCCGATCGGCACGAATTCCACGATGTTTACGGTGAAGGCCGGCAACACGTCGGTGACCGCCGGGGATTACGCCACGTACGACGGCCTCGACATCGGCATGCTGGACGGCAACTCCAAAAACCAGAATTTCGAGCGCTTTGCCGGTGAGAACGGCTTCACCTACCGGCCGGTGTTTTACGAGACGGAGGAGGAGCTGACCGCGGCGCTTCAGGACGGCGCGGTGGACGGCATCGTCAGCGGGAGCCTGCGCGCGTCCAGCAACGAGTGGGTGATGGAGTCGTTTGACGCCGCCGATTTTTATATCTGTACGAGAAAAGACGACAGGGAGCTGATGCGGCAGATCAACGCGGCGATCGATCAGCTCGACCTGGACAGCCCGGACTGGCGCACGGCCCTGCACCGGGAATACTATTCCCTGGACGGCAGCGGCCTGGTCATGCTGTCGGCGGAGGAGCGTGCATATTTGCAGCGCCTGGCGGAGAACCATACGACGCTGAAGGTGCTGGTCAATCCGGACCGCGTGCCGTACTCCTATTTTGAGGACGGGGAGGCGAAGGGCATCTTTCCCGCGGTGTTCCGGGACATTGCCGGAAAGCTGGACCTTCCCTATGAGTTTGTTGAGACCGGGAGCCGCAGCGAATACTACGAGGTGCGCACGTCCGGCCAGACCGACGTGGTGCTGGACTTTATGAGCGACTTTTACCTGGCGGAGAGCGAGGGCTATAAAATCACGGACCCCTATACCAGCACGGGCTTTACCCGCCTGATGCGGAAAAACGACCGGAGCGAAGGCGACCGGCCGCAGAAAGTGGCCGTGGTTTCCAATTCGGATATCCTGAACTGTTACGTGAAAACCGCGTATCCGCCGGAGAATATTGTGTACTGCGGCAGCACGGACGAGTGCGTGCGCGCGGTGCTGGACCGGGAGGCGGACGCCACGGTTCTGCATACCTACACGGCGGAGACGGTGCTGCAGGAGGACATCCGCAACCGCCTGAGCTTCAACATCCTCGGCGTCTCCTCCCTGTCCTACGCGATCGGGGTAAACGCGGAGGCGGGCCCTGTGCTGCGCTCGATCCTCAACAAGGCGGTGTCAGGCATCGGGGAGGAAACGATTTCCGCGTTCGTGATGCAGGAGACCGAAAACAGGGCGCTGCGCGGTTCGCAGAGACTGATCGCCTTTTTCTATGACAATCCCGTCTACGGCGCGGAGGCGGTGCTGTCTGCGATGCTGTTCGGCTTCGTGATCTTTCTGCTGCTGCTGCGCTCGCACAACCAGAAAAAGCTGCAGCTGAAGATCGCCGACGTCAGCGGCAAGTACGAGGACCAGAAATACGAGCTGCGGGAGGCGCTGGCCGCCGCCGAGGAAGCCAGCCAGGCCAAGAGCGTATTTCTGTTTAATATGTCGCACGACATCCGCACGCCGATGAACGCCATCATCGGCTTCGCCGACATCGCGGAGAAGCATCTGGAGGAGCCGGAGGTCGTAGGCAACGCGGTGCGGAAAATCAAGACCTCGAGCAACATCCTGCTCAAGCTGATCAACGACGTCCTCGACCTGGCGCGGATCGAGAGCGGCAAGACGAAGCTGGACCTGCAGCCGCTGGATCTGCTGGAGGAGCAAAAGAGCATTCAGCTGCTGTTCGGCGAGGATATGCGCAGGGCGGGCATTAAGTTTATGGTGGAGCAGGACGTCAGAAATCCGTACGTGCTGTGCGACAGCCTGCGGCTGAACCAGATTTCCATCAATCTGCTGAGCAATGCGCGGAAATTCACGCAGCGGGGCGGAAAGGTGGTATACCGCCTCGTGCAGCAGGGCGAGCCGCGGGACGGGTACGCGGTCTACCGGATGATCGTGAAGGACAACGGCATCGGCATGAGCCGGGAATTTCAGAAACGGGTGTTTGAGCGCTTTGAGCGGGAGCAGACGTCGACCGTCAGCGGGATTCAGGGCACGGGCCTGGGCCTGTCGATCGTCAAGCGCATCGTCGAGATGATGAACGGCGACATTGCGGTGGAGAGCGAGACGGGCGCCGGCACGGAGTTTACCGTGACGCTGCGGCTGCAGGTGACCGACGAGGACGCGGTCCGGCCGAAGTACGGGCCGGAGGACGGGCGGGCCGGCTTTGCGGGCCGGCGGATTCTGCTGGTCGAGGACAACGAGCTGAACCGCGAGATCGCCACGGAGCTTCTGAGCGAGGAAGGCTTTGCGGTGGAGGAAGCGGAGGACGGCACGGTCGCGGTGAAGATGGTGGCCGAAGCGCCTCCGGGATATTACGACGTCGTGCTGATGGATATTCAGATGCCGGTCATGGACGGCTACACGGCCACGCAGGAAATCCGCAGGCTGGACGATCCCGCGCGTGCGCGGGTGCCGATCGTGGCCATGACGGCGAACGCGTTTGAGGAGGACCGCAAAAAGGCGTTTGAAGCGGGCATGGACGGCCATGTGGCGAAACCGATCGACATCGGCCGTCTCCTGGATACGCTGGAGGAAATTCTGGGAGATTCTGCAATATAAATGGAAGGAAAGGCAGGCGAGGAAAGGTGTTGCGCAGCAGGTTTCAAAGATTGGGCGTTTTGATCTGTGCGGCAGCCATTCTACTGACGGGAGCGATCCCGGCCGCGGCGGAGGAAGCCGGTTCCGCACGGGAGGAGGCCGCAGGGCCCGGGGCGGATACGGCGCAGACGGAAAACGGTTATACGCAGGAGGAACAGGAGTTTATCGGCACGCTGGGCGTTTTGCGGGTAGGCTATGTGCCCGGGCGGATACCGATCTCGTTTCAGAACGGCAGCGGGGAGCTGGACGGCGTTTCCCGCCGGGTGTTCGACCGGATTGCCGAGCTGAGCGGACTGCAGTTTGACTACGTGGAGCTGCCGGACGGCCCGGTGACCTATGATTACCTGATGGACGGGGGCTTCGACCTTGTCACCAGCGTGGAATTCAACCGGGAAAACCAGAACGCGAGGGGCATCCTGATTTCCCAGCCTTACCTGTCCGGCAAAAAAGTGATCGTGGGGCAGAGCGACCTGGAATTCGACAGCGCCAAAAATCTGAAAATTGCGGTTGCCACCGGTTCGCAGACGCTGCGGAAGGTCCTGAACCAGCAGTTCCCCAATTTTGAGATTGTGGATTATGTGAACATCGAGGCGTGCTTTGACGCGGTGGACAAACGGGAGGCCGACCTGCTGATTCTCAACCAGTACGTGGCGGAGCACTGGCTGGCCCGGCCCAGATACGAAAACCTGAAGGTGATTCCGCTGCTTGGCATCGAGGACGAGCTCTGCTTTTCCGCGGTGACGCCGATCGAGGGCGACGAGGAGGCGATCGCGCGCGGGCAGAAGATCGTGGACGTGCTCAACAAGGCGATTGCCCGGCTGACCGAGGATGAGCTGACCGGGTACGTCATCGAGGAGACCATGGAGAATCCCTACCGCTACAGCGGTTCGGATTTCCTGTACCGCTACCGCTACAGCATTGCGATTGTCGGCGCGGTGTTCCTTGCGGCGTGCGTGCTGGCCTTTTTCATCATCCGCTTTTATCTGAAGACGTCGGACGACCGCGCCAAGACCAGGGCCCGGGGCGAGTTCCTCTCGGCCATGAGCCATGAGATACGGACGCCGTTAAACGGCCTGATCGGCCTGAACTATCTGATGAACCAGAACCTGGACAACCGCGAAAAGATGGCGGACTACCTGCATCAGTCGACGGTGACGGCCAGATACCTGCTGACGCTGGTCTCCGATATCCTGGAGATGTCGCGGCTGCAGGGCCATGAGATGACGGTGGAGCAGAAGCCGTATTCTTTGCGCAGCGTGATCGGGGAGATCGAGACGGCGGAGCGGCCGCGCATGGAGGACAAAAAGATCACATTTTGCGTGGATGCCGAAATTCCGTACCCGGAGGTCGTGGGAGACGAGAGTCACGTCGGCCAGGTGCTGAAAAAGCTGACGGACAACGCCTGCAAATTCACGCCGGAGGGCGGCAGCGTGACGGTCACGGTGCGGCAGCGGCTGACGGAGGAGCAGCGGATTCAAAACTGCGTGGAGGTCCGGGACACGGGCTGCGGCATGAGCGAGGAATTTCAGAAAAAGATTTTCGACTCGTTCACGCAGGAGCGCAGCACCGTCTCCAAGGGCAACGAGGGCACCGGGCTAGGGCTGGCGATCAGCTACCTGCTGGCGCATATGATGGGCGGCGACCTGCGCGTGTCCAGCCGGCAGGGCGAGGGCAGCTGCTTTACGTTTGAGTTTGTGACAGATCCGGCGAAGCCGGTTTCGGAGTATGTGCCGGAGGCTGTGACGGCGGAGAGCCTGCCGGAGGACGGAGACACTGCGGAGGAAATTCCCGAGCGGAAGATTTCCGTGCTGGTGGCGGAGGACAACGAGCTGAATGCGGAGATTCTGGTGGAAATCCTCGAGAGCGAGGGCTTCCGGGTGGCGCACGCGGAGGACGGCCGGAAGGCGGTGGAGCTGTTCGCGGCCTCTGAGCCGGGCGAATTTGACTTTATTCTGATGGATTTGCTGATGCCGGTGATGGACGGCTTTGAGGCGGCGAGGAGAATCCGCCGCATGGACCGCCCGGACGCGAAGTACGTGACGATTTACGCCTGCACGGCCAACGCGTTCAAGGAAGACCGGGATCGCGCGTTTGAGAGCGGCATGGATGACTTTATCACGAAGCCGGTGGACGTGGAGAAGCTGCTGAGCAGGCTGCGCAGCTGAGCAGAGGCTCCGCGCGGCGGCTGGAAAGGAGCCGGGAAATGAAAAAGAGCGTGTGGAACTGTGGCGGATTTGCGGCGCTGCTGGCGGCCTGCCTGCTGTGCGCCGTGCGGATGCCGGCGTTTGCGGAACAATCACTTGTTATGGAGGAAACGCTTCCGGGGGAGACCAGGACGGAGGCGGCGGGAGCGGCGCTGGTTTCCGGGCAGGAGCCGGCGGAGGCGGAGGTCCAGACCCAGCCGGAGAACGAGCTGTCCGCGCCGGAGACGGAGTCGCCGATTGATTTTGAGGCTTTGTGGCAGGAAAATTCCGATATTTATGCGTGGTTGAACATCCCGGGTACGACGATCGACTATCCGATTCTGCAGAGCAAGGGCGAGGAAGACTTTTACCTGTACCATGATATCCATGGGGAGGAAGACATCCGCGGCTCCATCTATACGCAGAAGGTCAACCGCATGAATTTTACGGATTTTCATACGATTTTATACGGACACAACATGCGCGACGGCAGCATGTTCGGTTCCCTGTACCAATATCAGGAGCTGGACTACCTCTGGGACCACGGGACGATTTTTGTCTATCTGCCGGACCGGACGCTGGAATACTGGATTTTCAGCGCCTATGTCACGGACGACACCCATCTGCTGGCCGGAATCGACCAGACGAAAAAAGAGGACCGGGAGCAGTACCTGCGCAGGATTCTGTTCCAGTGCTCGGATATACAGACCTTTGACAAACGGCTTTTCAGCAAGGTGGATGCCGACAGCAGGATTTTGACGCTGTCGACCTGCTACCAGAACGACCCGGAGCACCGGTTTGTGGTGCAGGCCGTGCTGGTGGAGTAACCCGAAAACAGTGCAGATGTGACTGTAAACTAGGCCGGCGCGCGGGACGGTTCCGCGGTACGCCGGCCTCAGCATGGCTGGAAATACCGGAAAGGAAAGGACATGGGAGCTATTGTTACGCTGAAAAAGGGTGAGGGCAGGACGGTGAAGGCCGGAGGAGCCTGGATTTATGACAACGAGATCGCCGCGGTCGTGGGGGCGTTTGCGGACGGGGACCTGGTCGCCGTCCACGATTTTGACGGCTACCCGCTGGGCCGGGGATTCATCAACCGCAACTCCAGAATCCGCATCCGCATGATGACCCGGCGGCTCGACCAGGAAGTGGACGGGGCGTTTCTGTACATGCGGGTGAAAAATGCCTGGGAGTACCGGAAAAGGACCGTTGACACCGGCTGCTGCCGCGTGATTTTCGGGGAGGCGGATTTTCTGCCCGGCCTCGTGGTGGACAAATTCTCGGACGTGCTGGTGGTGGAATCGCTCGCCATGGGCATCGACCGTCTGAAAGGGCAGATTCTGGAGCTGCTGCGCGGCGTGCTGGCGGAGGACGGCATCGCCGTCCGCGGCATCTACGAGCGCAGCGACGCAAAGGTGCGCAGGCTGGAGGGAATGGAGTGCCATAAGGGATTCATCGGAGCGGAATTTGACACGAACGTGCTGATCGAGGAGAACGGCGTGCGCTATCTGGTGGATGTGGTAAACGGCCAGAAGACCGGCTTTTTCCTCGACCAGAAATACAACCGCCGGGCGATCCGCCCGCTGTGCGGCGGCGCCAGGGTGCTGGACTGCTTCACGCACACCGGCTCGTTTGCGCTCAACGCGGCCGCGGCCGGGGCAAAGAGCGTGCTCGGCGTCGACGCCTCGCAGCAGGGCGTGGAGCAGGCGCGGCTGAACGCGAAGCTGAACGGCATGGAGGATAGGGTGTCCTTCGTCTGCCGCGACGTGTTCGAGCTGCTGCCGGAGCTGGAAGAACAGGGGGAGCGCTTCGACGTGGTGATCCTGGACCCGCCCGCCTTCACGAAATCGCGCAATTCCGTGAAAAACGCGGCCCGGGGATACCGCGAGATCAACCTGCGCGCGATGCGGCTGCTGAGGGACGGCGGCTTTCTGGCGACCTGCTCCTGCTCGCATTTTATGGGCCATGAGCTGTTTACCAGGATCCTCCGGCAGGCGGCCCGCGACGCGCACTGCCGCATCCGGCAGGTGGAATTTCGCACGCAGGCCCCCGATCATCCGATCCTGTGGGCCGCGGAGGAATCCTACTATCTCAAATTTTATATCCTGCAGGTGTGCAGGGAAAAATAACCGCCGCTATTTCTTCTTCCGCGAGCTGCGGTATTTCTCCTCGCAGTAGCGGCAGCGGTAGATTTCCTTTTCCTCGTCGGCGAGGAAGAAAATCTGGTCGAGGCCCTGCTCGATGGAGGTAATGCAGCGCGGGTTTTTGCAGTGAATGATGTTGACGAGCTGCTTCGGAAGCGAGAGCTCCTTTTTGGAGACGATTTCACCGTGCTGGATGATGTTGACGGTGATGCGGTGGTCGATAAAGCCGAGCACATTGAGGTCGAGCTGGTCGATCGGGCACTCGACCTTGATGATGTCTTTCTTGCCCATCTTGTTGCTGTGCGCGTTTTTGATGATCGCCACGCAGCAGTCCATTTTGTCGAGCTTCAGATAACGGTAGAGATCCATGCTGCGGCCGGCCTCGATGTGGTCGAGCACCACGCCTTCGTTGAGTTTTCCTACGTTCAGCATACTTTCACCTCCAGTAATGTGAGAATCAGCGCCATCCTGACGTACACGCCGTACTGCGCCTGCCGGAAATACGCGGCGCGCGGGTCGTCGTCGACCTCGACGGAGATCTCGTTGACGCGCGGAAGCGGGTGCAGGATCATCATGTCGGGACGGGCGAGCTTCATTTTTTCCCGGTCCAGGATATAGAAATCCTTCATGCGCACG
This sequence comes from uncultured Lachnospiraceae bacterium, assembly GCA_947630595.1. Classification (GTDB taxonomy): domain Bacteria; phylum Bacillota; class Clostridia; order Lachnospirales; family Lachnospiraceae; genus Choladousia. The sequence goes on along the minus strand of CANRIG010000010.1, from coordinate 26,035 downwards.
TAATCCTCTTCATTGAAGAAGCGCTCCTTCTGCACGCGCGTCATGTAGAGCAGATCGAGATGGGGGATGGCGTCCTCTAAGCGGACCACCTCGGCGAAATTCTGATGGTTGCGGATGAGGACATCCTCGCGGATGTTGTCGGGGATGCGCAGCTCCTCCGGGGAAATCAGGATGAAATTGATGTTCGGGTAGCGGATCAGCGCCTGAATCAGGGAGTGGACGGTGCGGCCGAACTTGAGGTCGCCGCAGAGGCCGATCGTGAAATTGCCGAGCTCCCCTTTCAGGCTGCGGATGGTCAGCAGGTCGGTCAGCGTCTGGGTCGGATGCTGGTGGCCGCCGTCGCCGGCGTTGATCACCGGGATCCGCGATTTGGTGGAAGCCACGAGCGGCGCGCCCTCCTTGGGGTGGCGCATGGCGCAGATGTCCGCATAGCAGGAGACGATGCGGATGGTATCGGCGACGCTCTCGCCCTTGGCGGCGGAGCTGGAATCGGCCGTAGAAAAACCAAGTACGCTGCCGCCCAGATTCAACATTGCCGCTTCAAAACTGAGTCGGGTGCGGGTACTTGGTTCATAAAATAACGTAGCCAGTTTTTTCCCTGCGCATATATGCGCGTATTTGTCAGGATGGGCCTCGATGTCGTTTGCCAGATCGAGCAGATCGTTGAGCTCCTCGACCGAGAAATCCAAAGGACTCATTAAATGCCTCATAATATCCTCCTCGCTGTAAGGGTGGCAGAGCACCTCTATCTGTGTCGAATGTATCATATCCCATCCGCCGTATAATTGCAAGATACAAAAGCAGAAAATTCTGCGCGGCGCTCCAGACGCGCTCCGGCGGGCATAAAAATAGAAAATTCTATAAAATACAAAAAATTTAGTTGATTTCTGGGGACTTATATTGTATTCTAAATATGTGAAATTTCGATGAAATCTGACAGACAGCATTCTCAGATTTTATTGAAAAGTTATAGAAAACATGCAAAAAAACAAAAAGACAGGAGGAAAGAATCAAATGAGCATGAAAAAGATTTTGGCAGCGGTACTTGCAGCATCCATGGTACTCGGCGTGATGCCGATGGCGGTGAGCGCGGACGAGGCTCCGGAGTCCATCAAGGTCGGCATGGTGACCGACGTCGGCGGCGTGAACGACCAGTCGTTCAACCAGAGCGCATGGGAGGGCCTGCAGGCTCTGGGCGAGGAGAACGACGCGATCGAGGTAAACTATCTGGAGAGCGCGACCGACGCTGACTACGCGTCCAACATCCAGACCTTCATCGACGAGGATTACGACCTGATCATCTGCGTGGGCTACATGCTGGCGGATGCGACCCGCGAGGCGGCTGAGGCGAATCCGGACCAGAAGTTCGCAATCATCGATGACGATTCCAACGCGGACCTCGAAAACGTGGCGTGCCTGATGTTCTCTCAGGAGCAGGCTTCCTATCTGGTGGGCGTGGTCGCAGGCATGATGACCGAGACGAACACCATCGGCTATGTGCAGGGCATGGTTTCCGACACGATGAACCTGTTCGGCTACGGCTACATCGCAGGCGCACAGTCCGTCAACCCGGACGTTAAGGTGCTCCAGTTCAACGTCAACAACTTCGCGGACGCGGCTACGGCTTCCGCAGGCGCTACCGAGATGATCACGAACGGCGCGGACATCATCTACCAGGCGGCAGGCGGTTCAGGCGCAGGCGTTATCTCCGCATGCGTGGATAACGGCATCTATGCGATCGGCGTGGATACCGACCAGGCTTACCTTGCTCCGGAGACGATCCTTACCTCCGCTATGAAGCGCGTGGACATCGCTTCCCAGTCCATTTCCGAGTCGGTGCTCGAGGGCGAGTACGTCGGCGGCGTTCATCGCTACAGCCTGGAGAACGGCGGCGTGGACATCTCCCCGACGCAGGATCTGCTGACGGACGAAGTGATCGCTGCAGTTGAGGAGGCAAAGGAAGCGATCCTTTCCGGCGAAGTAGTGGTTCCGACCACGGCCGAGGAGTGCCCGGACTTCATTCTTGAGTAAGCTTTGCACGGAAAAGGACAGGGGAGATCAGAGGAACGGGAGAATCTTCTGATCAGGTTTTGAAATCAGGGGGCTGTTGCAAGAATCTTTTTGCGGCAGCCTTTTCTGCAAAAAACGGCAAATATGTTACTGAGGTGAGAATAATATGAAACGAATCCTGACACCGGAACTGATTGAGGAAAAACGCCGGGAGATTTATGACACGCTGGTGGACCCGACGACGACGCACGAGCAGAAGGTGACTTACCTCGCGCGCCACGCGGAAAACTTTATGACGGTTCTGGACGAGCCGGAGGAGCTGGACGAGCTGATGCGCTGCGATATCGACACGCGCTGCATCTGCAATCTGTTCGAGGGGGACGCGCCCTACCGGCCGCGCTATATCTGCATTGACTTTGAGAAATTCCTGCGCGAGGGCAGCGCGTTCCTGCAGCTGGGGCCGGCCCGGGACTTTTCCGAGGCGCTGACCAACCTGATGATTATGTACCACAATATACCGAGCATCACGAACTACCCGGTATTCATCGGCGACCTGGACGAGCTGCTGGGGCCGTACATTGAAAACGAGGACGACGAGACGGTGAAGAAGGCGCTGCGCCTGTGGCTGACGACGATCGACCGCACGATTCTCGACTCCTTCTGCCACGCGGATATCGGCCCGAAGGAGAGCCGTCTCGGCTACCTGCTGATGGAGGTGGAGTCGGAGCTGGAAAACGCGGTGCCGAACCTGACGATGCGCGTGAGCGACGAGACGCCGGACGAATTTATCCTGGCCGGCATTCGCTGCGCGCTGCACTCTGCAAAGCCCAGCTTTGCAAACGACCGCATGTTCCGGGAGGAGCTCGGCGACAATTACTGCATCGCGAGCTGCTACAACGGCCTGCTCAAGGGCGGCGGTTCCTACACGCTGAGCCGCCTGATCCTCTCCAATATCGCCAAGCGGGCGAAGGACATCGGGGATTTCAAGACGAATGTGCTGCCGCACATGTGCGACGTGATGGCGCGCTACATGGACGAGCGCATCCGCTTCCTGGTGGAGGAGAGCGGCTGGTTCACCAGCAGCTTCCTGGCGACGGAGGGCTTTGTGCAGCGCGAGAAGTTTACGGCGATGTTCGGCCTGGTGGGCCTGGCGGAGTGCGTCAATCTGCTGCTGGAAAAAGAGGGCTGCCACGAGCGGTTCGGCCACAGCGAGCGGGCAAACCGGCTCGGCGTGGAGATCATGGACATCATTCAGCAGTTTAACGAGAATCACTGCAACCCCTACTGCGAGGCGACGGACCATCATTTCCTGCTGCACGCGCAGGTGGGCATCGAGTCCGACCACGACTGCTCGCCGGGAACGCGCATCCCGATCGGCGAGGAGCCGGACGAGCTGGTGGATCATCTGAAATGCATCAGCCTGTTCCACAAATATTTCCCGTCGGGCACGGGCGATATCTTCCCGGTGGATCTGACGGTGCACAAGAATCCGCAGTATGTGCTGGACATCATCCGCGGCAGCCTGGGCGTCGACATCCGCTATCTGTCGTTCTACGCGAGCGACAGCGACGTGATCCGCGTCACCGGATACCTGGTGAAGCGCAGCGAGATGGAAAAGCTGGACGCGGGGCAGAACGTGCGCCAGAATACGACCGGACTCGGACTCGGCGCAGCCAAAAACTGCAAGATTCTCGACCGCCGTGTCCGTTAACGGCGGCTGCGGCCGCATCCGGAGGAAGGAACGGCCATGACAAGAGCGACGGTAAACAAAATCATTTCATTCAGCAGCGTGGACGGGCCCGGCAACCGCACCGCGATCTTTCTGCAGGGGTGCGGGTTTGACTGCAGGTACTGCCATAATCCGGAGACCATCCATACCTGCATCCACTGCGGGGAATGCGCGGCGTGGTGCAGGCCGGGCGCGCTGACGTTTGCGGACGGCCGGATGCGCTGGGACAGCGCGAAATGCGTGTTCTGCGACGAGTGCTTCCATCACTGCCCGCACGGCGCGTCCGCGCGGACCAGAAACCTGACCGCGGAGGAGGTCATGCAGAGCGTGCGCCGCAATGTCCCGTTTATCCGCGGCATCACCGTGTCCGGCGGCGAGTGCACGCGCTGGCGCGATTTTCTGCTGGAGCTGCTGACGCTCGCCCGGGCGGAGGGCCTGCACACGCTGCTCGATTCCAACGGCAGCTACGATTTCGCGGCGGATCCGGAGCTGACGGCGGTGACGGACGGCGTCATGCTCGACGTCAAGGCCTGGGATGCGCGGGAGCATCTGCGGGTCACGGGCTGCGATAACGCGCAGGTGCTCGCCAACCTGCGCTGGCTGGCGCTGCACGGCAGGCTCCCGGAGGTGCGTACGGTGATCGTGCCGGAGCTGTTCGACTGCGCGCAGACCGTGCGCGAGGTCAGCAGGGTGCTGGCAGAGTGCGGCTGCCTGGACACGCGCTACAAAATCATCCGCTACCGCCCGCTGGGCGTGCGGGAAACCTACAGGGCCATGGAGCCCCCGTCAGAGGCGTATCTGCAGGAAATGGCGGCGATCGCCGCCGGGTACGGCCTGCGCGACGCGGTGATCGTCTGAGGCCGCGGCGTCTGACGGAAACTGCAACTACGGTACCGGAAAATGTGCATGAGGGAGGGGATAGGCTTGGCACAAAAACATGTGGATTTGAACACCAAGGTGATCGAGATGCGCAATATCGTCAAGCGGTTCGGCAATTTTACGGCCAACGACGGTATCAACCTGACCGTTCACAAGGGTGAAATTCACGCGATACTGGGCGAAAACGGCGCCGGGAAATCGACGCTGATGAACCAGCTTTACGGGCTTTACAAGCCTACGTCGGGAGAAATCCTGATCAATGGAAAGAGACTGGAAATGAACAACCCGAGAGACGCGATCGCCGCGGGCATCGGCATGGTGCACCAGCATTTCATGCTGGTACAGCCGTTTACCGTGACGGAAAACATCGTGCTCGGGACGGAGCCCGTGAAGGGCGTCCGGCTGGATATGCAGACCGCGCGCAGGAACGTGCAGGAAATTTCCGAGCGTTACGGTCTCTCGATCGATCCTGACGCGAAGATCGAGGATATTTCCGTGGGCATGCAGCAGAGGGTGGAAATCCTCAAGGCGCTGTACCGCGGCGCCGACATCCTGATTCTGGACGAGCCGACGGCGTCGCTGACGCCGCAGGAGATTGTGGAGCTGATCGAGATCATGCACAATCTGACCGCGGACGGCAAGAGCATCATCCTGATCACGCATAAGCTGAAGGAGATCAAGGAGTCTGCGGACTACTGCACGATCATCCGGCTCGGCAAGTACATCGGCACGGTGAACGTGGACGAGGTGACGCAGGACGAGCTGGCCAGCATGATGGTGGGCCGCCAGGTCACGTTTGTGGTGGACAAGCCGGAGCAGAAGCCCGGCGACGTGGTGCTGGAGGTCAAGGACCTGCACGGCGTGGACTACCGCAACGTGGAGATTCTGAGGGGCCTGAACCTCAAAGTGCGGCGGGGCGAGATTGTGGGTATCGCCGGCATCGACGGCAACGGCCAGACGGAGCTGGTGGAGATCATCACCGGCCTGCGCAAGGCCTCGGGCGGCTCGATCACGATCAACGGGGTCGACATATACAACAAGCCGCCTCGCTTCGGCTTCGTCAACGGCGTCTCCAGCATCCCGGCGGACCGGCAGAAGCACGGCCTGGTGCTGGATTTCTCCGTGGAGGAGAATCTGGTGCTGCAAAATTACAAGGAGCCGGAATACGCGAACGGCATCCTGATCAACCGCAGCGCGATTCACAGCTTTGCGACGAAGGCGATCGAGAAATACGACATCCGCCCGGCAAACTGCGAGGGACGCCCGGCGGGCACGCTCTCGGGCGGCAACCAGCAGAAGGTCATCATCGCGCGCGAGGTCGAAAACAACAAGGACCTTTTGATCGCGGTGAACCCGACCCGCGGCCTGGATGTGGGCGCGATCGAGTTTGTGCACAAATACATTGTGGAGCAGCGCAACAAGGGCAAGGCGGTGCTGCTGGTATCCTTTGAACTGGACGAGATCATGAGCCTCTCCGACCGCATCGACGTCATCTACAGCGGCAAAATCGTCAGCGAGGTGGCGGGCAAGGATGCGGATGAGAACGAGCTCGGACTGATGATGGCAGGAGGTGGAACGCATGGATAACAAGAGGACGCTGCTGGACGTCATAGCGGACAGCAAATTCATTCACACGATTCTGTCGATCATCATCGGTTTCATTGTGGGAGCGATCTTCCTGGTCGTCATGGGCATCTCCGTGACGGACGCTTACGGGACGCTGCTCAAGAGCGTGTTCTCGAGCACGAAGAATATCTCTTATTGTATCGTCTACGGCACGCCGTACATCGTGGTCGGTTTGTCGGTGGCGTTTTCCTTCCGCACCGGCGTGTTCAACATCGGCGCAGAGGGCCAGTTCGTCATGGGCTCCATGGCGGCCTGCGTGGTGGGCATTCTGTTCGGCTCCCTGCCGTCCATCATCCTGATTCCGCTGTGCTTCCTGGCAGCGGCGGCGGCCGGCGCGCTGTGGGGCGTCATCGTCGGCTTCCTGAAAAACAAGTGGGGCATCAACGAGGTGCTCTCGATGATCATGTTCAACTGGACCGCGTTTTACCTGAGCAACTACATCGCGGACTTCCCCGCGATTCACAACGAGGGCAGCGCGGAGGCGACGCGCAATGTCTCCGAGCATGCGAGAACGCTGCTGCCGGCGGGGCTGATTGAGAAATTCAATCTCTGCCCGACCGCGAACTGGGGCATTCTGGTGGCGATCCTGCTGACCATTGTCATTTACTTCATTATAGAAAAGACGACGCTCGGCTATGAGCTGAAAGCGGTGGGCTTCAACAAATCCGCGGCGGAGTACGGCGGCATCAGCGTGAACCGCTCCATCCTCACGGCGCTGGCCATCTCCGGCGCGCTGGCGGGTCTCGGAGGTTCCCTGCAGCTGCTCGGCATGGGCGGCCGCATCAGTATCTTTACCTCGCAGGAGGGCTTCGGCTTCGCGGGCATCGTGGTGGCGCTGATCGGCGTGTCCAACCCGTTCGGCGTGCTGATCGCGGGACTGTTCTACGGGGCTTTGACCTACAGCGGCGGCAAGCTGAATCTGGTGAAGGCGCCCACGCAGGTCGTGGATATCATCGTGGGAACGGTCGTGTTCTTTATCGCGATTTCCAGCATTTTCGGCGCGGTCCGCTACCTGAAAAAGAGTCCGCAGAAGGGAGGCAGATAGACAATGAATGCTTTGATCAATGAACTGGGTGTCATCATTTACGCAACCTTGCTGTACACGCCTCCGCTTCTGTTCGCGGCCCTCGGCTCCTGCTTTTCCGAGGTCTCCGGCGTGGTCAACATCGGTATGGAGGGCATGATGTCCGCCGGCGCCTTCGCAGGCTGCGTGGTCGCGTTTTACACGAAAAACCCGTGGATCGGCTTCCTGTGCGGCGGCCTTGCCGGCGCGCTGTTCGGCATGCTGCACGCCCTGGCGACGGTGCGGCTGGGCGCGGACCAGACGATCTCCGGCACGGCGATCAACTTCCTGGCCCCCGGCATTGCGATCATGACCGCAAAGGCGCTGTTCAATTCCACGGACACCAGGCCGCTGGAGCCGGGCTCCAAAATCCCGCTGCTGTTCAAGGGCACGTTTGATACTTCGACGGTGTTCGGCACGTTCCTGAAAAACGTGTTCACGAACTACGCGACGACCTACCTCGTCTTTCTTGCGGTGCTCCTCGTCTGGTTCATTTTCTACAAGACGCGCTTCGGCCTGCGCATGCGGGCCTGCGGCGAGCATCCGCAGGCGTGCGAGACGCTCGGCATCAACGTGCTGCGCATCCGCTTCTTCTGCGTAACCGTCTCCGGATTCTTCGCGGGACTCGGCGGCGCGTGCATGACGATGGCGATCACCAACCAGTTCCGGCCGATCTCCATTGTCGGACAGGGCTTCATCGCGATCGCGGCCGTGATTTTCGGAAAATTCCGCCCGCAGGGCGCGATGCTCGGCTGCCTCCTGTTCGGCTTCTGTACCGGCCTCAAGGTGGTGCTCGGCAATTCCAACGTCGTCTCGGCGCAGCTGATTTCCATGATCCCGTACGTGGTGACGGTGATCGTGCTGATCCTGTTCGTGGGCAAGTCGCATGTGCCGGCGGCAAACGGCAAGCCGTTTGTGAAGTCGAAGTAAGCAAAGGGGTATTCATATGGCTTATAAGGAAAAGAAACGGTGGGCGTTTCTCGGCCTGCCGTGGACGTTTACCACATACACGGTGTCGGATGAGATCATTACCGTGGATTCCGGCCTGCTCCGGCATGTGGAGAACGACTGCTACCTGTACAAGATCGTGGACGTGCGCCTGGAGGTAAGCCTTCTGGAGCGGATTTTCGGCCTGGGGACGGTACACTGCTTCAGCGGCGACATGACGGACCCGGACCTGCGCCTGATGCACATCAAGAACGCGAAGGCGATCAAGGACTACATCCTCCGGCAGTCGGAGGAGGAGCGCCTGCGCAGAAAGACGCTGAATATGCAGAGCCTGGACGGCGATCCCCATCTGGGGAAGACGGACAGCTGTACGTTCTGAGAGAAGCGGTTTGTGCAATTTCGGACATTGACAGCATTTCCGGACCCTGATAGAATAGGCAAAGACAAATTCAGGGAAAACAGTTGGAGGAGATTGCTGTGAGTGATATCAGAGACGAGATCAGGAAAAGGCGCACATTTGCGATTATTTCCCATCCGGATGCCGGCAAGACGACGCTGACCGAGAAATTTCTGCTCTACGGCGGCGCGATCAACCTGGCCGGTTCGGTCAAGGGAAAGGCCACGGCCCGGCACGCGGTGTCGGACTGGATGGAAATCGAAAAAGAGAGAGGTATCTCTGTGACCTCCTCCGTGCTTCAGTTCAATTACGGGGGCTACTGCATCAACATTCTGGACACGCCGGGGCATCAGGACTTCTCGGAGGACACGTACCGCACGCTGATGGCGGCGGACTCCGCCGTGATGGTCATCGACGCCTCCAAGGGCGTGGAGGCGCAGACGCGCAAGCTGTTCAAGGTCTGCGTGATGCGCCACATTCCGATTTTTACATTTATCAACAAGCTGGACCGCGATGCCAACGACAGCTTTGAACTGCTCGACGACATCGAGAAGGAGCTGGGCATCGCGACCTGTCCGGTCAACTGGCCGATCGGCTCCGGCAAAAATTTCAGGGGCGTCTACGAGCGCGCGACCGGGAAGGTGACGACGTTCACCGGCACCGAGAAGGGCACAAAGGCCGGCGTGGCCACCGAGATCGACGTGGACGCTCCGGAGCTCGAGGCGTTCATCGGGACGCAGAACAAGGAAAAGCTGCTGGAGGAGATCGAGCTGCTCGACGGCGCGTCGGCTGAGTTCGACCAGGAGCTGGTCAGCAAGGGCCAGCTTTCCCCGGTGTTTTTCGGCTCGGCGCTGACCAATTTCGGCGTGGAGATTTTCCTGAAGCATTTCCTGCAGATGACGACCCCGCCGCTGCCGCGGACCGCGGACTGCGGTGTGATCGACCCCATGGAGGAGGATTTTTCCGCCTTTGTCTTTAAGATTCAGGCGAACATGAACCGGGCGCACCGCGACCGCATCGCTTTCATGCGCATCTGTTCCGGCCGCTTCGACGCGGGGATGGAGGTCTACCATGTGCAGGGCGACCGCACCCAGCGCCTTTCGCAGCCGCAGCAGATGATGGCGCAGGAGCGCCACGTCGTGCAGGAGGCGTACGCCGGGGACATCATCGGCGTGTTCGACCCCGGCATTTTCTCCATCGGCGATACGATCTGCACGCCGGGCAGAAAATTTGCCTACGAGGGCATCCCGACCTTTGCGCCGGAGCACTTCGCGCGGGTGCGGCAGCTCGACACGATGAAGCGCAAGCAGTTCGTCAAGGGCATCAGCCAGATCGCCCAGGAGGGCGCCATCCAGATTTTCCAGGAGTTCAACACCGGCATGGAGGAGATCATCGTCGGCGTGGTCGGCGTGCTGCAGTTCGACGTGCTCAAGTACCGCCTGGAAAACGAATACAACGTGGACATCCGCCTCGAGCCGCTGCCCTACGAGTATATCCGCTGGATCGAGAACGAGGAGATCGACGTCGACCGCATCGTCGGCACCTCCGACATGAAGAAAATCCGCGATCTGAAGGGCCGCCCGCTGCTGCTTTTCGTCAACAGCTGGTCGGTGGGCATGGTGCTCGACCGCAACGAGGGGCTGCAGCTGTCAGAATTTGGCAGGTAGCGCCGCCCGTTTTGACAAAAACTTTCTTGCCAAGCAGGGATGATTTGATATATAATAGAGGTCAGCGAAAGAATTGCGGAGGTATTTTATTCGATGGAAAACACAGAACTTCATACCCATAAATTAGAAAACGAGCAGAAATTCGGAGAGGTGCGGATCGCGGATGAGGTCGTGGCCATCATCGCGGGCCTGGCGGCTTCGGAGGTGGACGGCGTGGCATCCATGGCCGGAAACGTGACGCGCGATCTGATTGAGAAGCTGGGAATGAAAAGCCTGTCAAAGGGCGTAAAGATTACGATGGATGAAAACACCGTGTACGTGGCGCTGGCGATCAACATTCAGTACGGCTACAGCGTTCCGGCGACGTGTTCCAAGATACAGGAAAAGGTCAAGACGGCGATCGAGACCATGACCGGCCTTGAGGTGGCGGAGGTCAATATCAAGATTGTCAACGTACAGATGGATAAGAATTGAGAGGAGTAGCTGTTGTGAAAGCTGAGGTTGCCTTTTGCAACAGCTCTTTTTGGTAAGGAGACACTGATTTGCTCAGGGTTTCCCGAGGTCTGCTTTGCGCGTACAGGGAGAATGGGAGAACATGAGGAGAAGCGAGATCAGGGAACATATTTTCAAACTGGTATTTTGCGGGGAGTTTCACAGTATGGAAGAGATTCCGCAGCAGGTGCAGAGTTATTTCGAGGAGCTTGCGGAGACGGAAATCACGGAGGAAGAGCGCGCCTACATGGTGGGCAAGTTTGATCAGATCAAGGCGAGGATTCCGGAGCTGGACGACAGGATCAACGGCGTGGCGCAGGGATGGAAGACCGCGCGCATGGGAAAGGCCGAGCTGGCCGTCCTCCGTCTGGCGGTTTACGAGATGCTGTATGATGAGAGCGTCCCAGTGAAGGTAGCGATCAACGAGGCCGTCGAGCTCGCAAAAAAATATGGAGGAGACGATTCCCCGTCCTTTGTGAACGGGATTCTTGCGAAGCTCGCCTGACGGGGCGGGATGGGCCGCAGGGGCCTGCCGTGCAGAAAGAAATATGCAATATGCAGAAGGTTTATTCAGTCAGTCAGATCAATACCTATATTCGCAATATGTTTACGCAGGACTTTGTCCTCAACCGGGTCAGCATCCGCGGGGAAGTCTCGAACTGCAAGTACCATACGTCGGGACACATTTACTTTTCGCTGAAGGACGCCGCGGGGACGATCGCCTGCATTATGTTCGCCGGTGCCAGAAAGGGACTGGCTTTTCGGCTGTCCGACGGACAGCAGGTGGTGGCGGACGGCAATATCAATGTCTATGAGCGGGACGGAAAGTATCAGCTCTACGCCAGCCGCATCCGGCTGGACGGGGCCGGGCTCCTCTACGAGCGCTATCTGGCGCTGCGGCAGGAGCTGGAGGAGATGGGCATGTTCGCCCCGGAGTACAAAAAGCCGCTTCCCGCTTTTGTGCGCAGGCTGGGCGTGGTCACGGCGCCGACCGGGGCGGCGGTGCGCGACATCATCAACATCTCCAGGCGGCGCAACCCCGGGATTCAGATCATCCTGTACCCCGCGCGGGTGCAGGGCGAGGGCGCGGCGCAGAGCGTGGCCGCGGGCCTGCGGGCGCTGGACCGGCTGGGGCTGGATGTGATCATCGCTGGACGGGGCGGCGGCTCCATCGAAGATTTGTGGGCTTTTAACGAGGAGGAGGTGGCGCGCGCCATCTTTGCCTGCCGCACGCCCGTGATTTCGGCGGTCGGCCATGAGACCGACACGACGATCGCGGATTTCGTCGCGGACCTGCGGGCTCCGACTCCCTCGGCGGCGGCCGAGCTGGCGGTGGCCGATGTGTCCGCGCTGCAAAGGCAGCTGGAATCCTACCAGACCCAGCTGACCCGGCGGATGCGCTACAGCCTGGAGGCGCAGCGCGCCCGCCTGGAGCAGTGCCGGATGCGGCTGCGCTACGTCAGCCCGCAGCAGCGCGTCCGCCAGCAGCGGCAGTTCGCGGCGGAGCTGGAGGAGTCGCTGCGGCAGAGGATGCAGCTGATTTTGCAGGACCGCAGGCAGCGGATGGCCGTTTACATCGAGCGCATGCGCGGCCTCTCCCCATTGGAAAAGCTGGCGCAGGGCTACGCCTGCGCGGAGGGCGCGGACGGACGCCGTATTTTCTCCGTGTCGCAGGTGCGGGCGGGGGACGAGCTGTCCCTCTACGTGTCGGACGGGAAAATCCGGGCGCGGGCCTTGGGGACGGCGCCGCTTCGCCCGGCGTTTCCGGACGCCGCGGGCGGCGGGCCGGAGGGATAGAGACGGCGAAATAGGCATTACGCCGCGGGCCGTGGAGACGGCGCCGCTTCGACCGGCGTTTTCAGACGCCGCGGGCGGCTGCCGGAGAAATAGAGACGGAGAGACGGGCATTTTGCCGCGGGCCGTGGAGGCGGCGCCGTTTCATCCGGCGTTTCAGGACGCCGCAGAAAGGAGCTAAGATGCAGGACGCAACAACGCAACAACAGACCGGGCAGGAGTCGGAGCCGACGCTGGAGGAATCCTTTGCCAGACTGGAAGAGATGCTGGAAAAGCTCGAGGACCGCGAACTTCCGCTGGAGGAATCCTTCCGCCTCTATCAGCAGGGGATGGAGCTGCTCGCGTATTGTAATGAAAAAATAGATACCGTAGAAAAGAAGATTCTGGTCATGAATGGAGATGGTGAGCTTGACGAATTTTGACAGTGAGATGAAGAAGCGGGTGACAGAGATCAAGAGCGTGATCGAGGGCTACCTTCCGGAGGAGGGCGGGTTCCAGCGGACGCTGCTCGAGGCCGTGAACTACAGCATGCTGGTGGGCGGCAAAAAGCTGCGGCCGCTTCTGATGCAGCAGACGTATGTGATGTTCGGCGGTCACTCCGCGGTGATCGAGCCGTTTATGGCGGCGATCGAGATGATCCACACGCATTCCCTGATTCATGACGACCTGCCGGCGATGGACAACGACGAATACCGCCGCGGGCGCAAAACGACACATATTGTATACGGAGAGGCGATGGCGATTCTGGCCGGGGACGCGCTTCTGAATCTGGCCTACGAGACGGCGGCCAGGGCTTTCGACCTGGAACCGTCCAACCCGCACATCGGCCGGGCGTTTCAGGTGCTTGCGGGCAAGACCGGGCTCGACGGCATGATCGGCGGCCAGTCTGTGGACGTGGAATTTGCCGGCCAGCCGCTGCAGGAGGAGCAGCTCTATTTTATTTACCGGCTGAAGACCGGTGCCCTGATCGAGGCCTCGATGATGATCGGCGCCATCCTGGCGGGCGCGACGCAGGAGGAGGTCGACAAAATTCAGCAGGCCGCGCGCTGCGTGGGCCTCGCTTTTCAGATACAGGACGATATTCTCGACGTCACCGGGGACAGCGAGGTGCTCGGCAAGACGGCGGGGAGCGACGAAAAAAATCAAAAGACGACGTATGTGACGGTGCGGGGCCTGGAACTGGCGCGCGGGGACGTGCAGCGCTATTCCGACGAGGCGATTCGCATTCTGCGGGAGCTTCCGTGCGAAAACGAATTTCTGAACGAGCTGATCCTCAATCTGGTGCACCGCAGTTCATGACGAAAGGACGGCGTTTATTCTGTTAGAGAAAATCAACGAAGTAAACGATATCAAAACAATAGAGAAAGAGCAGCTGCCGGAGCTGGCGCAGGAGATCCGCGATTTTCTGATTCAGAAGATCAGTCAGACCGGCGGCCATCTGGCGTCCAACCTGGGCGTGGTGGAGCTGACGATGGCGCTTCACCTCTCGTTTGACCTGCCGAAGGATAAGATTATCTGGGATGTGGGGCACCAGTCCTACACCCACAAGATACTGACCGGGCGCAAGGCCGGCTTTGACCAGCTGCGCAAATTCGGCGGCATGAGCGGCTTTCCGAAGCGCCGTGAGAGCAGCTGCGACGCGTTTGACACCGGCCACAGCTCGACCTCGATCTCGGCCGGCCTGGGCTACGTCTGCGCGCGCGACGTCCTCGGCGAGTCCTACAGCGTCGTGTCCGTGATCGGCGACGGCGCGCTCACCGGCGGCATGGCCTACGAGGCGCTGAACAACGCCGCCCAGCTGAAAACGAATTTTATCATTGTGCTGAACGACAATAATATGTCCATCTCGGAAAACGTGGGCGGGATTTCCGCTTACCTGAGCAACATCCGCACGGCGGAGTCCTACACCGGACTGAAGATGGGCGTTGAAAATACATTGAACAAGATCCCGGTCTACGGGGACAAGCTGATCAAGGGCATCCGCAACACCAAACAGGGAATCAAGCAGTTCCTGGTGCCGGGGATGTTCTTTGAGGAGATGGGGATTACCTATCTGGGTCCTGTGGACGGTCACAATATCTCCAGGATGACGAAGGTATTCCGGGATGCGAAAAAAGTAAACGGCCCGGTGCTGGTGCATGTGCTGACCAGGAAGGGCAAGGGATTCGGCCCGGCGGAGCGGATGCCGTCGCGCTTTCACGGAGCGGAGCCGTTTGAAATCGAGACGGGCCTGCCCAGCAACCGCAAAAAGAAGGCGGCCTACACGGACGTCTTTTCCACCGTTATGTGCAAGATGGGCGCGCGGGAGCCGAAGCTCGTGGCGGTCACAGCGGCGATGCCGGACGGCACGGGCCTGAAGCGTTTCCGCAATATGTACCGCGACCGCTTTTTTGACGTCGGCATTGCCGAGGGGCATGCGGTCACCTTTGCCGCCGGACTGGCGGCCGGCGGGCTGAAGCCGGTGGTGGCGGTGTATTCCTCGTTTCTCCAGCGGGCGTTTGACCAGCTGGCGCACGACGTCTGCATTCAGAATCTGCCGGTAGTCCTTGCGGTGGACCGCGCGGGGCTGGTCGGCAGCGACGGGGAGACGCACCAGGGCATTTTTGATCTTTCCTATCTGTCGATGCTTCCCAACATGTGCGTGATGGCGCCGAAGAATAAATGGGAGCTGGCGGATATGCTGAAATACGCGATTGCCTACGAAGGGCCGATCGCGCTGCGCTACCCGCGCGGCGAGGCTTACGACGGGCTGCGGGAGTTCCGCGCGCCGATCGAGTGGGGCAAAAGTGAGATGCTTTACGACGAGAGCGGGCTGGCGCTGGTGGCGGCCGGCAGCATGGTCAAGACGGCGCTGGAAGTGCGGGAGATGATGAAAGAGCTCGGCTACCACTGCACCATCGTCAACGCCCGGTTTATCAAGCCGGTCGACGAGGAGATGCTGGCCTATCTGGCGCAGGATCACCGGCTGGTGGTGACCATGGAGGAGAATGTGCGCTCCGGCGGATTCGGGGAAAAAGTGCTGGAATATTACAACGACACCGCCTCCGATGTGCGCGTGATGCAGGTGGCGCTGCCGGACGATTACATCGAGCACGGCAGCGTGGACGTGCTCCGGGCGGAGACGTGCATCGACGCGGAGTCCGTCTTCAGGCGGATTATCGCAGAGTATCAGCAGTAAAGGACGCCCGGCGCGGCGGTATGCTCTGTATCGACACGAAGTCTGTCTTCCGGCGGATTATCGTAAAGTGTAACAGGAAACGGACGCCCGGGTGCGGCGGTATGCGGCGATGTATTAACGCAAGTCCGTCTTTTGGCGGATTATCGTAAAGTTCGACAGGAAACGGACGCCCGGGTGCGGCGCACCCAGGCAGCGGGGTATGACATATGCGGGAAAGACTGGATGTATTGCTGGTAAAGAAAGGGCTGGCGCCGTCCCGTGAGAAGGCGAAGGCGATTGTGATGGCGGGCAGCGTGCTGGTAGACGGCCAACGCGAGGACAAGGCCGGCACGATGGTCAGCACGGAGGCGGAGATTACGCTCAAAGGCGGCACGCTGCGCTATGTGAGCCGCGGCGGGCTGAAGCTGGAGAAGGCGATGGACTGCTTCGCGGTTGCGCTGGACGGGAAAATATGCATGGATGTGGGCGCGTCCACCGGAGGCTTCACGGACTGCATGCTGCAAAACGGCGCGGCGAAAGTGTATTCCGTGGATGTCGGCCACGGTCAGCTCGACTGGAGGCTGCGCAACGACCCGCGGGTGGTCTGCATGGAGCGCACCAACATCCGCTATGTGACGCCGGACGATATTGCGGAACCGCCTTCGTTCGTCTCGATCGACGTTTCCTTTATCTCCCTGACCAAGGTGCTGGGGCCCGTGCGGGCTCTGATGGCGGAGCAGGGCGACATTGTATGCCTGATCAAGCCGCAGTTTGAGGCCGGCAGGGAAAAGGTGGGAAAAAAGGGCGTCGTGCGCGACCCGAAGGTGCATGAGGAAGTGATCCGCCGGGTGGCGGACTATGCGCGGGAGCTGGGATTCCGCGTCCTGGCGCTGGAGTTTTCGCCGATTAAGGGGCCGGAGGGCAACATCGAATATCTGCTGCACCTTGCGAAAGGCTCCGCGTGCGGAGCCGGAGAGCCGGGCGCGGCAGGTCCGGACGCGAACACGGCGGACCCTGGCGCGAACACGGCAGGCCCTTGTGGGGACATGGCGGACCTTGGCGCGACAGACCTGAGCGGGGACGCTATAGAGCGGACGGTCGCGCGGGCGCATGAGGAGCTTAAATAGCGGGAGACACCTATGAATACATTTTATGTGATTACGAATCATCAGAAAGACCCGGAGCTGCGGACGGCGGGCTATATCCGCCGCTATCTGGAGGAAAAGGGCAGAAAATGCTACATCCAGCAGAGCGGCTTTGACGGCTCCGGCATTTCCGGACAGAAAGAAAAAGGCGCCAGAGGCTGTCCGCACGGATATAAGTACACCGACGCGCGCCGCATCCCGGAGGACGTGGAGTGCGTGCTGGTGCTCGGAGGCGACGGCACGCTGCTGCAGGCGGCCAGAGACCTGGTGGACTGCTCGCTGCCGCTGCTCGGCATCAATATGGGGACGCTGGGCTATCTGGCGGAGATCGAGCACACCAATATCCAGACTGCGCTGGACCGCCTGATCAGCGGGGAATTTTCCGTGGAACCGCGGATGCTGATTCACGGCGAGGCATGGCATCAGAACCGCAGGCTGCTTGACGACATTGCGCTCAACGACATTGTCATCACCAGAAACGGCAGGCTGCGCGTGGTGGATTTCAACGTCTACGTGGACGGCGTGTTTTTGAGCGCCTACTCTGCCGACGGCATGATCATATCGACGCCGACCGGTTCGACCGGCTACAATCTTTCCGTGGGAGGGCCGATTGTGGCGCCGCAGGCTTCCCTGATACTGCTGTCGGCGATTGCGCCGCATACGCTCACGTCACGGCCGATTGTTTTACCTGACAATGTGGAAATTATCATAGAAATCGGAGCCCGGCACAGCACGGATGTGGACGGCGCGGAAGCGACGTTTGACGGAGATACGTCCGTGAAGCTCAATTCCGGCGACCGGATTGTGATTGCAAAATCGGAGCGCAGGGTTCAGATGATAAAGACAAAGAATACCAGTTTTCTGGAGATCCTGCGGGAGAAGATGAATAACTGAGAAAGGATTAGATATGAAAATTAGAAGGCACGCGAAAATTGTTGACCTCATAGGGAAATACAACATTGAGACACAGGAGGAGCTGGCGGAGTATCTGAACAAAGAGGGCTATCATGTGACTCAGGCCACGATTTCCCGCGACATCCGTGAGCTCAAGCTGACGAAGATGTCGACCGGAGAGGGACGGCAGAAATACACGCTGATGCAGAACCAGAGCGCAGGCCTGAATGAAAAGTACCTGCGGGTCCTGAAGGATGGTTACGTATCGATGGACATGGCTCAGAACATTCTGGTGGTGAAAACAGTGGCCGGGATGGCGATGGCGGTGGCCGCAGCAATCGACGCGATGCACTGGGGCGAGGTGGCAGGATGTATCGCCGGGGACGACACGATCATGTGTGCCGTCCGCAGTGTGGAGGATACGCTGAACATGATGGAGAAAATACACAAGATCGTGGGAAAATAATGGAAGAAAAACATCGGATGGCAGAAAAGTATCAGATAATAAAATCATCAGATGCCGGAAAAACATAAGATAACGGAAAAGGTTCGGAAGGTGCAGGGAAAGAGCAATGTTGGAGAGCATTCATGTGAAAAATATGGCGCTGATTGAGGAAGCGGAGGTGGAATTCGGCCCGGGACTCAACATCATGACCGGTGAGACCGGGGCCGGAAAGTCCATCGTGCTCGGCTCAGTCAGCATCGCGCTCGGCACGGGCAGCTTTCGCGACTATGTGCCGGAGAACGCCGATTATGCGCTCGTGGAGCTGCTGTTCTCGACGGACAGTCAGACGGTCCGCAGCCGTCTGGAGGAGCAGGATATTCCCTTTGAGGACGGAACGGTCGTGATTGCCAGAAAATACCGGGGCGGCCGTAGCGTCAGCAAGGTAAACGGGGAGACGGTTCCGGTTTCTTTCGTGCGGGAGCTTGCGGAGGAGCTGATCGACATTCACGGGCAGCATGAGCATCAGTCCCTGCTCTATCCTAAAAATCACTTATTGATTCTTGATGAGTTTGCAGCCGCACAGCTCGGCGGACGGCTGCAGCGCTGCCGCGAACTTTACCGGGCGTTTCAGGAGGCCAGGAAACAGTGGCAGGAGGCCGATGCCGGGGAGCGCGAGTGCGCCAAGGAGCTGGATTTCCTGAAGTACGAGCTCAACGAAATCGAATCCGCCGCGCTGCGGCAGGGCGAGGATGAGGAGCTGGAGACGGAGTACCGGCGAATGGTGAACGGGCAGAAGATTGTGGAAGCGCTCTCTGAGACGGCCGGGCTGACCGGAGCCGGAGGCTATTCCGGGGCCGGCGACGCGATCGGCCGGGCAATGCGCTCCCTGGGCGCGGTCAGTTCCTATGACGCTCCGCTGCAGGAACTGGAAGCTCTGCTGGCGGACGCCGAATCCCTGCTGAACGATTTCAACCGCGGGCTCTCGGACTATATGGACGAATTTGCATTCGACGAGCAGCGCCTGCGGGAGATCGAGGAGCGGCTGGATCTGATCAACCGCCTGAAAACAAAATATGGAAATTCGATCGAGCAGATTCTGGAAGCGGCGCGCGAGAAGGCCGGCCGCATGGAAATCCTCGTCCATTACGACGAATACCGTGCGCGTATCCGCAGAGAATATGAAGCATGCAGGGCGGCGCTCGCGAAGGAGGCGGATGAGATTTCCACCATCCGCAAAGACTGCGCCAAAAAGCTGGCGGTCAGGATCCGGGACGCGCTGCTGGATCTGAATTTCCTTGATGTGCGTTTTGAGATTGCCTTTCAGGAACTGGAAGAACCGGGGGAAAACGGCAGGGATGCCGTCTGCTTCCTGATTTCGACCAATCCCGGAATACCGCCGCGGCCGCTGGGCAGCGTCGCTTCCGGAGGCGAGCTTTCGCGGATTATGCTGGCGATCCGGACCGTGATGGCGGATCAGGACGCGGTGGAGACGCTGATTTTCGATGAAATTGACACCGGCATCAGCGGACGCACGGCGCAGAAGGTATCCGAAAAAATGGCGGTCATCGCCCGCAGCCGCCAGGTTTTGTGCATTACACACCTGGCGCAGATTGCGTCGATGGCAGACCGGCACTATATGATTGAAAAGCAGACCAGGGACGGCCGGACGGTGACCGGCATCCGCCTCCTGGACGAGGCGGAGAGCGTCTCAGAGCTGGCACGCATCCTGGGCGGCGCGCAGATCACCGAGACGGTGGTGCGAAGCGCGCGTGAAATGAAAGAACTGGCAAAAAATACAAAAAAATACTAGTGTGGAACGGCAGCTTATTCCGCATACTGAGTGCAGAGACTGAAATGACAGTGCTCTGCACATTTTTTTGTGGCGAAATTTACGGCGAAAGTCCGGTTTCCGTAGAATGTACGGGTAATCCGGGGAGCTTGAAGAACTGGTTTCTGTACAGGAATCCAATATAGGAATGTATGGTAATCCGGGAAGTTTGAAGTCCCGGTTTTCCTATAGAAATGTACAGCAATCCGGGGAATTTGAAGAACTGGTTTCTGTACAGGAATCCAATATAGGAATGTATGGTAATTCGGGGAGTTTGATGTCCCGGTTTTCCTATAGGAATGTACAGCAATCCGGGGAATTTTATAGGAATGCAGATTTAGAAATGTCAGGAAAGAACCGAGGTGCGGAAGATGAATGCAAGGCGAAAATACAGAAGAATTGTGTGCTTTTTGCTGGCTCTGGGCATAACCGGGCTGGGATACTGCGCACTGGAGGCGCTCAGAAACCAGATTCCGGATACCGTCCGGGTGTCGCAGGAGGGGGAGCTGCCCGTCCTCTTTCCCAATATCCCGGCCGGCTGGATTCAGGCGCGGGCGGTTGGGGATGAGCGCTCGGAGGCAGCCGTTTCCGGGAAGCCGCAGGATATAGATGATGGTCATGATACAGATACCGGGAGAATGCAGGAAACCGCTGTCGAAAGTTTGACGGGTATGAGTTCATCGAAAACGATGGTTGCCTACAGTTTGTTCGGACATATTCCGCTCAAAACGGTGACGGTCGATGTAGTGCCGCGGGAGGCCGTTTACGTGGGCGGAACGCCAATCGGCATTTATCTGGAGACAAACGGCGTGTTTGTGGTGGAGACCGGCGAGGTCACGGCGCAGGACGGCGAGGTCTGCTGTCCGGCGGAGAATATTGTAAAGTCAGGCGATTACATTCAAGCGGTGAACGGAGAGAAAGTGCATACAAAAGAGGAACTGATTCAGTGCATCGACGCCTCGGACGGAAGCGATGTGGTGCTGGACGTAGACCGCTCCGGCGAACAGATCAGTCTGCGCCTGCACCCGGTGCGGGATGAAAACGGAACATACAAGGCGGGAGTCTGGGTGCGCAACGATACGCAGGGAATCGGCACCCTCACTTATATCGATGAAAATGGAAATTTCGGAGCGCTTGGCCATGGAATCAGCGACATTGACACGGGCGAGATTCTTGATGTCAGCGGCGGCACGCTTTATCAGGCCGAGGTGCTCTCCATTGTCAAGGGCACGCAGGGCATTCCGGGAGAGCTGTCCGGTATCATTCATTATAATGAGGGATACAAGATCGGAGAGATCAGTGCCAACCGGAAAAACGGAATTTTCGGCGCCATGATCGGTTTCCCTGCCGCCGTGCAGGACATGACGAAATATGAGGTGGCGCACAAGCAGGAAGTGACCGCCGGTCCGGCCACTATCCTGTGTTCGGTGGACGGGGAGCGCCGCGAGTATGACGTGGAGATTCGGGAACTCCGCCTGAACGGAAAGGACGTCAATAAAGGCATGGTGTTGGAGGTGACCGACGAGGAGCTTCTGGAGCTGACAGGCGGCATTGTGCAGGGCATGTCAGGCAGCCCGATTCTCCAGAACGGCAGGCTTGTGGGCGCGGTTACGCACGTGTTCGTGCAGGACGCGAAGAAAGGGTACGGGATTTTTGTGGAGAGTATGCTGGGGCAGTGAGAGGAGGAAATATATTTATGTGGTTTATAAATCAAAAGGGTTTTATATTTTATTTGACTTTGTTATAATACGATTAGAATTTATTCTGACAAAAGAATCCGGGCCTGGATGCATGTATCAAAATACTCTGGATTGGGAAGATGCGTAAAGGGGTGTGGCATAATTGATTAAGTGTTTTACGTTTGACAATTTTAAGAGCTTTGAAAAAGCGGAATTGAATATAGAGAGCTTTACCACATTGATTGGTACGAATGCGTCTGGGAAAAGCAACGCTATAGAAGGAATCAAAATTCTTTCCGAGGCGGTTACCGGTGTGGAGTTAAGTACTGTTTTGGATGGCACCAAAAGTATACATGGGACAGTGCGCGGAGGGAGCAAAGGCTGTCCAAGATTTAGAACGAATGCTTTTAAACTGGGATGTCTGGTTTCCTTTGATGAGGATACGGATTTGCTCTATGAAATTAAAATTGGAGTCAACAATCATGTATACGTAGATGAGGAGTCTTTATATAAAATGCCGGCAGATAAGTTGACTCCAAGAACCAATAAGGTTTTCAGGAGCAAAGCGGCGAAGACGGACGGAGAAGAGATAAAAGTTGAATACAGCAATGGCAAAAAAGGCAGCAATCAGGATATCATTTGTATAAGGACATCTGCCGTACTTCCTCAGATGCTGGCGAAGCTTCCGCGCGGCGCGGAAGAACAGAAGTCCGTTGTTCCGTATATTCAGACGGTTATGGATGCACTCAAGAATATTATTATATTGGAACCTGTTACTCAGAATATGCGTGATTATACCAGGATATCTGACTTTGACTTGAGAGTAAATTGCGACAATCTGTCGTCTGTTATGCTGCATATGTGTAAAGACAGGAAAAACAAACAGCAGCTGCTGGAAGCAATTTGTGACTTGCCTGAAAATGAGGTTACTGATATTGAATTTATCGAAACAAAAATTGGCGATACTATATTTGCATTAAAAGAAAAATATATTAATTCCACGGAATTAGTGGATGCGAGAAAGCTTTCTGATGGAACGCTGCGCTGTATTGCAATGATTACGGCGGTTTTAGTAAGCGCTCCCGGCAGCCTGATTGTGATAGAAGAAGCCGATAATGGAATTCATCCGGGCAGAGTACAGAAACTCATGAACAATCTCTCCCGAATTGGGCAGGACAGGAATATTGATCTTATGGTTACAACACATAATGCGATGTTGATGAATCAATATACGAAAGACCAGCTAATCGGAGTGTCTGTTGTTTACCGTGAGCGTGAAAAGGGCACAAGCAAGTTTATTTCATTCGTCGATATGAATGATTTTTCGGCGATTCTTGCAGCAGGGGGCTTGGGCAATGCGATGATTGATAACCGTCTTACGGATACAATAAAAGGAGAAAAACAGGAAAAGGATTATTCATGGCTGGGGGTGTAAAGTATGAATGTAAGATTTATTGATACCTCCATAATGCTGAACTTATTGGAAGTACCCGGAAGATGCGACAGGAAGGAAAAGGTGAAACAGGAATGGGCAGAGGTTTTGAAGAATAATGAGACGCTGATTATGCCGGCTGCTACAATTATTGAAACCGGGAATCATATTGCGCAGATTTCCGACGGCAATGTGCGGCGTACTATTACGATGAAGTTTAAAGAATTTTTGGAAAAAACTGCAGAAGGGGAAGCACCGTGGACCTTGTACGGCAATGGATTGGATAAAGAGGAAATCAAATATGTTGCCGAACATTTAAATGAATTTACTCAAAGCCGTATTGGAATAGGTGATATGACAATTATCTATGCATATGAAAAGTATCGAAATGAAAAACCGGCTATTGGGACGATTATGATTTGGAGCGTGGATGAGCATTTATCAGCATATCGGGAAGAAAATGTCAGCATGAAAAGAAGACGTAAGAGATGAATACATAATGATAATTCCCATATTTAGAGAATGCAATATTATGGTGTGAGTCTGTAAGCCTTTTTAGAAACGAACAGGCTCATATGGATGATACAGTTTGTATACGAGATAGAGAATTGATATTAGTGTTTACTTTTCACACATTTTTGATATAATTATCAGAAAAAATTATATCAGAAGTCGTGATTCTTCGATTCATGCAGATTCTTCCGAAATGTGCGATATAAAGATTAGGAAGTGAGGGGCAGATGACAGAAAAAAAGATCAGAGAGATTATGGAGCGTTTTTCATCAGAAACGAAAAAATTGTATGGACAGGTGCTTCGTACAGTTATCCTGTACGGGTCTTGTGCCCGCGGAGATTTTGCTCCGGACAGTGATATTGATATTATGGTGTTATTAGATATTCCGCAGGACAAAGTGAATGGAGAACGCAGAAAAATATTGGATATTTCAGATAAATTGGACTGGGATTACGATGTGGTACTGGCTCCGGTAATTCAGAGCTATCAGGTATATCAGGACTATCTTCCTGTTTCCAAATTTTATCAGAATGTACAAAGGGAGGGGATTCGGTATGCCTGAAATGGACGAGCTTCAGAGAAGCTATGCGAAATACAGAATAGAGCGTGCAAAAGAGGATCTGGATGTCGCCCATCAGCTTTTTGAAAATGGAAATTACCGCATTGCGAATAATCGGGCATATTATGCGATTTTCCATGCGCTGAGGGCGGTTCTCGCATTTGATAATTTTGACTCCAGTAAACATAGTGGAGTGATTGCCGAATTTAGAAGAAAATATGTGAAAGAAAATATATTTCCGGCTGAAATGTCAAAAATGATAGGTTCGGCGTTTATGATTCGAAATGCGTCGGATTATGATGATATGTTTATAGCGAGTAAAGCAGAGACGAAAGAACAGCTTCAATATGCAGATTTTATATACGGGACAATCAATGAATATGTATCGAACAGGATCATCAGGGGAAACTAATCGTTTTTTGAATGGATAGAGATGGTGTTATAATCCGATTTGAAAGCTATGCTTTAATGCAGACAGAAAGAAAAGGCGGCCTTCGGGCCGCCCTTTCCGGTTTTGCTAACTAAACATTAACCCTTTGCAAATGGTTTTACGATACCTTGACCGTACATTTCAGAACCTGTTTCTTCTGGGTGGAACCGGAACCGACCGTGATCGTGCAGGAGATGGTTACGGTACCTTTCT
Source organism: uncultured Lachnospiraceae bacterium (assembly GCA_947630595.1). Classification (GTDB taxonomy): domain Bacteria; phylum Bacillota; class Clostridia; order Lachnospirales; family Lachnospiraceae; genus Choladousia. Next base: position 1,134 of record CANRIG010000010.1, on the reverse strand, counting down.
TTTTCGCGGTCACATAACCGTTCTTGTTGACGGAGGCAATCTTTTTGTTTGAGGATTTCCAGGCCGTCTCAAGTTCCATTCCGGTGTTGCCGCGGATGAGCAGATGATACTTCTTGCCGACGCTCATCTTCTTGGAGGTTTTGTTCAGGCGCAGATTCTCCATCGCGTCCAGTATTTTCGTGTAAGACTTGTAGATGTAGCCGGTTATCATGGAGTTTCCTTCATTGAAGGACACGCGGTACCAGTGTGCGGATTCCGCGAGGATCGGAACGACTTCCCCAGAACGGAGCGTTGTAATGATGGAAGCGTTCGTGCTCGGAGAAACGTGTACGTTCAGCGCGGAAACGGAGGTCTTTACCCTTGCGCTCCAGCCGTAGATTTCCGTAAACTGCTCCGGGGTGGTGTATGTGGTGTTCGCTTCCTCTTTCAGTTCTACCCAGGATGCGCTCACATAGCCGACGATCTTATTTTGTCCCCTGTAGTATTCGACCTTAATCCAGCCGTTGTCGGTGTAGCCGGTAGCGTTCACTGCCTGGCCCTTGCTCAGGTCGTCGATGATGTTCGACGACAGCTGCACCGGCTCGCTGTGTACGTTCAGCGCATTGGCCAGCACGACGGCCTGCTTTGTGCTGGAATAGGAATAAACTTCTGGCTTGTCCGTGTAAGTGGCGAACCAGCCGTCCTTGACTGCTTCCGACCAGCCTTCCGTATTGCCACATTTTATACGCAGCCATCCGGACGTAGTGATATCCAGTACCTGCAGATGCGTGCCGCAGGTGAGAATCATAAGGGTCTGTGCGCTTGTATCAGGGTTTTCGTGCATGCGGACGCCGCCGGGAGTAGTGACAACGAGATACTGGCCTTTTGTGAAATCGGCGTATGTCTCGGCGGCCGCGGGAAGCGCGGGCACGCAGGTGCAGCAGAGCGCCATTGCAAGCAGAATGGCAGTGAGTCGTTTCCAGGTTTTTTTCATTGAGTTCTCCTTTCTGTATATGCGCGGAAAATTCCGCGTAGGATAGGTTAAAATTTTTTAAATTATAGCACAGCAGGAGCCCTGAACCTGAGTTTTACAGTTTCGATGTCAAAAAATCCCTGCAATGCCCATAAATAAAGGCCTGCAGGGATTCGCCTTTA
>CANRIG010000009.1 GCA_947630595.1 uncultured Lachnospiraceae bacterium | reverse complement strand
TCCCTGACGGACGACCAGACGAAGCTGGGCGCTCCGACCGGGTTTGAGGTGACGGTGCGCAACCTGAAGATTTCCGCGGGCGCAGGCTTCATCGTGGCGCTGACCGGCGAGATCATGACGATGCCGGGCCTGCCGAAGGTGCCGGCTGCGGAGCGCATCGACGTCGACGAGAACGGCAGGATTTCCGGCCTGTTCTGATAACAGAACAGACCGTCTGATACGAAGGAGGTAGACAGCAATGGGATTTTCAACCGTACCGTGCAATGAGTTTGTGGAAGTACTCGCTTCAAAGGCTCCGGTTCCGGGCGGCGGCGGCGCGTCCGCGCTGGTGGGCGCCATCGGCACGGCCCTCGGAAACATGGTAGGCAGCCTCACCGTCGGCAAGAAGAAATATGCGGACGTCGAGGCGGAGATGTATGAGCTCAAGGCAAAATGCGACAAGCTGCAGGAGGAGCTCCTGGCGCTCGTGGAGAAGGACGCAGAGGTATTCGAACCCCTTTCCAAGGCATACGGAATGCCGCGCGCGACCGAGGAAGAAAAAGCGGAGAAAGCGCGCGTGATGGAAATCGTGCTCAAGGACGCCTGCTCCGTTCCCATGGAGATCATGGAGAAATGCTGCGAGGCGATCGACCTGATCAAAGAGTTCGCGGCCAAAGGCTCCGCGCTGGCGATCAGCGACGCGGGCGTGGGCGTGATCTTCTGCAAGGCGGCCTTAAAAGGCGCAAGTCTGAACGTGTACATCAATACGAAATCCATGGCAAACAAAGAGTATGCGGCCGAGCTCAACGCAAAGGCGGACGCAATGCTCGAGAAATACCCGCCGCTGGCTGATGAAATCTTTGAGAGCGTGCTTGCGCGCCTGAAATAAGAAGCGGGGAAAGGAGCAAACAAACAATGGCAAAACAATTACTTGGCAAAGAAGTTACGGCTGCCCTGAATGAGAAAATCAAGGCAAAGGTAGCCGAGATCGAGGCAAAGGGAATCAAACCGACGCTCGGCATCATCCGCGTCGGCGAAAACGAGAGCGACATTTCCTACGAGAGAGGCGCGACCAAACGCTGTGAGACGCTCGGCGTTGCCTGCGAAAAGATTCTGCTTCCGGCGGACGTATCGCAGGAGGAGCTGCTGAAGGTGATCGACGACGTCAACAAAAACGACAGCATCCACGGCGTGCTGCTGTTCCGTCCCCTGCCGAAGCATCTGAACCAGAGCGTGATCGAGAACGCGCTTGATCCCGCGAAGGACGTAGACTGCATGACCGACGGTTCCATGTCCGGCGTCTTTACCGGCAAGGCAATCGGCTTCCCGCCGTGCACCCCGCAGGCCTGCATGGAGATTCTGGACCATTACGGAATCGACTGCACCGGCAAGAAAGCGACCGTGATCGGACGCAGCCTGGTGGTCGGCAAACCGGCGGCAATGATGCTGATCAAGAAAAACGCGACCGTCACCGTCTGCCACACCAGAACGGTGGATATGCCGTCCGTGACGCGCGAGGCGGATATCGTGATCGTAGCGGCGGGCCGCGCGGGCGTCGTCGGCGCGGAATACGTAAAACCGGGCCAGATCATCATCGATGTGGGCATCAATGTAAACGACGAAGGCAAGCTCTGCGGTGACGTGGATTACGCGGCGGTGGAGCCGATCGTGGAAGCGATCACCCCGGTGCCGGGCGGCGTCGGCAGCGTGACGACTTCCGTGCTCGTGAGCCATGTGGTGGAGGCTGCCGCCAGAAAAGCGGGCCTGTAAAATCAGTCATAGGGCTTTTTCACTCCAGCCTTTCGTTTGTGTGCCGCACTGCAGCAAAAATGCCGCAGTGCGGTACTTTTATCCCAAAAAATATTTGCATTCCGGATTGAGATATTCTAAAAAGTGCGCTATACTGTATAGCGGTCTGCCAAAAGGGCAGAAGTATACATATGAATGAGGTGCGATATGGGACTATTTCAGAATCGGATCGTCGTCAAGGTAGGGACCTCCACCCTGACGAATGAAACGGGGCAGAACAATCTGCGCGCATTTGACCGCCTGGCCTGCGTGCTGGCGGATATTCACAATATGGGCTACGAGGTGATCCTGGTTTCCTCCGGCGCGATCGCGGTCGGCGCGAACAAGCTCGGCATGGCGAAGCGGCCGGACACCATGCGGCTGAAACAGGCGGCCGCCGCGGTGGGGCAGTGCCGGATCATGTTCCTGTACGACAAGTTTTTCGGCGACTACGACAAGACCATCGCCCAGATCCTGCTCAACGCGGAGGACGTCGAGCACGAGGAGAAAAAGGAGAACCTGACCAACACGTTCGACTCCCTGCTGGAGATGGGCGTGATCCCGGTCGTCAACGAAAACGATTCCGTCAGCTACACGGAGATCGAGTCCGAGGACCGGCTGTTCAGCGACAACGACATGCTCTCGGCAGTCGTGGCCGTGCTGTGCCGGGCGCAGAAGCTGGTGATCTTCTCCGACATCGACGGCTTCTACGACAGCGATCCGCGGCTTCACCCGAACGCGCGCCTGATCGAACAGATTGACTGCATCGACGAGAGCGTTTACCACCTGGCCGGAGGCGCGGGCAGCCGGCGCGGCACCGGCGGTATGAAGACCAAGCTGCAGGCGGCCACCCTGGCGACGGCGCAGGGGATCGATACCATCATCACCAACGGCAAAAATCCGGCGGCGCTCTACGACATCGTGCGCGGCGCCCGCGTGGGCACGCTGTTTACCGGGAAGTAAGCGTCCATGGAAGAACGCAGGCACATTCGCTTTTACGGCCACGTCCAGGGCGTCGGCTTCCGCTACACGGCCTCGCACCTGGCGCGTTCCCTGAGCCTGACGGGCTGGGTGCGCAACGAGTGGGACGGCACCGTCACCATGGAGGTGCAGGGGCGTCCTGCGCTGATCGACGAGCTGCTCGTCAAGATCAAGGGCAGCCGCTACATTTCCGTCTTCTGGATGGACATCAAGGAGCTGCCGCTGGAAGAAAATGAACACGGATTTTCCGTGCGCGGATAAGCAGGCGGTTGACGATTTCGGAAAAACATGCTATAGTTTTTCCTGTGTAATAAGTAATTGCCGTACCAAGTGCAGACATGATCTGAAAAGGGAATCAGGTGCGACGCCTGAGCGATCCGGTCACTGTATGCAGGGAGCGACCCTCAGTATTCCATTGCGCACCCATCAGGCGCGAGAAGGAGAGGCGAACGATGATCTGCGAGCCAGGAAACCTGCTTGGTATGAGAGATGAGCTTCCGAGTAAAGCTGAACACTCCGCCGGCCGCTGCGGCCGTGTTGCCTGCGATGGGAACCGGGCAATATAGAAAGATGGAATGTTGTCTCGAGGCAATGTATCTATACACAAACATACCTCCTTGTGTTCCGGCAGACCCTGGCTCTCCGCAAAGACAGGCCGCCGGACCGCGTACAGATGACGTTCCGCAAGCTGATCTGTACGAAAGGCGCAGTTTGCTGCAGGCATCCGCAAGGCCCGCAGGGACGGCGCCTTTTTTATACGCCCGGAAATTCCGGTTCTACCCGATACCCCCTTCGCATATAGTGAAGTAGTATATGCAGGGGGTCTTTTCATGGAGAAATTCGATTTATACAGAGATATTCAGCGGAGAACGGGCGGAGACATCTATGTTGGTATCGTAGGCCCTGTGCGGACAGGGAAATCCACCTTTGTGAGAAAATTCGTGGAGCACCTCGTGCTCCCGGAGCTGAAAGACCAGGAGCGGGCGCAGGCGCAGGACGAGATGCCGGCCAGCGCGTCGGGACGCACGGTGACGACGGTGGAGCCCAAATTCATCCCGCGCAGCGCGGCCCGCATCGAGGTCGGGGACGGAACCGGCATGCAGGTGCGGCTCGTGGACTGCGTCGGCTTTCTCATCCCTGGAGCGGAGGGCACACAGGAGGACGGCAGGGCGCGCATGGTCAAAACGCCGTGGCAGGAACAGCCGCTCCCGTTTAAGGACGCGGCCAGAATCGGCACGCAGAAAGTGATCACGGATCACGCGACCGTCGGCATTGTGGTGACCACGGACGGCAGCTTCGGCGAGCTGCCGCGCGAGAATTTTATAGAGGCGGAGCGGGAGGCCATCACGCAGCTTGCGCAGATCGGCAAGCCGTTTCTGGTCGTCCTCAATTCCGCGCGCCCCTACGGCGAGGAGGCGAAGGCCGCCGCGGCGTACCTGCAGACGACGTACGGGGTTTCGCCGGTGGTGCTGAACTGCGAGCAGATGGGAGAGAGCGAAATCTACCGCGTGTTTGAACAGTTTCTCTATGAATTTCCGCTGACGCGCGTCATTTTCCAGATTCCGCGGTGGATGGAGACGCTCGACAGCGGGCACTGGCTGAAAAAGGAGCTGTTCGCGGCGGTGCAGACGTCGATGCAGGGACTGCACACGGTGCGCGACGTCTACCGCGACAGCGTCCTGCCGGTCAGCGAGCACATCAAAAAGGCGAAAATCGAGCACGTCAGCCTCGCGGACGGCAGCGTGGAAGTGGCGGTGGCCATGCAGGAGCCGCTCTACTATGAAATCCTCAGCGAAATGACGGGCACGGAAATCCTCAACGAATATCAGCTGATCTCGCTGGTGCGCGAGATGTCCCTCCTGAAAAAGGAATATGAATCGGTGGCCACCGCAATGTCCGCGGTCCGGCAGACCGGCTACGGCGTCATCACGCCGCAGCGCGGGGAAATCCACATGGAGGAGCCGGCCGTGATCCGCCAGGGCAACCGCTACGGCGTGAAAATCAGGGCCACCTCGCCTTCCATCCACCTGATCCGGGCCGACATCGAGACGGAAATCGCGCCCCTCGTCGGCAGTGAGTCGCAGGCGCAGGATCTGATTTCCTACATGAAAAACAGCGGCGGGACCGAGGACGGGGCCGGCGGCACGCTGATTTTCGGGAAATCCGTGGAGCAGATGGTGGAGGAGGGCATTCAGTCGCGGCTGGCCATGATCGGGGACCAGAGCCAGCAAAAGCTGCAGGATACGATGAAATGTATCGTAAATGAGTCGCGCGGGAAGCTGATCTGCATTATTATCTGAAAATAAGCGCGAATCCTGTCAATATTTGCATTATGTTGCATCTTTTTTGTGATGAGTTTTATTTGACAAAACGTAATATTTGGCTTATAATATGAATTAAATGTTACAAAAAAGTAAACTGTAGATGAACTGCAAAGGAGAGAAATTATGTTCCCGAAGTACAGAAGCAGACAAAAATTCTGGCTGGCCGGCGTATTATTTCTGATGATGTTTTGCTGCATGACCGTCAATGCGCAGGCTGAGTGGAAGAAAAATACGGACGGTACATATTCCTATTATAAGAACGGCACGCTGGTAAAGAGCAGATGGATCGGTAGCGACTATTACGTGGACGCAAACGGCGTCCGCCGCATCGGCTGGCTGCACGAGGGCGATCAGTGGTACTATTTCGCCAAATCCACCTCCGGCAAGCTCGTGAAGAACGGCTGGGTTACCTACCACAAAAAGAAATTTTACGCCGGCGAGACCGGCGCGCTCCTCACCGGAGGGCTTTATGAGATCGGCGGCGCCACCTACGGCTTCAACCAGCGCGGCATCATGCTCACTGGCAAGCGCAATCTGAACGGCAAGAGCTATTATTTCGACCTTACGACCGGCCATCTGCAGACCGACCGCTGGGTGCAGATCGACCGGAAATACTACTACCTCGGCAGCGACGGCGCGATGTACAAGAATCAGTGGAAGGGCCGCTTCTATCTGGGCACCAAAGGCTACCGCCTGACAAACGCCTGGCAGGACGACTGCTACCTCGGCGCCAACGGCAAGGCGCTCAAGGGGCTGCAGGAAGTGGACTCCGTCACGTATTACTTCGACCTCAAGACCTACAAGAAGGCCGTGAACACGACTATCACCGTCGGCGAGAATACCTGGGAATTTGACGCGGACGGAAAGGGCACGCTGAAAAACGACACGTCCAAGATACCGAAGGCCAAGGTCGCCGTGGAGCCCACTTATTACACCGACCCGGCAGCCGACGACGAGACGCTGCTGGCCTCCATTATCTGCTGCGAGGCCGATAACCAGCCGCAGACCGGCAAGCTGGCGGTCGGGGTCGTGATCATGAACCGCCTGTACAGCCCGCTGGATCAGGCGACGACCCTGCGCGAGGTCATCTATGAAAAAGGCCAGTTTACGCCGGCCCGAGACGGCAGCCTCTCCAAGCGGATGCGCGCGCCGGAGACCATATCGGCCTCGACGAGAAAGGCGGCGGCCACGGTGCTCAAGCGCTTTGCCAACTACAAGGAGGGAAAAAAGGTATATCTCAAGGTGGACGGAGAGAAGATTCTGTTCCCGCACCTGTTCTTTATGACGGAGCCGGCCTACAAGAGCCAGGGACTGTCGGCGGAGTATCTGAAGATCGGCGACCATGTCTTTTTCCGGACCTGGCAGTAGGGCGGATTGACTGGTTATAACCGCTTAACTGTTTCGGCTGTTTGGGACGAAATCAACCGCATGATTGATTTTGTCCCTTTTTTATGCTAAAATGCAACCGGTGATAACATGAAAAAGGCAGACTTTATCTTTTTGCTGGCAGCCGCTGCCATATGTCTCGTTCTCTTTTTCGCCAGATCGCAGCTGCGCACACAGGGGAGCTTTGCGGTGGTGGAGGTAGACGGAGAACTGTACGGACGCTATGATCTCCGAAAAGAGCAGGAGATCGGCATCGGCGATACCAACCGCATATGTATTGAAGACGGGACGGTGCGCATGATCGAAGCGGACTGCCCGGATCATCTGTGTATTCATCAGGGGCGGATTTCCTCGCGCGGGGAAATGATCGTCTGCCTCCCCAACCGCGTCAGCGTCCAGATCGACGCGCCGGATGCGGACGGGCCGGACGAAAATGCGCCGGACCTGATCGTTGGATAAAGGAGAACGCATGAAAGATAAAGTAGCCTATCTGGGAATTTTTACGGCGCTGGCGATGATATTAAGCTACATCGAATCATTGTTTCCGCTTTTCTACGGCATTCCGGGCGTAAAGCTGGGCCTGGCCAACAGCATGTCGCTCGTGATTCTGTATCTGCTGGGTTTCCCGGCCGCCTGCCTGATTTCGGTGGTGCGGATTGTGCTGACCGGCTTTCTGTTCGGCAATCTGTTTTCCATTTTTTACAGCCTTGCCGGCGCGGCCCTCAGCCTGCTGGTGATGCTTTTGATGAAAGGGCGCAGGGTCTTTTCTATCGTGGGCATCAGCATGGCCGGAGGCATCGCCCACAACATCGGCCAGCTCATCGTCGCCTGCTTTCTGATCGAGAACCTGAACCTGCTCTATTACCTGCCGGTTCTGCTGCTCTCAGGCCTGCTGACCGGCCTGCTGGTCGGCCTGCTGAGCCGCGAAATCCTGCGCCGCCTGCCCGATGGTTCCGGCCGCGGCGGTTCGGGAGAGGCATAATCCGGCGTCGTCACAGTTTTACATCACAGTCCTTATGGAGGCTTTTATGATCGCATATTTAAAGGGAATTGTAGCGGAGGTAACGGACAAATACGTCATCCTCGACGTCAACAGCGTCGGCTTCCGCGTGTTTATCTCGGCGCGGGAGGCGGAGGCCATGCCGGGCCGCGGCGAGGAGGTCAAGCTGTACACCTTCCTGAACGTCAAGGAGGACGCCATGCAGCTTTTCGGCTTTCTCTCGGAGGACGACCTGGAGATGTACCGGCTCCTGCTGAACGTGAGCGGCATCGGCCCCAAAGGGGCGCTCGGCATTCTCTCGGCCATGACCGCCGACGACCTGCGCTTTGCGGTGTTATCGGACGACGCGAAGGCCATCGCCAGATCGCCCGGCATCGGCAATAAGACGGCCCAGAAGCTGATCCTGGAGCTGCGGGACAAGCTGAGCCTGGAGGATGCGTTTGAGAAGAAATTCGAGCATCAGGCGCTGGCGGCGGGAGCGGACGCGCCCGGGGACGCCAGATCGGAGGCCGTGCAGGCTTTGACCGCGCTCGGCTATTCCAACAGCGACGCGCTGAAGGCCGTGCGGCTGGCGGACATCACCCCGGACATGGACACGGAGACCATTCTCAAGCTGGCGCTGCGGCAGATGACGGCGCTGTGAGACGCCGGGAGAAGGCCGCAGGCTTTCGCATCATAAACGACTGAGGAGACCGGTATGGCGAGACGAATTATCACGACGGATTCCACGGAGGAGGATATCCGTCTGGAGCCGGGGCTGCGGCCGCAGCTTCTGCAGGAATACATCGGCCAGGAGAAGGCCAAGAACACGCTGAAAATTTTTATCGAGGCGGCGAAGCAACGCCGGGATTCCCTGGATCACGTGCTGTTTTACGGGCCGCCCGGCCTGGGCAAGACCACGCTCGCCTGCATCGTCGCCAACGAGATGGAGGTAAACATCAAAATCACCTCCGGGCCGGCGATCGAGAAGCCGGGCGAGATGGCGGCCATCCTCAACAACCTGCAGGAGGGAGACGTCCTCTTTGTGGACGAGATTCACCGCCTCAACCGGCAGGTGGAGGAGGTGCTGTACCCGGCCATGGAGGATTTCGCGATCGACATCATGATCGGCAAGGGGGCCACGGCCCGTTCCGTGCGCCTCGACCTGCCGCATTTCACGCTGATCGGCGCCACCACGCGGGCCGGCATGCTCTCCGCGCCGCTGCGGGACCGCTTCGGCGTCGTCAACCATCTGGAATATTATTCCGAGAAGGAGCTGCAGACGATCGTCACGCGCTCGGCCGAGGTGCTGCGCGTGAACATCGACAACCGCGGGGCGCTCGAGATCGCGCGCCGTTCCCGCGGCACGCCGCGTCTGGCCAACCGCCTGCTCAAGCGCGTCCGCGATTACGCGCAGGTGCGCTACGACGGCAGGATTTCCTCGGAGGTCGCCGCCGAGGCGCTGGATCTGCTGGAGATCGACCGCTTCGGCCTCGACCAGATCGACCGCGGCATCCTGGAGCTGATGATCGACAAATTCGGCGGCGGGCCGGTGGGCCTGGACACGCTGGCGGCGGCCATCGGCGAGGATTCCGGCACCATCGAGGACGTGTACGAGCCGTATCTGATCAAAAACGGCTTCCTGAACCGCACGCCGAAGGGCCGTGTCGTGACGGACTTTGCCTATGAACATCTGGGCCGTGTAAAATAAATTGTTGTATTTCCCGCAAATTCGATTATAATAAGGGCAGAAGCCCTGATTTTTCACCAGATAACCAGAAAGGAAGGACATTCGATGTCATCCAAGAACAACACGCAAGTCATCATCGCAGGAAAGATTTATACGCTGAGCGGATACGAGAGCGAGGAGTATCTGCAGCGGGTTGCCACGTATCTGAACGGCAAGATTTCCGAATTCAAAGGTCTGGATGGCTATCACAGATTGTCCCCGGAGCTGAAGGGCATCATGCTGGACCTGAATATCGCGGACGACTATTTCAAGCTCAAATCCAGAGTGGAGGCGATGGAGCACGAGCTCTCCGAGAAGGATAAGGAAATCTACGAATTCAAGCACGAGCTGATCACCGCGCAGATCAAACTGGAAAACGCGGAAAAGGATTTCCAGGCGCTGGAGGAGCGGCACACGAAGCTCCAGAACGAGATGGTCCAGCTCGAGGCACAGACCAAAAATCAGAACAAACGATAGATTTCATCGGCTGCGATGATCCGCACATATTTGGATACGTTGTCCTGCGGAGTGTTGCAGCCCGTTTTATAGGAGGCATTATGGTTGAGCTACTTGCGCCGGCAGGTTCCCTCGACAGCCTGAAAGCGGCTGTCAGCGCGGGAGCGGATGCGGTTTACATCGGCGGCAGCCGTTTCGGCGCCAGGGCTTACGCGGACAACCCGCAGCAGGCGCAGCTGATCGAGGGCATCGAATACTGCCATCTGCACGGGCGGAAGCTGTATCTGACCGTCAACACCCTGCTGAAAGAGCGGGAGCTGGAGGAGGAGCTCTATCCCTACCTGCTTCCGTATTATGAAAGCGGAGCGGACGGCCTGATCGTGCAGGATTTCGGCGTCGCCCGCTTTGTGCGCCGCCACTTTCCCGGCCTGCCTCTGCACGCCAGCACGCAGATGACCGTGACCGGAGCCGCCGGAGCGTCTCTGCTGCGCCGGGAGGGCTTCGTCCGGGTAGTTCCGGCGCGCGAACTCTCCCTGGACGAGCTGCGCGCGATCATCCGTGACAGCGGCGTCGAGGTGGAGACGTTCGTCCACGGGGCCATGTGCTACGCCTACTCCGGGCAGTGCCTGTTCAGCAGCCTGCTGGGCGGACGCAGCGGCAACCGCGGGCGCTGCGCGCAGCCCTGCCGCCTGCCGTACCGTTTCGGGGAGGCGGCGAACGGGGAATCCTATCTGCTCAGCATGAAAGACATGTGCGCTCTGGCGCTTCTGCCGGAGCTGATCGACGCCGGGATTGCCTCCTTCAAAATCGAAGGGCGCATGAAGCGCGCCGAATACACCGCCGGGGTCGTCGGCATTTACCGCCGCTGCATCGACCAATATCTGGAGAGGGGGAGAGAGGGGTACGCCGTCCTGGAGGAAGACCGGCGCGTCCTGCTTGACCTCTACAACCGCGGCGGGTTTTCCGAAGGCTATTACCATACCAGAAACGGCAAATCAATGATGGCTCTGACGCGGCCGAACCACCAGGGCACGGCGGCGGCCCGGATTCAGAGCGTCCGGGGGCCGCAAATCCGGGCCGCGGCGCTGGAGCCGCTGTACGCCGGCGACGTGCTGGAGACCGCGCGCGACGCGGAGGCGACGCTTCCTGCCGATGTGCCGGCCGGGGCGGAATTTACCTTCCGGGCCGGGAGAAGCAGTCTGCGGCCCGGACAGACGGTGTACCGCGTTAAGAGCGAACAGCTGCTGCGCTCCATCCGCGCGCGATTCCTGGATGCCCCTTCGCAGGAAAAAATCTGCGGAGAACTGAAAATTTCCGGCGAAGCGCCCGCCATGCTGCGCGTCTGGAACGGTCTGAGCACGTGTACGGTCTGCGATGAGATCGCCCAGCCGGCCCGGCAGAACCCGACCGGAGCGGACGCGGTGGAGAAACAGCTGCGGCGCACCGGAGGCACACCCTTTGTGTTCGACCGGCTGCAGATTGCGCTGGACGAAGGGCTGTTCGTCCCCGTGAGCCGGCTCAACGAGCTGCGCAGGCGGGCGCTGGCCGGACTGGAGGAAGCGATTCTCGCCGCCGGGCGGCGGAAAGCGCCGGGCGGGTCGGATGCGGCGGATATATTGCATGACACGGCGGCGCCGGATACACAAGAGGCAACGATACCGAATACTGCGGCTGCACCGAACGCAACAGATACACGGCAGACAACGTTACAGAATATTGCGACTATACCGGTTACGACGGACAGGTGCCGGGAATCAGTGCCAGATACCGAAATCGCATCGGCTGCAGCGAATGTACGGCAGACGATGATACAGAATACTGCGGCTGCATCGGGCGCAACAGATACACGGCAGGCAACGATACAGAATACTACGGCTGCACCGATTGCAGCGAATACACGTCAGACGACGATACCGATTGCAGCAAATACACAGAGCACAATAGATACACAGAGTGTGCAGGCGGCGTACCGCATGAATGTGCTCGTGACCACCTGGGAGCAGCTGGATGCGCTGCCGGATGCCGGCGCGTGTTCCGGCGGCCTGCTCCCGCTGGACACGGTCTATCTGGACTCCATGTTTTTCGGCGCGGAGAACGGAAGCCGGCGGCGGGCGGAACGGATGAACGCCGCCGTGGACGCGGCAAAGGCGAAAGGATTCGCCTGCTTCCTCAGCTGCCCGCCGGTGCTGCGGGACCGGGAGCTGGCGTTTTTCGCGGAGGAGCCGGTGCGGCAGGTACTGCGGCGCATGGACGGCTTTCTTCTGCACACGATCGACGAGCTGGCGTTTTTCGCGCGCGCGGGCAGGGAGGATGCCGTGCTCGCCGCGGACGACACGCTTTACGCATACAACCAAAGGGCGGCGGAATTTCTGCGCGCGCACGGCGCCGGGAGATTCACGCTGCCGGCGGAGCTCAACAGCCGCGAGCTTTTGCGGCTCGACCGGTCGGCGGCGGAGCTGATCGTCTACGGGCACCAGCCGCTGATGCAGTCGGCGCAGTGCCCGGTAAAAAACACCGGCGGCTGCACCCATACGCCCAGCCTGCACTGGCTGCAGGACCGCAGGGGCATCCGCTTTCCGGTCGTCAGCCGCTGCGGCGTCTGCTGCACCACGATCCTGAATTCCGTGCCGCTGCAGCTTCTGCCGTGCCGGGAGGAGATCCGGCGGCTGCATCCGGCTTTCGTGCGGCTCAGCTTTACGGTGGAGTCCGGCGCGCGCACGGCGCAGCTTCTCGCGCTGTTCCGCCGCGGCTTGCTGTCCTTCGCGGAGGAGGGCGCCGGCCCTGAGGGCACGCGGGGGCACTTCAAAAGGGGAGTAGAATAACCGATGACAAATTTGATTATTCAGGTTTCCAGATATTTGATTATTGGCCTTATGGCGCTGTACACCATCCAGTGCTTTACGGTTTTTCACGGCAAGGACGAGGAGGACAAGGACTACCTGTTCCTGCGCCAGAACGTGCTGATGTTCTGCATGCATTTCGTGGCCTTTACCGTGCTCTGGCTGAAGATCGGGGAGACGACCGTCTTTCTGTTCTACGGGGCGCAGGCGCTGTACCTGGCGGCGGTTCTGGTGCTGTTTCGCAACCTTTATCCGCTTGCCTCGCGGCTTCTGATCAACAACATGTGCATGCTCATCTGCATCGGCTTCATCATGATCACGCGGCTTTCCTACGGGCAGAGCATCAAGCAGTTTCAGATCGCGCTGTTCGCCACGGCGGTGGCGCTGCTGGTGCCGCTGCTGATCCGCAAGCTCCGCTTTATCACGCGCATGTACTGGGCGTACGCGCTGCTGGGCCTGGGGCTGCTGGCGCTGGTCGCGATCGCGGCTCAGTCCACCTACGGGGCCAAGCTCTCGTTCACGGTGGGCGGCATCTCGATCCAGCCCTCGGAGTTCGTCAAGATCATCTACGTCTTTGCCATCGCCGGCCTGCTCAGCCACGCCCGGGATTTCCGGCGCATCGTGGTGGCGACCGGGCTGGCTGCGCTGCACGTGCTGATTCTGGTGGTTTCCAAGGACCTCGGCAGCGCCCTGATCTTTTTCATCACCTATCTGGTGATGCTGTTCGTGGCGACGCGCAACCCGTTCTTCGTGCTGGCCGGCCTGCTCTCGGGCTCGGTGGCCGCCGTGGGCGCCTACTTCCTGTTTGCGCATATCCGCGTGCGCGTGCGCGCGTGGAGCGACCCGTTCAGCGACTATCAGGGCGGCGGCTATCAGATCTGTCAGTCGCTCTTTGCCATCAGCGCCGGGAGCTGGTTCGGCACCGGGCTGTACCAGGGCTCCCCGGACGCGATTCCGTTCGTGGAGCAGGATTCGATGTTTCCGGCGATTGCGGAGGAGCTGGGCAGCATTTTCGGCATCTGCCTGATTCTCGTCTGCATGAGCTGTTTTATCATGTTTGTCAACATCGCCATGCAGCTGACCAACCGCTTTTACCGGCTGGTGGCGGTGGGCCTGGGCGCGACCTACGCGGTGCAGGTGTTTCTCACCATCGGCGGCGGCATCAAGCTGATTCCGCTGACCGGCGTGACGCTGCCGCTGGTCAGCTACGGCGGCAGTTCGATGCTGAGCACGCTGATCATGTTCTCCATCGTGCAGGGCCTGTACATGCTGCAGCGGGACGAGGAGATGCGCGCGCTGCGCCGGCGCATGGAGGAGGAACAGCCGGGTTATCCGCCTTACCGTCAGGAAGACTATTACGGGGCCGCGCAGGATTACGGCGATCCCTACGGCGGGGATTATGATGATACGGACGGTCAGGAATATGAAGATCAGTACGGTCCGCTGGACGACGACGGACCATATGAGGACGATGACTATGAAGAAACGCAGAACGAATACTACAAGCGGGACGGATACGTCGGGCCGCGCTACGAATACTACCAGGACGACGAATCGTGACCAGGGCGGAGAGCAGACTGCGGCGAAGCAGCGCGGCAGCCGGATTCCGGTGCGCGTCCGCGAGGTGCAGTTTGAGCAGGAACCGGAGCCGGTGACCGGCCAGGGCCGCAATACCGAGCTCGGCATCGTTACCTACACCTTTGTCTTCCTGTTCCTGATCATGATCGGCTATCTGGTCTATCTGAACGTCTGGAAAGCGGACGAGCTCAATTCCAGCGCCTACAACACCAAGCAGGACGCAAACATCGACAAATACATACGCGGTTCGATCATTTCCTCCGACGGGAGTATTCTGGCGCAGACCAATATTTCCGAATCGGGCGAGGAAATCCGCAGCTATCCCTATGCCAATGTGTTTTCCCACATCATCGGCTACGCCACCAACGGCAAGGCCGGGCTCGAGGCGAGCTGCAACCGCGACCTGCTGTCCTCGCACGCTTCCATCCTGACGCAGCTGAAGGAGGACGACGACCGGAAAACGCAGGGCGACTCGGTGGTGGTGACATTAAACGCGGCGCTGCAGAACGCGGCCTACGACGCCCTCGGCTCCTACAACGGCGCGGTGATCGCTCTGGAGCCGGACACCGGAAAAATTCTGGCCATGGTCTCAAAGCCGGACTTCGATCCCAATTCCATCGGCAGCATCTGGGAGAGCCTGATCACGGACAGCTCCAGCAGCGTGCTCTTAAACCGCGCCACCCAGGGCCTGTATCCGCCCGGCTCCACGTTCAAGATTCTGACGTCGCTGGCGTTCATGCGGCAAAAGCCCGGTGAATTCCGGAATTTCCAGTACGACTGCACCTCGCAGCTGACGGTCAACGACGTGACCATCAACTGCTACAACAACAACGTCCACGGACAGGAGGATCTGAAGGCCGCGTTCGCCCATTCCTGCAACACTGCCTTCGCCACGATCGGCATGGAGCTGGACTCCGGGGATTTCCGCTCCCTCTGCGAGGAATTTCTGTTCGGTCGGGCGCTCCCGACGGCGCTGCAGCACAGCACCTCCCAATTTTCTCTGGATGAAAATTCGTCCTACGGCGACCAGATGACCACGGCCATCGGCCAGGGGCAGACGCTGGTGACGCCGCTGCACATGGCCCTGCTGACCGCGACCGTGGCCAACGGCGGCATCATGATGAAGCCCTACTGCGTCGACCACATCCAGACCTACGACGGCGATCTCGTCTCCAAAACCTCGCCCTCCAAGTACAAGCGGCTGATGACGACCGAGGAGGCGCGGATGCTGACGGAATACATGCAGGAGACAGTGGCCAGCGGGACGGCCACCGCGCTCGGGTGGTACAATTTCTCCGTCGCCGGCAAGACCGGCTCCGCGGAGTACGTGTCGAACGGATATGCGGGCACGCATTCCTGGTTTGTCGGATTCTCCAACGTGGAAAACCCCGATCTCGTCGTCACCGTGATTGCGGAGGACGGCGGCACCGGCAGCGAGACGGCAGTGCCGATCGCCGCCCGCGTCTTTGAGACCTATTACAACGTCTACGGCTACTGAACCAAGGCCGCCCGGCGTCCGTCCGGCTTTTCAGATTTCAGATTCGCCGCAAAGCCCGGCTTTTCAAATTTGCCGCGAAGCCCTGCTTTCCAGATTCGCCGTGAATTTGCCGCGAAGCGTGATTTCTGGTTGCGTGATTTGCAAAAAAGCGTTATACTGAATCCAGTTGTTTGGTGCACACGCAGACAGGAGGGATTGCAATGATCGAGGCAACAAGCTGTGGCGGCGTGGTGATATTCAGAGGCAAAATCCTGGTCCTGTATAAGAGTTACAAAAACAAATACGAGGGCTGGGTTCTGCCAAAGGGAACGGTGGAGGACGGTGAGGATTACAAGGAAACTGCCGCCCGCGAGGTGCTGGAGGAGACCGGCGTCAGGGCGTCCATCATCAAATACATCGGCAAGAGCCAGTATACGTTCAACGTGCCGGAGGATACGGTCGCCAAGGACGTCCACTGGTATCTGATGATGGCGGACAGCTACTACAGCAAACCGCAGCGGGAGGAGTATTTCGTCGACTCGGGGTACTACAAGTACCATGAGGCTTACCATCTTCTCAAATTCACAAATGAGAAGACGATTCTGGAAAAAGCGTACAATGAGTATCTGAATATGAAAAAAAATAATCTTTGGGGAAACCAAAAGTATTTTTGATCCACACGTTGATGCCGGGGTTCCGCTTCCTGCGGGATTTCGGCATTTCCGCTGGATGGCAGAAAGCCGGCGGACATAGCGAGGTGACCGTATGAACTGGTATCCGCAGCTGTATCTCGGAGAAAAAGCGGCGAAAAAGAAAGAAGCGCTGATTCAAAAGATAGAATCGGGGAAAACTCCCCCTGACACGTATCTGCTGACGCTCGCTTCCGGCCCGTCCAACCAGCTTGAAATCGTCCCTGCCTGGAACCTGCGCTTCTGGTACAGCCGCGGCAGCATTCCCATGGTCGTCGGCCTCGGGTGCGGACGGCGCGAGGCGTTTGCGCTGGTACAGAAAATTACAGAGGACGTCTACCGGCAAACCGGCGGCGTCATGATCCGGGCATATCTGGAGCAGGAGGCGCAGCGCGCAGACTCCGGCGGCAATTCCGGCGGCGCGCTCTGAGCCTGCCGCGCGGTGCAAATTTAGACAGAGAGGTCTGCAGGAAAGAATATGCTACATATGATTCTGGGTATACTAAAGGTCATCGGTATCATCGCCGGCATCCTGATCCTGCTTCTGCTGGCTGCCGTGCTCGCCGTTTTATTCGTTCCGGTGTGCTACCGCGTGCAGGCCGCCCGGGAGGCGGAGCGCCTTCAGGCCGAAGCGCGTATCAGCTGGCTGTTTCGTCTCGTGAGCCTGCAGCTGACGGCGGCCCCCGGGCAGCAGCCGCAGATCGTGGTCCGCCTGTTCGGCATACGGCTGCCGCTGTTCGATGATTCGCCAAAATCGGGCGCAGGCGGGGCGGGAGGACGCAGAGGAAAACTGCCGCTCGGGAAATTCCACAACGGCGGTAAGAAAAAGAAAAAGAAAAAGGAAAAGGAAAAGGCGGAAGAAGAACGGACGCGGGAGCTGCGAATGCCAAAAGCGGAGCAAGCCGGAAAAGGGCAGACGCATCTGTCGAAAGAAGAGACGAAGCCGACAGAAAAAGAAAAGGCGGCGGAAAAACGGACGCCGGAGCCGCAGGTGCAGAAAACGGAGCAAGCCGGAAAAGGCCAGACGCAGAATCAAATATCGCATCTGCCGAACGAGGAATCCGGGCAAGCAGATCAGGAGCAGTCATGGAAACCCGGAACAGAGAGATCGGATAAAGAGCAGGCACCGCAATCATCAAATGAAGAACCGAAACTGACAGAAAATAAACAGACGTTGCAATCACCAAGGCAAGAAGCAAAGCGAACAGAAGATGAGCCGCAGGAGGAACCGCGCGCCGGGAGAGCGGCGGAAGCGTTCCAGCGTATCTGCGGCCGTCTCCGGGCTCTGGCGGACAGGCTCCGGTCCCTCGGGGAGCGTATCGTGCAGCTGGGACGGCGCATCATCGCCCTGCCGGAAACGATACAAAAACAGGCCGAGAAAATGGTCGGGCTGCTGAAAAAGCCCGGCGAGCTGCTGGAACAGCTGGCCGAGCTGGAAGAGCAGGAGGTCTTCGGGAGCGTATTCGGCTATCTGACGGAGCTGATCATCCACTATAAGCCGCGGAGCATCGAGGGCTATCTGCATTTCGGGACGGGCGATCCCGCCGTGACCGGATGGCTGACGGGGCTTGCGTATCTATTGCTGCCCGCGAGGGCGGAACGGTTCTCGGTGGAGCCGGAATTCACGGAAAAGGTACTGGAAACGAAGCTGATCTGCGCCGGACGTCTGCGCGCCTGCCATTTGCTGCGCGCCGGATGGAAAGCGCTTCGGAATAAAAAGTTAAGAACATTCATCAACGCGGTGAGAAAGAGAGGAGAATAACAATGGCGGAGAATTTTCAGAATACCATGGAGTCGCTGTTCCGGGGGATGGACAATTTCATCACGACAAAGACCGTAGTCGGAGACGCGATCACAATCGGCGAGACCATTATTCTGCCTTTGGTGGACGTGACGTTCGGCGTGGCCGCGACCGCAAAGACGGAAGAACGCAAAAACAACGGAGGCGGCGGGATGGGCGGCAAGATTTCGCCGAGCGCCGTGCTGGTCATCCAGAACGGCACGACCAGGCTCGTCAACGTCAAGAATCAGGACAGCGTGACCAAGATTCTGGACATGGTGCCGGACTTCGTCAACAAATTCACCTCCGGGCGCGGCGGGAAGACCAATACCGACGAAAACGTGGAGGAGGCCATTCACAACGCCTCCCGGCAGGAGACGACATTCTAAACCGCCGTTTCGCGCATATAATAGAAGAAAAGAGTCAGAGGAACCTGTATGCACAGACTGATCGGATATACCCTGTTCTGGGTGGCTGTGGGCATGGCGGCGGAGCTGTTTATCGAGAGCATCCTGGTGAGTATCCTGCTGATACTGTTTTGCCTGCTGCTGGGTTACAACCTCTTTCTCTCATAGGATATTTCCCGGTATAAAAAAGTGTGCTTCGCACACTCTCGCGCTTCTCCTAAAATATCAGGAAGCACACTTTTTCCGCGCCGGACGCATTTTGCGAAGCAAAAAAACTCCTTCTGCGTCCGTGCGCATCTGTGCGCGAAGCGCTTTGTCTTATAGGAAAGGCACTTTCACACTTTAGTGTGACAAGGTCTTTCCTATAAGACGAAAAAAGGCTGCTGCAACGAATGCAGCAGCCCTGCTTTTCACAGGATTAAGCTCTCTCCACTTTTCCGGATCTCAGGCAAGAAGTACAAACATACATCTTCTTTGCCACACCGTTCTCTTTAACCTTTACATGTTTGATGTTGGCTTTCCACATTTTATTGCTTCTTCTGTGGGAATGGCTCACGTTATTCCCAAAATGAACAGCTTTATCGCAAATAGCACATTTGGCCATGACCGCACCTCCTCAACATAGATTAAGTCTACTCCACATATAGACTCACAGCGTATTCATTCTACCAGATAGAGCAATAATTTGCAAGCAAAAAATCAGGAAATATAAAATAATTTTGAGAATCCCAAATTTTATCTATGCAATGAGAAACTTTTCTGTTAAAATAAATGGTCAGGACAGAACTATTCATTTTATGATAGATGGAGGTATCTATGAAAGGACGTATGAGCAATGAATTGGGGTCCATCGTAATCGATCCCAATGTAATCGCCACCTACGCGGGCAGCGTCGCAGTCGAGTGCTTCGGCATCGTCGGCATGGCGATTGTCAATGTAAAGGACGGTCTGGTACGACTGCTCAGGAGAGACAGCCTGGAGCGCGGCCTGAGCGTGCGCATCGAGGACAACAAAATCACGATCGATTTCCATGTGATCGTGTCCTACGGCGTGAGCATCTCCGCCGTCGCCGACAATCTGTTCGGCAACGTCAAGTACCGTGTGGAGGAATTTACCGGTATGGAAGTGGAGAAGATCAACATGTTCGTCGAAGGCGTCAGAGTGATTGATTAAGGAGGAAAGCGATCAGTGAGCAGAAATACGATAGACGCATCCCTTTGCGCCAAAATGTTTCTGGCCGGGGCCAGGAACCTGGAGGCGAAAAAGGAATGGATCAATGAACTGAATGTGTTCCCGGTGCCTGACGGAGACACGGGCACCAACATGACGCTGACCATCATGTCCGCTGCCAGAGAGGTGACGGCGCTCGAACCGGTGACCATGGAGACGTTCGCGAAAGCGGTGTCTTCCGGTTCTCTGCGCGGCGCCCGCGGCAATTCCGGCGTCATTTTGTCCCAGCTGCTGCGCGGCTTCACCAAGGTCATCCGCAGCGAGCAGGAGATCACGCCCGCCGTGCTGACGGCGGCGTTCCAGAAAGCGGTCGAGACCGCATACAAGGCGGTCATGAAGCCCAAGGAGGGCACCATCCTCACGGTGGCCAGAGGCGGGGCGGAGCGCGCGGCGGAGCTGCTCGAGCAGGATCCGGACGTCAGCCTGGAGACCCTGATCAGCGAGAGCATCGCGCGGGCGGAGGAAGTCCTGGAGAAGACGCCGGAGATGCTTCCGGTGCTGAAAGAGGCCGGCGTCGTGGATTCCGGCGGCCAGGGCCTGATTCAGGTGCTGAAGGGCGCGCAGGACGCGTTTTTAGGCAAAGCAATGGATTACGACATCGCAGGGACCGGGGCCGGGACCTCCGCGGCGCCGGCGGGCGCGTCTGCGGCGGCCGGGCCCGTGGAGACGGACATCCGTTTCGGCTACTGCACGGAATTCATCATTATGCTGGAGAAGGAATACACCAGCGACACGGAGCTCGACTTCAAGGCGTTTCTGGAGTCCATCGGCGATTCGATCGTGGTGGTGTCCGACGACGGCATCGTCAAGGTGCACGTGCACACCAACGACCCCGGGCTGGCCATCCAGCGCGCGCTGACCTACGGCTCCCTGACCAGCATGAAGATCGACAACATGCGCGAGGAGCACCATGAGAAGGTCATCCGCGAGGCGGAGCGCCAGGCGGCGCAGGCGCAGGAGGAGGCGCGAAGCGCTGCGGCGGAGCGGAAGGAGACCGGCTTTATCTCGGTGTCCATCGGCGACGGCATCGCCGACATTTTCCGCGACCTCGGCGTCGATTACCTGATCGAGGGCGGCCAGACCATGAACCCCAGCACGGAGGATATGCTGAACGCCATCGACAAGGTGAACGCAAAGAACATTTTCATCCTCCCCAACAACAAGAACATCATTCTCGCGGCCAACCAGGCGCAGTCCATGACGAAGGACAAAAATATCTTCGTGATCCCGACGCGCACCATCCCGCAGGGCATCACGGCCGTGATCAACTACGTTCCGGAGAAGACGCCGGAGGAGAACGCCGCGTTGATGGAGGAGGAGATCGCCCGCGTGAAGACCGGGCAGCTGACCTACGCGGTGCGCGACACCCACATCGACGACAAGGTGATCCGCGCCGGCGACATCATGGGCGTCGGCGACCACGCCATTCTCGCGGTGGGCAACGACATCGACCGCGTGGCGGAGGACACCGTGCGCCAGATGACGGACGAGGAGACCGAGCTGATCAGCATTTACTACGGCGAGGACATCCATGAGGAGGAGGCCGAGCGGCTGCGCGGCCGGCTCGCACAGCTGTACCCGGATTTTGACGTGGAGCTGAACTACGGCGGACAGCCGATCTACTATTATATTATCTCGGCAGAATAGAGGTCTTTATGAATCTGGACTCCCCGCTCGATTCCCTGAAAGGGATCGGCGACAAGACAAAACAGGTATTTGCGAAAGCCGGGATCGAGTGCGTGGGCGATCTGCTCGCCTATTATCCGCGCATGTACGACCGCTACGAGGCTCCGGTGCGCATCCGCGACCTGCGGGAGGGCGAGACGGCGGCCGTGTCCGCAGTTCTGACCGCGCCCCTGGCCACCCGCCGCCTGCGCGGGCTGAGCATCTCCACGGTTCTGTGCAGCGACGGCAGCGACGCGCTGGCGCTCACCTGGTTCAACATGCCTTATCTGAAAAATTCCATACGTCCCGGCACTCCTTACGTGTTCCGGGGCAGAATCAAGTCCAAAGGCCAGCGGCTGCTCATCGAGCAGCCCGCTGTTTTTCGTGCGGAACAATACGAACAGCTCAGCCGCACGCTGATCCCGGTGTACCCGCTGATCAAAGGGCTGACCGGGCAGATGCTGCAGAAGGCGCTGCGGCAGGTGCTTCCGCAGAAAGATTTGCTGCGCGACCACATGCCGGAGGAATACCGGAAGGCGTATCAGCTCTCCGAGTACAATTTCGCCGTCGAGCAGATTCATTTTCCGGAGAGCGAGCAGGCCCTGCTTCTGGCGCGGCGGCGGCTGGTGTTTGACGAATTCTTTTTCTTTCTGCTGCAGCTGCGCAGGCTCAAACAGACGCGCCGGCAGTCGGAAAACCGCTTCGTCCTGCGGCCGTCCGCGCAGGCGGCCCGCCTCATCGCCGGGCTTCCCTACACGCTGACGGCGGCGCAGCAGCGCGTCTGGCACACCATCGAGCAGGAGCTCGGCGGGCCCGCCGTGATGGCGCGGCTGATTCAGGGAGACGTCGGCTCCGGAAAGACGATTCTCGCCATCCTGGCGCTGGTGACGGCGGCGGACAACGGCTTTCAGGGCGCGCTCATGGCGCCGACGGAGGTGCTGGCGCGCCAGCATTACGCGTCGGTCTGCGAGCTGCTGGAGGCAAACGGCCTGCCCTTTGAGGCGGTGCTGCTGACCGGCTCCATGACGGCGGCGCAGAAGCGCGGGGCATACCAGAAAATGGCCTCCGGCGAGGCTTCCATCGTCATCGGCACCCACGCTTTAATTCAGGAAAAGGCCGTGTACCATAATCTGGCCCTCGTGATTACCGACGAGCAGCACCGCTTCGGCGTGCGGCAGCGCGAGCTGCTGGCGCAGAAGGGAGAGACGCCGCACGTCATCGTCATGAGCGCCACCCCCATTCCGCGCACGCTGGCCGTCATTCTCTACGGCGATCTGGACATCTCCGTCCTAGATGAGATGCCGGCCAACCGCCTGCCCGTCAAAAACTGCGTCGTCGGCACCGGCTACCGCAAAAAGGCCTATGAATTCATCCGCGCCCAGGCGGAGCTGGGGCATCAGGCCTACGTGATCTGCCCGATGGTGGACGAGAGCGAGGCCATCGAGGCCGAAAACGTGCTTGCCTGCGCCAGACGGCTGCAGCAGGCGCTGCCGGACAGCATCCGGGTCGAATATCTGCACGGGAAAATGAAGCCCTCCGAAAAGAATGAGATCATGGAGCGCTTTCTGCGAAATGAAATCCAGGTGCTCGTCTCGACGACGGTGGTCGAGGTCGGCGTCAACGTGCCCAACGCCACGGTGATGATGATCGAAAACGCGGAGCGCTTCGGACTGGCGCAGCTTCACCAGCTCCGCGGCCGGGTAGGGCGCGGGAACGCCCAGTCCTACTGCATCTTCCTGCACACGGCCGGGGGAAAGCACATCGAGGAGCGGCTCGGCATCCTCTGCAAGTCCAACGACGGCTTTGAGATCGCCAGCCGCGACATGCAGCTGCGCGGCCCCGGCGACCTGTTCGGCGTGCGCCAGAGCGGCATGCTTGATTTCGCCCTGGCCGACATCTACGCCGACGCCTCCGTCCTGCAGGAGGCAAACGAGGCTGTCGGCGACCTGCTCGCGAAGGACCCGCTTCTGGAGCAGGAGCGCCACCGGGAGTTGAGGCTGCGGCTTGGCGCGCTGGTCCGCCATCAAAGCGAAAACCTGAATCTGTAATCAAAACTTATTCCGGGCATAAAAAAAGAGGGCTGTCTTTTGACAACCCTTGCTTTTTTCCTTAAATCGACCCTAAAATAATCCGTCATCCGGGCGAACGTTTTTTCTCCAGTCCAGATCTCCGCGGGCCAGTCCGAGTACCAGTGACTCTGCTGTAGCTATGTTGGTCGCAATCGGGATATTATACTCGTCGCAGGAGCGGGAGATTGCAAAAATATCCGGTGCGTTGGGGCTGGTTGAAAGAGGATTGTAGAAAAAAATCACCATATCCATACAGTTGCGCTCGATCATGTCGATGAACTGTTTGTCTCCGCCGACGCTTCCCGGCAGAAACTTGTAAACCTTTAAATTCGTTACGTCTTCGATTCTTCGTCCGGTGATGCCTGTCGCATACAAATTATGCTTTGACAAGATATACTTGTATGCCAGGCAAAAGTTTTCGATTAAGGTTTTCTTGCTGTTGTGTGCGATTAGTCCAATATTCATCCTTTACCAAACCTTTCCAAGCAAACTACTACATGTATAGTATAGCAAATATTTCTAAAAAATCAAGCGCTTTTACCCTTTTTTTATAAAAAATGCTGTGTGCCATTGCGGAGAAATTGCAACAATTACCAGTTTATATCCTTTTAAGCTGCACATACTAGAGATGCAGCAGATAGCTGCACAAAAATACGGATGAAAAAGAAATCTGTAAACAAAGGAGGCGTTACAAATGGCAACATCATCCAACACTACAGCAGTACCGGAAGCGAAAGGCGCATTAGACCGTTTCAAATTTGAGGTGGCAAATGAGCTGGGCGTACCGCTTACGAACGGCTACAACGGAAACCTCACTTCGAAGCAGAACGGTTCTGTCGGCGGATATATGGTGAAGAAGATGATCGAGGCGCAGGAGCGTCAGATGTCCGCAGGCCAGACCGGCCAGATGTCTGCAGGCCAGACCGGCACGACCATGATGTAAACAGCGTCTCATAGACAGGCGTTTCAGAACATGAACAAAAGGACTGTAACCGGCGGCCCAGCCGGAGACAGTCCTTTTGCCTTGATAGGTAAGCTATGAAAAACGGAAGATTCGGCTGTCATAAATCAATGCTGCCGGTAACCTCGCCGTTAATCACGTAATAAACCATATTTTCTTCCGGTTTCAGATAGAGCGTCATCGACTCGAGCTCCGAAACCTTCCTTTTCATCTGTTTGGTCCAGACGGCCTTCACCTGTTTGGTCAGCTCGTCCTTGTCGATCTCTTTTCCGAGATACTGAAGATACACCGTTTCCTTTACCGGTTTTCTGGCAGCGGGCTTCTTTGCCGGAGCGGCTTTTTTCTCCTCAGCGGCTTTCTTTGCCGGAGCGGCTTTTTTCTCCTCAGCGGCTTTCTTTGCCGGAGCGGCCTTTTTCACCGTGGCGGTTTTCTTCCCGGCAGCAGCTTTCTTTTCCGCGGCTGCTTTTTCCTTCTTTTCCATTGTGTTACCTCCTGAAAACCTGTGTTTCCTTTTTCACCTGAATATTAGCTCATATTATTTCAAAGTGCAAGGTAAATTATACACAAAAATCAGGCGCAAAAGCGAGCATTTTTATAAAAAATAGCAAATTTATTCAAAATTGTTCCGCCACCGGCTCCATCGTCACCTGCAGCTTCAGCCTGCGCAGCGTGTCGAGGTCGACCTTGGACAGGCGCGAGGAACAGTGGAGCTGACACCCCTGCAGGCGGCCGATGGCGTCGAGCGCCCGCTGCGCCGTTTCGCTCTCGGCGGCGCTGATGGAGAGGGCGATCAGCGTCTCGTCCGTGTGCAGGCGCGGATTGCGGCTCCCGAAATACTGCGTTTTCAGCTTCTGAATCGGCTCCAGCGCCTTTGCGGAAATCAGCAGACGTTCGTGATCGATGCCTGTCAGCTCCTTGAGCGCGTTCAGCAGCACCGCCGAGCACGGTCCCAGCAGCTTGGAGGTCTTGCCGGTGATGATGCGTCCGTCCTCCAGCTCGACGGCGGCGCAGCCGAGTCCGAGGGCGGCGGCGCGCTCGTTGGCGGCCTTCACACAGGGGCGGTCGGAGCCTTTCAGTCCGAGCTGCTGCATCAGAAATTCGATCTTAAAAAGCTCGTCGTCGGTCGCCTTCATGTCGGCCTTGCGCACCAGCGACTCATAGTAGCGGCGGATGATCTCCTGGCGGGAGGCCTCGCGGCAGGCTTCGTCGTCGACGATGCAGTAGCCCGCCATGTTGACGCCCATATCCGTCGGGGATTTGTAGGGGCTGCTGCCGAAAATCTTTTCAAAAATCGCATTGAGCACCGGGAATATCTCGATGTCGCGGTTGTAGTTGACGGTCGAGACGCCATAGGCGCTGAGGTGGAACGAGTCGATCATATTGACGTCGTTGAGATCGGCCGTCGCCGCCTCGTAGGCCAGGTTGACCGGGTGGGAGAGCGGCAGGTTCCACACCGGGAACGTCTCAAACTTCGCATAGCCCGCGCGGATGCCGCGCCTGTGCTCGTGGTAGAGCTGGGAGAGGCAGGTCGCCATCTTGCCGCTGCCCGGTCCCGGAGCCGTCACGACCACCAGCGGGCGCGTGGTGCGGATGTAATCGTTGCGCCCGTAGCCCTCGTCGCTCACGATCAGCGAGATGTTCTTGGGATAGCCCTCGATCCGGTAATGGCAGTAGACCGGGATGCCGCGCCGCTCCAGCCGGGCCCGGAAGGTATCCGCCAGCTGCTGGCCGTTGTACTGAGTGAGGACCACGCTGCCGACGTAGAGGCCGTGGCTGCGGTACACGTCGATCAGGCGCAGGACGTCGAGATCGTAGGTGATCCCGAGGTCGGAGCGTATCTTGTTCTTTTCGATGTCGGCGGCATTGATCGCGATCACGATCTCCGCCTGATCGGCGAGCTGCAGCAGCATCTGCAGCTTGCTGGACGGCTCAAATCCGGGCAGCACCCGGGATGCATGGTAGTCGTCGAACAGCTTGCCGCCAAATTCCAGATAAAGCTTGTTGTCAAACATGGAAATCCGTTCGCGGATTTTCTCCGACTGCATGTGAAGATATTTCTGATTGTCAAAGCCCGTTTTCATAAGTATAAAATCCCTTCACCTTCCTGTGTTCCATTCCGTTTTCCAGTTTCCAGCTCTGAGTATACGACATTTTCCCCGGAAAGGCCATATGCTTTCGGTGAAAAAAGCGAAATTTATTTGTTCCTTATTGACAAGCGCGGCCGCTCTTATTTATAATGAGGCAAAGCCAGATATTCCGCAGTTTGCGGGGAAATACAGACAGTCAGGAGCGGGCTTCATGAGGGTAATCGCAGGCAAGGCGCGGCGGCTTCCGCTGAAAACGACGGCAGGGCAGGATACGAGGCCGACGACGGACCGTATCAAGGAGACCCTGTTCAATATTCTGCAGAACGATATTTACGGAGTCCGGTTTCTCGACGTGTTCAGCGGCAGCGGCGGGATCGGGATCGAGGCCCTGAGCCGGGGAGCGGCAAAGGCATACTTCATCGAGAACAGCCGGGCGGCCGCGGACTGCATCCGGGACAATCTCGCGTTTACCCGTCTCGCGCAGGATGCGGTGGTGCTGCAGTGCGACGCGCTGACGGCGTTTGCGCGGCTGGAGGGGCAGGAGCCGTTCGGCATCATTTTCATGGATCCTCCCTACCGCAAAGGGCTCGAGCGCAGCTCCCTGGAGTATTTCGCCTCCCATCGTCCGTCGTTCGTGTCTCCTGATACGCAGATTATCATCGAGGCCGCGCTGGATACGGACTTTTCCTACACGGACGCGCTCGGATTCGAGACGGCGCGCGTCAAGACCTACAAGACGAACCGGCATGTTTTCCTGCGGCAGCGCTGACCACGGCCGGCGCGGACAGGAACCAGGAGGAAAGCGAGGAATGCAGATGAAGCGGGCCGTATATCCGGGAAGCTTTGACCCCGTGACAAAGGGACATCTCGATATCATCGAGCGCGCGGCGGCGATTGTGGACGAGCTGATCGTCGGCGTATTAAATAATAATGAAAAAACACCGTTGTTTTCCGTCGAAGAACGTGTTAATATGTTAATAGATGTTACCAGGCATATTCCGAATGTCCGCATCGAGGCGTTTTCGGGCCTGTCGGTAGAGTTTGTACGAAAGTGCGAGGCGTCCTTTATCGTGCGCGGCCTGCGCGCGGTGACGGACTTTGAGTACGAGCTCCAGATGGCGCAGACGAACCGCAGCATTGACCGCGGCGTGGACACGCTGTTTCTGGCGACCGAGCTGAATTATGCGTACATCAGCTCCACGATCGCCAAGGAGGTGGCGTTTTACGGCGGCGATGTGTCCGGGTTTGTGCCGGAGGCCGTCGCCGGGCGGCTGCACAGACGCATTGCACAGGTCAGAGGGGAAAAGGGGAACTGACAATTAATAAGGAGTAAGGAGAGAAAACTATGAGCAGTAGGATTGAGCAGATCATTGAGGAAATTGAAGAGTTTATCGACAGCTGTAAATTCCAGCCGCTTTCCTCGACCAAGATTGTGGTCAACAAGGAAGAGCTGGAGGAGCTTCTGCGCGAGCTGAGGATGAAGACGCCGGACGAGATCAAGCGCTACCAGAAGATCATCAGCAACAAGGACGCGATTCTCGAGGACGCGCAGACCAAGGCGGACAATATCATCGCCGAGGCGCAGGCGCAGGCGCAGAAGATCGTCAGCGAGAGCGAAGTGATGCAGGTGGCCCTGCAGCAGTCCAACCAGCTGATCGAGCAGACCAACGCACAGGCGCAGGAGATCATGGACAATGCCACAACCGAAGCCAACAACGTCCGCATGAGCGCGATCCAGTACACGGACGAGATGCTGGCGAACCTGGAGCAGATCATGAGCCACGCGATCGATTCCGCCGGCGCGAAGTACAATAACTTCATCAATTCCATCCAATCCTGCTACGATATCGTAAGCAAGAACCGCATGGAGCTGTCGCCGCAGGCCGCGCCGTCCAGCTACACCATGCCGTCCTCAGCGCCGGAAAACGAGGACGCATAAAACCGACCCAAGAGAACAGCACGCAGCAAGCAGGGCAATCGTTGCCCTGCTTTTTATGTACCCGGACAGCATCTCGCGGTCCATGCCGGCGATGGAGACGGTCTGGGCCAGCGCGGACAGGCCGCCGAACGCGGCGCAGGCGCAGACCAGCACGTATTTCTGCGCAAACGGCAGCGCGGAAGCGCTCAGCAGATGGACGCCGTTGGTGACTTCGATGCAGGCGGCCGCAAACAGCAGCTGCGGGTCGGAAACGTCAATCAGACCGGCGACGGCCCGGCTGAGCATGGAAAAGGCCATGATGTACACGCCCAGCCGCACCACATTGAGCACCGAATCATTGATGCAGCCGTCGATCACCGGGAAGATCGAGGACATACGGGACACGCCGGAAGCCGCCGCTGGTTCGGACGCGGCGCAGCCGGTCGCGTTCCCTTTCCGGCTGCGGCGGAATCCTATGGAAGTGATCACCCCGTAGAGCGCGGCCGCGCCCAGGATATTGCACAGAAACAGTCCTTTCAGCCTCGGCGTCCGCATCTGGTCGGCGGCCAGATAGGAGAGGATAAAGGCCGGGCTTAAGTTGTTGACAAAGCCGTACAGAAATTTTGCTTCCCCGCGGCTGATTTTCCCCTGCCGGTACAGGTCGGAGGTGACCTTGGCCCCCATCGGGAAGCCGCACAGAAAGCCGGTCAGCACCGCGAAGGCTCCGTACCGCGAGCAGCCGAACAGCAGATGAAGCGGGCCATGCAGCAGATCCAGCAGCCGCCCGGGCAGTCCCAGCTTCATGAGGATGCCGCTGACCAGCATGAACGGAAGGAGCACCGGCAGCACGGAGCGGTACCACAGCAGCAGGCCGTCGCGCGCGCCCGCCAGCGCCTGCGCCGGAAAGGCAAGCAGGTAGAGCAGGCAGCAGCACAGCGGCAGGAATAAAAGACGAAGCGGACGTTTCACAGGGACACCCCGGAAGTTCTGTTGCTGCATCGTATGAAAAAGACGGCGGGAATATGCGGACGGCGCGTATTCTTTTTTGACCCCGGCCGCCGTATACATGGAATAAGGCTCCGATTCGGGGAAAATAATGCAGCATATAAAAAAGACGCACCTTCTGCTGTTTCTTCTGTTTCTGATGACGGCGTCCGCCCAGCTCTCCGCGCTTTTGTACCGTCAGGCGTCCGCCGCCGGCCTGGCCCGCATCCGCCCGGAGAGCGACAAATTCCGCACGCAGACGCTGTCGGAACAGACGCTGCCGCTGCTGAAACAGCTGGAGCAGGAGGCCTCGATGCCGGCCGGCGAGATACTGTCGGTTCTCGCCTCCGGGCAGGACTGCCGCTTTGCCCGGCTTCCCGCGCGGCTCTCCGCCGCTGCGCTCTGGCGCTGGAGACGGGTATTTACCGATTACCGGCCCGCCGCCTACGGGCGGGTGCGCGCGGCCTATGGCGCCGTGTGGGACGACATCGCCTGCTTTCCCGTCGACGCGCAGGGCGTCTCCTTTGAGAACAGCTGGATGTTTGAGCGCACCTACGGCGGGACGCGCGGCCACGAGGGCACGGACCTGATGCCGCCGGAGGACATTCCCGGCTGCTACCGGATCGTCAGCATGACGGACGGCGTAGTGGAACATATCGGCTGGCTGCCGCAGGGCGGCTGGCGCATCGGCGTCCGCAGCCCCTCCGGCGGCTATTTTTATTACGCTCACCTGGACTCGTACGCCGCGGATTTTTCCGTCGGGGAGTACGTGAGCGCGGGGCAGCTTCTCGGCTTCATGGGCGACACCGGCTACGGCGACGAGGGCACGCGCGGGCGCTTTCCCGTGCACCTGCACCTCGGCATCTACATCCGCACGGAAACGACGCCGGAGCTGAGCGTGAATCCCTACTGGGTGCTGCGCTACTGCAGGTACCGGACGGCCGGGGACGCGGCGTCCGAATGACCCAAAACGCGGCAACACTTTCGTTGCAACTTTGTGCCGGATGTGTTAGAATAAAATACCAGGGATTTTTTGGAGGTTGTTATGGAAATACAATTATGGCGTGAGATTCTGACCCCATATGAGTTGGCAGTGGAAGAACTGATCGTAAAATTTGATCACCTGATCGAAGAACACCGCATGCAGGGCCTGTACTCCCCGATCGAGCGCGTGACGGGACGGGTCAAGACCGTCGCGAGCATTCTCGACAAGGCACAGAAGAAAAACATCCCCATCGACGAGGTGGAGAAGCGCCTGGCCGACATCGCCGGCATCCGGATTATCTGCCAGTTTGTGGAGGACATCCGCAAGGTGGTCGAGATCATCCGCCGCCGCACGGACATGGAGATCATCAGCGAGCGCGATTACATCAATCACATGAAGGACAGCGGCTACCGCAGCTACCATATCATTGTCAGTTATGAGGTGCAGATGCTGACCGGCAACCGCAAGATCATGGTGGAAATTCAGATCCGCACGCTTGCCATGAATTTCTGGTCGACGATCGAGCACTCGCTGCAGTACAAATACAAGAAAAACATTCCCGACCATATCCGGGAAAAGCTGACGAACGCGGCCAACGCCATCATTGCGCTGGACAATGAGATGTCCGCGGTGCGCAGCGAGATCATGGACGCGCAGAATTCCTTCCAGACACAATCCAGACTGATCTCCGATATCCTGAACAACATCCAGAATCTCTACCGCATCGCCAACAAGCGGGAGGTGCTGAAGATTCAGGACGAATTTTACCGCATCTACGAGCTGAACGACATCGAGCAGCTCAGGCGGTTCGGACGCGAACTCGACATCATCGCGGAGGGCTACCGCGCCCAGTCCGTGGAGCGCAGCGCGCGGCAGATTACAGCGAACAAACAATTCTGAGAGCGGAGGACGGCATGCCCCTGATACGACTGGACAAATTTCTCGCCTCCTCCGGCGCGGGCACGCGCAGCGAGGTCAAAAAGCTGCTGCGGGACGGCGCCGTCACGGTCGGCGGCCAGACCGTCCGGAAGCCGGAGTTCAAAATCGACCCGAATCAGGAAACGGTTGTCTGCCGCGGGCAGGCCGTGCTCTGGCAGCCGTTTCTCTGTCTGATGTTTTACAAGCCGGCCGGCTGTGTCACGGCGACACAGGACCGGCGGCAGAAGACCGTGATGGATTATATCACGCATGAGCGCCGGAAAGAGCTGTTTCCGGCCGGCAGGCTCGACCTTGACACGGAGGGCCTGCTGTTTCTGATGAACGACGGAGCCCTCGCGCACCGCATGCTGGCACCCGGCCGCCATGTGGAAAAGACCTATTTCGTGCGCACCGAGGGCAGAATTACACAGGAGGATGCCGCCGCATTTGCGGCCGGCGTCGACATCGGCGAAAAGGCTTTGACCATGCCCGCCCGGCTGACGATACTGGAGAGCGGAGCGTACTCCGAGGCGGAGCTGACGATCTGCGAGGGCAAGTACCATCAGGTGAAGCGCATGTTTGCCGCCAGAGGCAAGCAGGTCGTCTACCTGAAGCGGACCGCGATGGCCGGGCTGGCCCTTGACGAGGGACTGGGCGCGGGCGGCTGGCGGGAGCTGACGCCGGAAGAAACGGAAAGGCTGAGAGCATCATGCTGAGACAGACGAAGGCGGTTCTGTTCGATCTGGACGGGACGCTGGTCGATTCCATGTGGATGTGGGCGGACATCGACGTCGAGTACCTCGGGCGCTACGGCTATCAGGTGCCGGAGGGCCTGCAGAAGGACATCGAGGGCATGGGATTCACCGAGACCGCCGAATATTTTAAAAAACGTTTTTCCCTTCCCTGCACCATTGCTGAGATCAAGGAGGACTGGCTGCGGATGTCCTACGACAAATACGCGCGCCAGGTGCCGCTCAAGCCGGGTGCAGGCAATTTTCTGCGGCGTCTGCGCCGGGAGGGCATCCGCGTGGGAATCGCCAGCAGCAACAGCCGGGAGCTGATCCGGGCCTGCCTGGCCCACAACGGCGTGGACGACTGCTTTGACTCGATCACGATCTCCTGCGACGTGGGGCGCGGCAAACCGGCGCCGGACGTGTATCTATGCGCGGCCGCCGCGCTGCAGACGGATCCCCGGGAGTGCCTCGTGTTTGAGGACGTGCCGATGGGCATCCGCGCCGGCAAGAGCGCCGGCATGCGGGTGTGCGCCGTGGCGGACGCCCATGCGCTTGACCAGACGGAGGAGATTCGCCGCCTGGCGGATTATTATATTACCTCATACGACGAAATTTACAGCCATACATACGAAGTGCTGACGCCGGACCCCCTGCCGTCAGCGAAATGACCAAGAGCCCGCAAGCGGGCGGAACGGAGCGCTGCATGAACGACAGGTTTCTCCCGGTGAGCGCACAGGAGCTGCGGGAACGCGGAATCGACCAGCTGGACTTTGTTTACGTCATCGGGGATGCCTACGTGGATCATCCCTCGTTTGGGCACGCCATCATCAGCCGGGTGCTGGAGGCGCACGGCTACACGGTCGGCATCATCGCCCAGCCGGACTGGCGCAGCCCGGAGAGCGTGCTGGCGCTGGGGCGTCCGCGGCTCGGCTTTCTGGTGACGGCCGGGAATATGGATTCCATGGTCAACCATTACACCGTTTCCCGCAGACGCAGGGCGCAGGACGCCTACACGCCGGGCGGGGAGACGGGCCGGCGGCCGGATTACGCCGCCGTCGTCTACTGCAATCTCATCCGCCGCGCCTGCCGCGACGTGCCGATCATCGTGGGCGGCATCGAGGCCAGCCTGCGCCGTCTGGCCCATTACGACTACTGGTCGGACTCCCTGAAGCGGTCGCTGCTGATGGACTGCGGCGCGGACCTGATTTCCTACGGCATGGGAGAACGCTCGATCGTGGAGATCGCCGACGCGCTGGCATCCGGCCTCGCGGTCCGCGATATCACCTTTGTCGACGGCACCTGCTACCGCACCAAACGGCTGGATCAGGTGTACGACTATATCCTGCTCCCGGACTATGAGGAGCTGCGCGCGGACAAGCGCCGCTTCGCCGAGAGCTTTTACACGCAGTACCGCAATACCGACCCGTTTACGGGGCGACGGCTGGCGGAGCCGTACGGGACGGTTTACGTCGTCCAGAATCCTCCGTCCAAACCGCTGACCACGCAGGAGATGGACGATATTTACGATCTTCCCTACTGCGGCGACTGCCATCCGATGTACCGCGAGGCCGGCATTCCGGCCATCCGCGAAGTGCGGTTCAGCCTGGTCAGCAACCGTGGCTGCTTCGGCGCCTGCAGTTTCTGCGCGCTGACGTTCCACCAGGGACGGATTATCCAGACGCGCAGCCACGACTCGCTCCTGCGCGAGGCGGAAAAGATGACGAAAGACCCGCAGTTCAAGGGCTACATTCACGACGTGGGCGGGCCCACCGCCAATTTCCGGCAGCCGGCCTGTCAGAAGCAGCTGACCGCGGGCGCCTGCCGGGACCGCCAGTGCCTGTTTCCGGCTCCCTGCCCGAACCTGCGCGCCGACCACAGCGACTACGTGGCGCTTCTGCGGAAGCTGCGCAGCCTGCCCGGCGTCCGCAAGGTGTTTATCCGCTCGGGCATCCGCTTCGATTACCTGATGCTCGACCCCTCGGACGAGTTTTTCCGGGAGCTGGTGCTGCATCACATCAGCGGACAGCTCAAGGTCGCGCCGGAGCACGTCTCCGACCGCGTCCTCGACAAGATGGGCAAGCCGCGGCACCGCGTGTATCAGGCCTTTACCGAAAAATACCAGCGCATCAACCAGTCCTGCGGCATGGACCAGTATCTGGTGCCTTACCTGATGTCCTCCCATCCGGGCTGCTCCATGCGGGAGGCGGTCGAGCTGGCCTGCTACCTGCGGGAAATAGGTCACACGCCGCAGCAGGTGCAGGATTTTTATCCGACGCCCTCGACGCTTTCGACCTGCATGTACTATACGGGTCTCGACCCGCGCACGATGGAGCCGGTATACGTGGAAAAGCGCCCGCACTACAAGGCCATGCAGCGGGCCCTGATGCAGTTCCGCTTCCCGGAACATTATGATCTGGTCGAGGAGGCGCTGCGCATCGCCGGGCGCACGGACCTGATCGGATACGGGCCGCAGTGCCTGATCCGTCCGCGGCGGGATGCCGCCGGAGCGCGGCCGGGCAGCAGCAGTACCGGAAAACAGAAAGCAAGGACATCGCCGTATCGTGCGCAGGCGGACAGTGCCGGAAAACGGCAGGCAAAGACACCGCCGTACCGTGCGCCGGCGGGTGATACCGCTGCCGGAAAGCATCCGGTACAGCATACAAAAAAGAAAACAATACGCAATATACATCGAAAAAAGTCAGGCTAGGATGTGAGAAGAATGAAAAAAGTGAAAAAGGGCTGCTGCGGATACCTCCGCTACGCCAAGTTAAAAAGCGTGGCCGTCACCTTTGTCCTGTTTCTGATTCCGCTGGTGATTTACGTCACCGGCTACCTGCAGACAAAGACCCGGCTCAATCTCTTTACCTTTGTGGCGATTCTCGGCTGCCTGCCGGCCTGCAAGTCCCTGGTCAATACGATCATGCTGCTGATGCAGCGCTCCCCGAAAGCGGAAGTCTGCCGGGAAGCGGCCCGGGCGGCAGGGGACCTCACCGCCGGCTACGAACTGGTCTTCACGGCCTACGAGCACACGACCCCGGTCACCGCGCTGGTGATCTGCGGCGACCAGGTGGTCTGCTACACGCCGGAGGAAAAAGCGGACGCCGCCTATCTGGAAAAGCATATTTCACGCATTCTGACGCTCAACAATTTTGCCTCCGCGCAGGTCAGAGTGCTGAAGGATTTCAAAAAATACCTGCAGCGGGTGGAGGAGCTGCGCAAACGCCAGGATCATTACCGCGAGGGCATCACGTTCACGCCGGACGAGCGCTATCCGCAGCTTTCCCGCGAGGAGCTGATCCTGCACACCCTGCTGGCGATTTCTCTGTAGGCGGGAGAATAAATGAAACTGATTACCGTGACCCCAAACGAGGCCGGGCAGCGTCTGGACAAGCTGCTCGCCAAATACCTGCGCGAGGCGCCGAAGAGCTTTCTCTACCGGATGCTGCGCAAAAAAAATATCACCCTGAACGGCAAAAAAGCGCAGGGCAGCGAGCTGCTGGCCGCCGGCGACGAAATCCGGCTCTTTTTCTCCGACGAGACGCTTCGCAAATTCCAGGGAGAAAAACGAAATCCAGAGCTGTTCGTTCCGCCGCAGCCGCTCTCCATCCTCTATGAGGACGCGCACATCCTGCTGGTCAACAAGCCGGCCGGGATGCTCTCGCAGAAAGCCAGGCCGGAGGACGTATCCCTCGTGGAGTACCTGATTACCTACCTCCTGCAGTCGGGCAGCCTGACGCCGGAGGAGCTGGCCGGATTCCGGCCCTCCGTCTGCAACCGCCTCGACCGCAACACCAGCGGCATCGTCGCGGCGGGCAAAAGCCTCGCCGGCCTCCAGACCATGAGCCTGCTGCTGCGCGAGCGCACCGTGCGCAAATTTTACCGCTGCGTGACCGTGGGAGAGCTGAGCGGCAAAGGCCGCCTGAGCGGCTATCTGCAGAAAGACCGGGCCGCCAACCAGGTCGCCGTGCGGGAAAGCCCGGAGGACGGAGGGCAGGCCATCGAGACGGAATACCGGGTGCTGGCCGCGGGCGGCGGGCTTTCTCTGCTGGAGGTGCACCTGATCACCGGCCGCAGCCATCAGATCCGCGCGCACCTGGCCTCGATCGGACACCCGATCCTCGGCGACCCCAAATACGGCGACCCGGCGCAGAACCGGCGCTTCCGCGCCTCGCACGGCGTCAGCACGCAGCTCCTGCACGCCTTCCGCCTTGAATTCCCGCCGATGGAGGGCACGCTCGCGCACCTGTCCAACCGGACCTTCTGCGCGCCGGAGCCGCAGACTTTCTGCGCTGTCGCGGCCTGGATTAAAACCAAAGGTTCCTGATGACCGCATTTTAGTGAAAAAGGCCATGCCCGCCATGGCCTGCCGACTAAATCGAACAAACTCCTGAAAGCAGTCACATCATTTATACGATAAACAGCTGCCGCAAGGCGCCTGTCCCGGAAGCGGACACTCAGGGGCGCTTTTTGCGGAGGTGAAATCCATCGCCTACGGAGACTTAGCCGCGAAGGCTCTCCTGAGCGGCTTAGTCGCAGTCAGCGATTCGTTCACCGCAGCTTTGCCCCGTCCGCGCGGGGACAGGCGCCTCGCGGCAGCGTCCCAGTGGCAACAGACAGATAACACTCAACAGATGTAAGAAGGAATCACTATGGCAACCTGGAACACCCGCGGCTTGCGCGGCTCGACGCTCGAGGAGCTGATCAACCGCACCAACGAGCTGTATCTGGAAAAGGGACTGGCGCTGATTCAGAAGGTGCCGACTCCGATCACCCCCATCCGTATCGACAAGGAGAGCCGCCACATCACGCTCGCCTATTTCGACCAGAAGAGCACCGTCGACTACATCGGCGCCGTGCAGGGCATTCCGGTGTGCTTCGACGCCAAGGAGTGCACGGCGGACACGTTCGCCCTGCAGAACATCCACCCGCACCAGGTGGAGTTTATGACACAGTTTGAACGGCAGGGCGGGGTGTCGTTCCTGATTCTGTTTTTCAGCACCCGCAACGAGCTGTTCTACCTGCCGTACCGGGATATGATGGCGTTCTGGAACCGGGCGCAGGAGGGCGGCAGAAAGAGCTTCCGTTACATGGAGCTTGACCAGAATTATTACATTCAGCCGCACAGCGGCATTCTCGTGCCGTACCTGGAGGCGCTGCAGCGCGATCTCGATTTTCGGGACGCGCACAGTGGGGATTGACAATTTCCCTGTTATCTCTTATAATTTGTTCGTTTGATTTTATGTGGTAGCGAATTACCACTTCACAGTGTTAAATTATCAGCCGTGCCGCCGGGCGTTCCGGCAGGCGCAGGACATCCTGGAAAAGGACATCCGGAAAGAAGAGAACACAGATGCAGAAAATTTTGCACACGCCGGAAGGCGTTCGCGACATTTACAACGGAGAATACGAGCGGAAGCTGGCGCTGCAGGAAAAGCTCCGCGCCGTCATCCGCTCCTGCGGCTACCGCGGCATCGAGACTCCGACCTTTGAATTTTTCGACATTTTCAGCAATGAGATCGGCACCACACCGTCGCGCGAGCTGTATAAGTTTTTCGACCGCGAGGGCAATACGCTGGTGCTGCGGCCGGATTTTACACCGCCGGTGGCCAGAGCGGCCTCCCGCTATTTTCTCAACGACCGCATGGCGATCCGCCTCACCTACCTGGGGAACGCTTTCATCAACAATTCCAGCTATCAGGGACGCCTCAAGGAGACGACGCAGATCGGCTGCGAGCTGATCGGGGACGACAGCGCGGACGCCGACGCGGAAAACATCGCCCTTGTAGTTCGGCTGCTGCAGGCCAGCGGCCTCGGTGAATTTCAGATCGTGCTCGGGCACGTCGGCTTTTTCCACGCCCTGGCGCACGAGGCCGGGCTTGACGAGACGCTGACGGCGCAGCTGAAAGAGCTGATCACCAACAAAAATACCTTCGGCGTACAGCAGCTGCTGCACGGCCAGAACATCAGCGGCTCCCTGAAGCAACTGTTCGCCTCCCTGACG
Organism: uncultured Lachnospiraceae bacterium; assembly: GCA_947630595.1. Classification (GTDB taxonomy): domain Bacteria; phylum Bacillota; class Clostridia; order Lachnospirales; family Lachnospiraceae; genus Choladousia. The sequence goes on along the minus strand of CANRIG010000009.1, from coordinate 19,616 downwards.
GGGCTGTTCGGCAGCGAAGCGGTCCTCGACCGGGCGCAGGCGATGACCGGTAACCCGCAGGCGCTGGCCGCCCTGCAGCGGCTGCGCGACATCCGGGAGATTCTGTGCCTGTACGGCGTGGAAGAGTACGTATCGTTCGACCTCGGCATGCTGAGCCGCTACATGTACTACACCGGCATCATCTTCCGCGGCTACACCTACGGCACCGGCGAGGCCATCATCCGCGGAGGCCGCTACGACGGACTGCTCCGTCATTTCGGAAAGGACGCGCCGGCGGTCGGCTTTGTGGCGGTGATCGACCAGCTTTTAAACGCGCTCGCGCGCCAGAAAGCGGAGCCGGAGGAAGCCGCGCCGCGCTGCGTGGTCATCTATGAGGAAGAGCGGCGGGCGGAGGCCATTCGCCGGGCGCTGGAGCTGCGGGCGCAGGGCGTCGGGACGGAGCTTGTGCGCATCGCCGGGGAACGCACCCGCCAGGACTGCCTGGATTACGCGAACGCGCTTCCAAACGCGCGCGTGATTGATCTGTCCCGGGACGGAAGCGGAGAATTACAGTAAAACGACAAAAAATGTTGGCAGGAGAGCAGCAGACCGTATGAATACAGACCGATATCTGACGTTTGCGCTGACGAAGGGACGGCTGGCCAAAAAGACAATGGAGCTTTTTGAGCGGCTGGGCATTGTCTGCGATGAGATGAAGGACCCCGATTCGCGCAAACTGATCTTTAAAAATGAAGAACTGAAACTGAAATTTTTTCTCGCCAAGGGGCCAGACGTGCCCACCTACGTGGAGTACGGGGCGGCGGACATCGGCGTCGTCGGGCGCGACACCATCCAGGAGGAAGGGCGCAAGCTCTACGAGGTGCTGGACCTCGGCTTCGGCAGGTGCCGCATGTGCGTGTGCGGGCCGGAGCCGGCGCGGGCGCTGCTCGACGGGCAGAGCCAGATCCGCGTGGCTACCAAGTACCCGCATATCGCCAAGGACTATTTTTACAATCAGAAAAACCAGACCGTCGAGATCATCAAGCTGAACGGTTCGATCGAGCTGGCGCCGATCGTGGGGCTTTCGGAGGTCATCGTCGATATCGTCGAGACCGGCTCCACGCTGCGCGAGAACGGCCTCGTGGTGCTGGAGGAAATCTGTCCTCTGTCGGCGCGGGTCGTGGTCAATCCGGTCAGCATGCGCATGGAGAACGAGCGCATCACCGGGCTGCTCTCGCGGCTGAACGAGATCATCACACAGGAACAGCAGGAGGCACAGACATGCAGACAGTGAGACTGACAAAAGAGACCAGAAACGACATCCTGACGCAGCTGCTCAAGCGCAGCCCGGACAGCTATCAGGGCTATGAGGAGCGCGTGCAGGAGATTCTGTCGCGCGTGCGGCAGGAGGGCGACGCCGCGGTCTTTGACTATACGCGCCGGTTTGACGGCGTGGACATTACTTCCGAAAAGGTACGCGTGACCAGGGAGGAGATCGACGAGGCCTACCGGGCCGTGGACGCGTCTTTGCTGGAGGTGATCCGCAAATCGCTGGTCAACATCCGCAGCTACCATGAAAAACAGAAGCGCTACAGCTGGTTTGACAGCACCGAGGCGGGAACCATCCTCGGGCAGAAGATCACGCCGCTCTCCATCGCCGGCGTCTACGTGCCGGGCGGAAAGGCGGTCTATCCTTCTTCTGTGCTGATGAACGTGGTGCCGGCAAAGGTGGCCGGCGTGCCCCGCATCGTCATGACGACGCCGCCGGAAAAAGACGGCCGCATCCCGGCTTCGACGCTGGTGGCGGCAAACGAGGCCGGTGTGGATGAAATCTATAAAGTCGGAGGCGCGCAGGCCATCGCCGCGCTCGCCTTCGGCACCGAGAGCATCCCCCGCGTGGACAAGATCACCGGGCCCGGCAACATTTACGTGGCGCTGGCCAAGAAGGCGGTCTACGGCCACGTCAGCATCGATTCCGTGGCCGGGCCGAGCGAGATTCTGGTGCTGGCCGACGAGACGGCCAACCCGCGCTATGTGGCCGCCGACCTGCTGTCGCAGGCCGAACACGACGAGATGGCCTCGGCGATTCTCGTCACCACCAGCGAAGCGCTGGCGTCCGCGGTGGCGGAGGAGATTTCCGGCTTCCTGCAGACGCTTTCGCGCGCCGATATCATCCGCCGTTCGCTGGAGCAGTACGGCTTTATCCTGCTCGCGGACACGCTGGACGAGGCCATCGACACCGTCAATGAGATTGCCTCCGAGCATCTGGAGATCGTGACAAAGGACGCTTTCCAGGTCATGACCCGCATCCGCAACGCCGGCGCAATCTTCATCGGAGAGCACAGCAGCGAGCCGCTCGGCGACTATTTTGCCGGCCCGAACCACGTGCTCCCGACCAACGGGACGGCGCGCTTTTTCTCGGCGCTGTCGGTCGACGATTTCATCAAAAAATCGAGCATTATCTATTATTCGCGGGAGGCGCTGGAGGCCGCGCACAAAGATATCATCGCCTTCGCGGAGGCGGAGCATTTGACGGCGCACGCAAACTCGATCCGGGTGCGGTTCGAGTAATGCCGGGTTTGGTTTGAGTAACTCCGAGCGCAGTTCTGGTAATTCCGAGTGCGGTTCGGGTAACTCCCTGATGCGATTCAAGTAACCCTCAGGAATCCGGTATACCGCAGTTGAAATGTCAGGACAGGATGCCAGAGACACAGATATTATATAGAAAGAAAACAGAAGGAGGCCTCAGAATGGGACGGCAGGCAGAAGTTATCAGGAATACAAAAGAGACGCAGATCCGGATTTTCCTGAATCTGGACGGCTCCGGGCAGTATCAGGTGCACACCGGCATCGGCTTTTTCGACCACATGCTGGAGGGCTTTGCCCGCCACGGGCTGTTCGATCTGGAGGCGGAGGTGCACGGCGATCTCGAGGTGGACGGCCACCACACGGTGGAGGACACCGGCATCGCGCTGGGCCAGGCGATCCGCGAGGCCGCCGGGGATAAAAAGGGCATCCGCCGCTACGGCAGCCGGATTCTGCCGATGGACGAAGTGCTGGTGCTGTGCGCGCTGGACCTGTGCGGGCGGCCGTATTACCGCTCGAATGTGGAATTTCCGGCCCCGCAGATCGGAGCGCTCGATGCAGAGCTGATTCACGAATTTTTCTACGCCGTTTCCTACTCGGCCGCCATGAACCTGCATTTCCAGATGCTCGCTCCCGGCAACTGCCACCACATGGCGGAGGCCATGAGCAAGGCCTTTGCCAAGGCGCTGGACGAGGCCGTGAGCCTGGATCCGCGCATCACCGGCGTGCTCTCCACCAAGGGCACGCTGGCATAACAAAACGAACAAAGGAGTTTTTCCTTATGAAAACAAAAGAACTGATTGTCCCCCTGTACCTGAACGAGCACGGCGCGGCAGATTCCCCGGACGGCCTCACGCCGTGCGCGCAGCCGGACGCGGCAGAGCTGGCGCTTGATTGCGACCGCGCGGGAGCGGACGCGCTGCTTGTGTTTGACCTCTCGCAGGGCGATTCGGCGCACGACGCGGTGATCGGGCAGATCCGGCAGATCACGCGGGCGGTGGACATTCCGGTCTACGGCGGCGGCAATATCCGGCGCGCCGAGGATGTCAAGAAGCTGCTCTACGCCGGCTGCCGCAGGGTATTTCTCAACTACGCAAAGGAATCCAACGCGGCGCTCACAAAAGAGGTGTCGGAGCGCTTCGGCCGGGAAAAAATCCTGGCCTGCGTCAGCGGAGCCGCCGAACTGGAGGCGGCAAAACAGCAGGAGCCCTGGCTCGGAGGCCTGGTGCTGCTGCACAGCCAGGACACGGAAAACATCGCATTTTCCGACTGTCCGGATGCCTGGGAGCTGTACGTGCACTGTCCGGCCGGGCAGGCGGGCCTGACGCTTTCATGCGGCCGGGTGAGCGGCGTGTTCGCGGACGAGTTCCGAAACGCGGATTTCCCGCTGATGGAGCAGAAGCACCGCCTGAGAGAAGCGGGCATTCCCGTCAATACCTTCGAGCCGGACCTTTCCTGGGAACAGGTCAAAACTGGCGCCGACGGGCTGCTGCCGGTGGTCGTGCAGGACTACCGCACGCTGGAGGTGCTGATGGTGGCCTACATGAACCGCGAGGCTTTTGAGGCGACCGTGCGCAGCGGCCGCATGACCTACTGGAGCCGCAGCCGTCAGGAACTGTGGGTGAAGGGGCTGACCTCCGGGCATTTCCAGTACGTGAAGGAGCTGCGCATCGACTGCGACAACGATACGCTGCTGGCGAAGGTGGCGCAGGTGGGAGCCGCCTGCCATACCGGGAACCGCAGCTGCTTTTACCGCACGGTGCTCAAAAAAGAGTACGACGAGACCAATCCCATACGCGTGTTTGAGGACGTGTTCGCCGTCATTCTGGACCGCAGGCTGCATCCGAAGGAGGGCTCCTACACCAATTACCTGTTTGACAAAGGGATTGACAAGATTCTCAAAAAGGTGGGAGAGGAGGCCACGGAGATTGTGATCGCGGCCAAGAATCCGGACCCGGAGGAGATCAAGTACGAAATCTCCGATTTTCTCTACCATGTGATGGTGCTGATGGCCGAGCGCGGCGTCAGCTGGGAGGATATCACAGAGGAGCTGGCCCGGCGCTGACGCGGCTGCGCAGGCACGTTTTATCCCGGAAGCCATACCATAATATCAGGATGGATCCGTATGGCGTCCGCAAAGAACAGAATCAGCCTCATTATGCAGTTGATCAGGGAGCGGTTCGTAATATTATGCATCGGTTCGCAATATCATGCAAAAAAAGGAGAGCAGTATGAAAAGGAAGAAATGGATGATCGGTTTTGTGTCGGCGGCGCTGATTTCCCTGTCTGCCGGCTTTGCCTCGCAGGCTGCGTTCGAGCCGGAGATGGAGGCGGCGTACAACACCGCGGTGCAGGGCCAGGACGCGCTTGACGGCCTGGATGTAACCGTAAGGGAAACCGTAATCTCCGGAAGCACCAACCAGTCCGCGACCAAGCGCGTGGCCTTAAAGGTATCCGGCATCAAGGGCGCTTCCCTGAAGGCGGACATCGCGGTGCGCACCGACGAGGGCACGAGCGAGAGCTACTACCAGAACGGCTACTATTACACGACGACCGCCAACGGGCAGGAGAAGCGTGAAATGGAGCGCGCCGACATCTGGGAAAAGATCAACGCCGAGATTTACCTGGATATGACCAGCAATTACCTGCGGATGCTCTACTCGGAGAAAGGCAGCGACGGCACGGTCACCTATCATTTCGCCGCGACCCCGGAGACGCTGGGCGACTACAGCAAAAAGCTGCTGGAAGGCTCCGGCGGCGATCAGGGCGCAAAGGTCGATTCCCTGCACGGCACCATGGAGGTCAACAGGGACGGCCACGTGGTGAAGCGCGAAATCGATATGGTCTATACCGTCGCCAACGGAGAGAATCAGGAGTCGTTCTTCGCCCGCACCGTGGCGAGATTCCGCCAGAACGGGCAGACCGTATCCGTCGATCTTCCGGATCTTTCCGCTTATCAGACGTCGCAGCCGGAAAAACCGGAGGCTACGATCACGCCTCTGCTGCGCACCGTCTATGCCACGGACGACGTCAACGTGCGCGCGGCCGGCGACCTCACCTCCGTCATTCTGGGCGGGCTCAGTGCCGGCAGCGGCATCACGGAGACCGGCTACACCAGCGACGGCTGGATTCAGGTGCAGTATAACGGCGCGATCGGATATATCTGGGGCGATTACATCAGCGCCTCCATGCCGGTACTCACCAAGAACGGCAGCGGCACGATGTACGCGACCGCCAGCGTCAACGTGCGCCAGAGCTATTCCTCCGATTCCGCAATCCTCGGCGGCCTCTCCAGAGGACAGGGCATCGAGATCACGGGAACGACGAACAACGGCTGGGTGCGCGTGAAATACAACGGGCAGACCGGTTACGTGTACGCCGATTATCTGTCCTGGTCCGAACCGGTGACCGAGACCTACGTGAAGAACGGCTACATGACCGGCATCGTCACCGAAGCCTCCTACGGCTCGCTGACCATCGCGCGCGACGACGGACAGGGCAGCGCCATGTTCAATACCAGCTATGCGGCGCTCAACCTGCGCGATACCATTTACACCGGCGACTGGGTGGAGGTCTACTACACCGGAGCCGGCGCGCCGTACACCGCCACGCAGGTCAACGACTACATCCGCCACAGCGACAGCCCGCAGGAGCGGTCCTGCAGCATCGAGGGCGTCGTCGCCTCCTGCACGCCGAACCGCCTGGAGCTGAGCTGCAGCGACGGCACGTACCGTACCTTTGACATCACGGATGCGGACATCGAGATGGCGGACAACCTCTCGGCCGGCCAGTACGTGGAAGTGACCTGGATGTCCTCAACCAACGGAAGCGAAACCCGCAACATCGAGGCGCTGCGGGTCCGCGGCTAACCCCGAAAGGCTGACGTAAATACCGGACAAGGGCTGTCGTAAAAATACCCGACAGGAGCTGTCACAAAAATACCAGACAGGGCCCGGCACAATCCGGTTGTGCACATGTCTGAGACAGATGTCTGATCTGAGGCGGATGCAGTCCGCCGCAGGCAGACAGCTGTAACGAAGACTAAGTGAACAACTGGATCGTGCCGGGCCCGCTGCATTATACAGCAGTGTTTTACAGCAGCTCTTCAACTCTTTCTGGACATTCTTTCCCCGGCCTGTTATAATTTCAAGAAAACATTTATTTTTTCTGAATAAATATAGAAAACAGTCCGGCAGCCAAAGGAGGGACCGAACCCATGATTCGTGATACAGAACTGGGAAAATCCGCCCGGAAAGACAAAAGCCTGAAAGCCACGGGCATCGTAATCGCCGTCATTATGGTGCTCCTGCTCTTTGCATATTATCAGATCAACTCCGTTCTCAGGGAGCGCTCCCTGAGCCGTCTGGAAGAGGGCGCCAACACCGCGATCGAAGAGATCACGTCCAAGATCGAGCGCGACAGCCGCCTCCTGAACGCGACCGCCGGCATTATCTCGCAGGCGGACAATTTCGACATCGACGCCACGCTGGCGATCATGAAGAGCATAAATCCACTGCTGGAAACGATGAACGTGAAGATTTTGCTGCCGGACGACCGTATCCTCACCACAGACGGTACGATCACCAGGGCCTCGGAACACGGCAATCTTTCTTTTGCGCAGGAGGCCCCGCTCGGCGAGCATATCACGGACCGCACATACGATCTTCTCACCGACCAGCCGATCCTGCGGCATTTTGTGCCGATCATCCAGGACGGGGAGACTGCGGCCCTGCTTTACGGCGTCACCGAGCTGGAGAGTCTGCCCGGCAGCCTCAATATCGACAACATCTACAACGCCAGCGCCTATGTCTACATCATTGACACGAGGACGGGGGATTTTCTCGTGGATACCTGGCATGATACGCTCGGGAATGTCTCCGGCTTTACCTCCGCCGATGATGGCCGGAAGACCAAGGGCGACAAGAGCTGGGATGAATTCACAGACGATCTGATCAGCCTCAATTCCGGCTACGTCGTCTACCGCACGCCGGACACCGGCGGCTGGGAGTACATGTACTATGCCCCCATCGGGGTCAATGACTGGGCGGTCGCGGTCGATGTGCCGGAGAAGGAGGCTTTTGCCAGCGTTTTCGCGGTGCAGCGCGTCTGCATCCTCCTCGGCGCGCTGGTGGCCGTCACGGTCATCCTGTACTACCTGTGGGTGCGGCACAACGCAAAGCAGGTGACGGAGCAGGCGGTCGAGCACGCGGTGCTCGCCGAGAAGCTGCAGAAAGCCGAGGCCGCCGACCGCGCCAAGAGCGTCTTTCTCTCAAACATGTCGCACGACATCCGCACGCCGATGAACGCGATCATCGGCTTTACGACGCTGGCGCAGGCCAATCTGGACAACCGGGAGCGGACGCAGGAATACCTGAAGAAGATTCTCTCCTCCAGCAACCACCTGCTCTCCCTGATCAACGACATTCTGGACATGAGCCGCATCGAATCCGGCAAGCTGAACATCGAGGAAAAGGAATGTTCCATCTCGGATATTTTCCGGGATATGCGCAATATTATACAGACGCAGATGCACTCCAAGCAGCTCAATTTCTTCATGGACACGGTGGACGTCATCGACGAGAACATTTACTGCGACAAGCTGCACGTAAACCAGGTGCTGCTGAACCTGCTCTCCAACGCCATCAAATTTACTCCCGCGGGCGGCACCGTGGCGCTGACGATCCGGCAGAAGCCGCGCGCGCCCAAGGGCTACGGCTCCTATGAAATCCGGGTCAAGGACACCGGCATCGGCATGAGCCCGGAATTTACGAAGCATATTTTCGAGCCCTTTGAGCGGGAGCGCAACACCACCGCCAGCGGCATACAGGGCACGGGGCTCGGCATGGCCATCACAAAAAATATCATCGATACGATGGGCGGCACGATTGAGCTGCACTCCGAGCAGGGCAAGGGCACGGAATTTATCATCAGCCTTGATTTCCGCCTCTGCACGGAACCGCAGAAGGTGGAGATCATTCAGGAGCTTCAGGGCCTGCGCGCCCTTGTCGTGGACGACAGTTTTTCCACCTGCGACAGCGTCACCAAGATGCTCCGCCAGATCGGCATGCGCCCCGAGTGGGTCCTGCACGGCAGGGAGGCCGTCCTGCACGCAAGGCAGGCGTATGAGCTGGGCGACGAGTACCACGCCTACATCATAGACTGGTTTCTTCCGGATTTAAGCGGGCTGGAGGTCGTGCGCCAGATTCGCTCCATCGTGGGGGACAGCGCGCCGATCATCATCGTCACCGCCTACGACTGGACCGCTTTCGAGGAGGAGGCGCGCGCGGCAGGCGTGAACGCTTTCTGCAACAAACCGATTTTCCTCTCCGAGCTGCGGGATATCCTGATCGCGGCCACCGGCCGCAATACGCCTGACGAGCGGCAGGCGGTTCCCATCCCCGGTCTTTCCGGGCATCCAGGCGGCGCCCGCCTGCTGCTGGCCGAGGACAACGAGCTGAACCGGGAAATCGCGGAGGAGCTGCTTTCCGGCAGCGGATTTCTCGTGGAGACGGCCGAGGACGGCGCCGTCGCCGTGGAGAAAGTGAAAAACTCCGTCCCGGGCTATTATTCCCTTGTCCTCATGGATATCCAGATGCCGAAGATGAACGGCTACGACGCCACCCGGGCCATCCGGGCGCTGGAGGATCCGGCGCTCGCAGCCATCCCGATCGTGGCCATGACGGCCAACGCGTTTGAGGAAGACCGCAGGCAGGCGTTTGAATGCGGCATGAACGCGCACATCGCCAAACCGATCGACGTGGAAAAGCTGCTGGAAATCCTCACGGACATTCTGAAAGAACGCGCGGACGGAGCTTCCGCCGCGCTTACGCAAAAGGGGACAGAGCATTGAGAAAACTTGCATTAAACGATGAAATTTTACTCAGCGTCGAGAAGCCCGCCCGCTACATCGGCGGGGAGGTCAACTCGGTGATGAAGCGCAGAGACGAAGTGGCGATCCGCTTCGCGATGTGCTTCCCGGACGTCTACGAGATCGGCATGTCGCATCTCGGGATTCAGATTCTCTACGACATGTTCAACCGGCGGGAGGACGTCTGGTGCGAGCGCGTCTATTCGCCCTGGGTGGACCTCGACCGCATCATGCGGGAACAAAAGATTCCCCTGTTTGCCCTCGAGTCCCAGGACCCGATCCGCGCGTTCGATTTTCTCGGCATTACGCTGCAGTACGAGATGTGCTACGCCAACGTGCTGCAGATTCTCGATCTGAGCGGCATTCCGCTGCTCGCCGCCGAGCGGGAGGAGGACTGCCCGCTGGTGATCGGCGGCGGCCCCTGCGCCTACAATCCGGAGCCGCTGGCGGCCTTTTTCGACCTGTTTTACATCGGAGAGGGCGAGACGGTCTACGACAGCCTGTTCGACCTTTACAAGGCGTGCCGGAGCGAGGGGCTTTCGCGCCGCGAATTTCTGCGCCGCGCGGCCCGCATTCCCGGCATTTATGTTCCTTCTCTCTATGAAGTGACCTACCACGAAGACGGAACCATCGCCTCGTTTGCGCCGACGGAGGAGGGAATCCCCGCCGTTGTCGAAAAGCAGGTGGAAATGAACCTCACGGACGCTCCCTACCCGGAAGCGCCGGTGGTGCCGTTTCTCAAGGTCACGCAGGACCGGGTGGTGCTCGAAATCCAGCGCGGCTGCATCCGCGGCTGCCGTTTCTGCCAGGCCGGCATGATTTACCGGCCGACGAGAGAGCGCAGCCTCGCCTGCCTCAAAGAGCACGCCAGAAGGATGCTGGAGAACACCGGGCATGAGGAAATTTCGCTGAGCTCGCTCAGCTCCAGCGATTACAGCGAGCTGCCCGGCATCGTCAATTTCCTGATCGATGAATTTCGCGGTCAGAACATCAACATTTCCCTGCCGTCCCTGCGCATCGACGCGTTCTCGCTCGACGTCATGAGCAAGGTGCAGGATGTCCGCAAGAGCAGCCTCACCTTCGCGCCGGAGGCCGGCTCGCAGCGCCTGCGGGACGTGATCAACAAGGGCCTGACCGAGGAAATCATCCTCCAGGGCGCCGATGAGGCGTTTCACGGCGGCTGGAACAAGGTCAAGCTCTATTTCATGCTGGGGCTGCCGCTGGAGACGGAGGAGGACCGCAGGGAAATCGCGCATCTGGCGGACAAAATCGCCCGAAAATATTATGAGCTTCCGAAAGACCATCGAAACGGCAAATGCCAGATCACGGTGAGCACCTCGTTTTTCGTGCCGAAGCCGTTTACGCCGTTTCAGTGGGCTTCCATGTTCCGGCCCGGGGACTATCTGGGCTACGCCAAAACCGTCAACCACGAGATCAAGGCCATGCTCAACCAGAAAAGCATCCGCTACAACTGGCACCCGGCGGACGTCACCCTGCTCGAGGGCGTGTTCGCCCGCGGCGACCGCAGGGTTTCCGCGGCCATTCTGGAGGCGTACCGGCAGGGCGCGCTCTACGACGCCTGGACCGAGCACTGGAACTTTGACCGCTGGCTGCGTGCCTTTGAAAAGACCGGCGTCGACATGGATTTCTATACCCTGCGGGAGCGCGGTTTAGACGAGCAGTTCCCCTGGGATTTCATCCGCGTCGGCGTGACGAAACAGTTTCTGAAAAAAGAGTGGCAGCGGGCGCACGAAGAAACGGTGACCCCCAACTGCCGCGTACAGTGTTCCGGCTGCGGTGCGGCCGCTTACCGGGGAGGTGTTTGCGTTGAAGGTTCGCGTAAAGTTCCGCAAGCAGGGTAATCTCAAATTCATCGGCCATCTCGACGTGATGCGCTATTTCCAGAAAGCCATACGCCGCGCCGGAATCGACATCGCCTACACGGAGGGGCTGAGCCCGCACATGATCATGTCGTTCGCCTCCCCGCTGGGCGTGGGACTGACCAGCGACGCGGAATATATGGACATCGAGCTGCGCACGCCGGTTTCCTCTGTGGAAGCGGTCGCGGCCCTCAACCGCGTGGGCGCGGAGGGCATCGAGGTGACCGGCTTTTATCAGATTCCGGAGGGAAAGGCCGGCAAGGCCATGACGCTGGTCGCGGCGGCGGATTACACCCTGCGCTTCCGCGAGGGCCGCGCGCCGGACTGCCGCTGGCAGGAGGCGGTGCCGTCCTTTTATGCGCAGGAGCAAATCCTTGTGTGGAAAAAGACGAAAAAATCCGAACAGGAGGTGGATATCCGGCCTCTCATCTACGGCATGCGCTGTCTGCCGGAATCCCCGGACACCATCTTTTTGCAGCTGGCCTCCGGCAGCGCGGCCAATCTCAAGCCGGAGCTGGTCATGGATACCTTTCTCGGCACACTCGGAATCAAACCGCCGCCGTTCGCCTACGAGATCAACCGCTGCGAACTGTACGCGGACACCGGAACGGAGGGCAGCCGGCATCTTGTGCCGCTGAGCGGCCTGGGAACGGAGATTCTATGACAGAAAAAAATTATCTGATTACCCGCATGAACGGCCGCGTCTTTTCCTTTCTGCTGCACGGCCAGCAGGCCGTGGAAATCCACTGCGATGAGGAACAGGCGGATTACGCGCTGGGTAATATCTATATCGGAAAAATCAGGAATATCGCCAAAAACATCGGGGCCGCCTTTGTGGAGGTCGCGCCGGGCGCCGTCTGCCATCTGTCGCTGAACGACATCCGGCATCCCGTGTTCACGAAAAAAGGCAGCTCCAGGCTCCCGCAGGCCGGCGACGAGCTGGTCGTCCAGATCAGCCGGGAGAGCATCAAGGGCAAGCACCCCTCGGTGACCACGGAGTTCACGCTTCACGGGAAGTACGTGCTGCTGATGAGCGGCGAACCCTGTGTCCGCGCCTCCTCCAAGCTGAGCCGGGAGGAAAAGCAGCGGCTGACGCAGCTGGCGGACGCGTTCCCGGCCGCGCGGGATTCCGATGCCGGTCAGGCGGCGTTTTCCGAAGGCACGCAGCCGGATTTCGGCTGGCTGTTCCGCACCAACGCGGGTGGCGCGGCAGAACCGCTCCTGTACGGCGAAATGGAGCTTCTGTACGCCCGTTACCGGCAGATCATGGAGCAGGCGCGGCACCGCACCTGTTTTTCCTGCCTTCTGCGGACGGAGGCCCCGTATCTGCTGCGGCTGTCCGACCTCTATGATTCCGAGGCCGACCGCATTCTCACGGACGACGGGGAGCTCTTTTCGGAGATCGGCGCCTATCTCGCGCAGCACCAGCCGCAGGACCGCGCAAAGCTCTCCCTCTATCAGGACGGGCTGCTGCCCATGAAAAAGCTGTATTCGCTGGAAACGCAGCTCGCACGGGCCCTGCAGGAGCGGGTATGGCTGAATTCCGGCGGCTATCTGGTCATCCAGCCGACCGAGGCCCTGACCGTCATCGACGTCAACACCGGCAAATACGAGGGCGGCAAAAAGCAGGAGAGCACGTTTCTGAAAATCAACCGCGAAGCCGCCGTCGAGATCGCCCGCCAGCTGCGCCTGCGCAATCTGAGCGGCATCATCATCGTCGACTTCATCAACATGAAATCGCCCGAGTCCAACCAGGAGCTGCTGGCGCTGCTGGAGGCCGAGTTGCGGAAGGATCCGATCCGCACGGTGCTGGTGGAGATGACCAGCCTTTCGCTGGTGGAAATCACGCGGCGCAAGAAAGAGCGGCCGCTGCAGGAGTGCGTGCAGGGACGGCCGTCCGACGGCAGGACTTCCGCCTGAAATTTTCCCGAAATTTTCCCGAAATTTTGCAAAAAGTATTTGACTCTGCACCCGCAATATGCTATTTTTATTAAGTATGCCGCACAAAGAGGTTTAAGTGCCATGGGCCACCGGATTTGGCGAGTAATGATAACAGGAGGTGCTATGATGTACGCAATTATTGCAACAGGTGGTAAACAGTACAAGGTAGCCGAGGGCGATATCATTTCTGTGGAAAAGCTCGGCGCAGAAGCCGGCGAGACCGTCACCTTTGATCAGGTGCTTGCAGTGAGCAATGACGGCCTGAAGGTAGGCGCTGACGTTGCTGACGCAACCGTGACCGCAACCGTTGTCAAGAACGGAAAGCATAAAAAAGTCATCGTTTACAAGTACAAGAGAAAAACCGGATACCACAAGAAGAACGGTCACAGACAGCAGTACACGCAGGTCAAGATCGAAAAGATCAACGGTTAATCCATGATTCAGTTCAGAGTGTGGAAATCGGAGCAGCAGTACGGCGGCTTTGAGAGCCGGGGACACGCCGGATACGCGCAGGAGGGCTGGGACATCGTCTGCGCGGCGGTATCGGCGCTGGTCATCAACGCGGTGAACTCCATCGAGGCTTTCACGGAGGACGCGTTTGAGACGGAGCGGGCTGTGGACGGCGGTTATCTGAAACTGCGGTTCAACGGAAATCCCGGCGAGCGGGCGGCGCTGCTGATGGACAGCCTGGTGCTCGGCATCGAGTCGATTCAGGCTGAGTACGGAGACGAATATATTACTTTAGCTTTTGAGGAGGTGTAGCTATGTTACAGATGAACCTTCAGTTTTTCGCTCATAAAAAGGGAGTCGGTTCTACCAAGAACGGCAGGGATTCCGAGTCCAAGAGACTGGGAGCCAAGAGAGCGGACGGGCAGTTTGTAAAGGCCGGAAATATTCTTTACAGGCAGCGCGGCACCAAGATCCATCCGGGTCTTAACGTAGGCCGCGGCGGTGACGACACACTGTTTGCCAAGGCAGACGGTATTGTCAGATTCGAGCGTCTGGGCAGGGACAAAAAGCAGGTTTCTGTGGTTCCGGCAGCAGCAGAATAATTCAGCGCAGGCTTTTAGGCAGCCCGGGAAAACACCGTTTTCCCGGGCTGTGCTGTTCACTGGCCATTTGCGCACAACACGGACAGAAAGAAAGCAGGTGGACACCATGTTTGCGGACAGAGCGCGCATTATCTTACGCTCCGGCAAAGGAGGCGACGGCCACGTCAGCTTCCGGCGCGAGCTTTACGTGCCCGACGGCGGCCCCGACGGCGGCGACGGCGGCAAGGGCGGCGACGTGATTTTTGAAGTGGACGAGGGACTGAACACGCTGGCGGATTTCCGCCACCGCCGGAAATTTTCCGCGAAGGACGGGGCGCCGGGCGCCAAGCGCAGATGCCACGGCGCGAACGGCGCGGACCTTGTACTGAAGGTGCCGGAGGGCACCGTGGTCAAAGAGGCCCAGAGCGGTCAGGTGATCGCCGACATGTCGGGGCCGAACCGGCGGCAGGTCATCTTAAAAGGCGGCCGCGGCGGCTGCGGCAATATGCATTACGCTACCTCCACCATGCAGGCACCCAAGTACGCGCAGCCCGGCCAGGAGGCCAGGGAGCTGGAGGTGCAACTGGAGCTGAAGGTGATCGCGGACGTAGGACTGGTCGGATTCCCCAACGTCGGGAAATCCACGCTCCTGGCGCGGGTGACGAACGCCGAGCCCAAGATCGCCAACTATCATTTTACCACGCTTTCCCCGAACCTCGGCGTCGTCGATCTGGAGGGCGGGGGATTTGTCATGGCGGACATCCCTGGCCTGATTGAAGGCGCTTCCGAGGGCGTCGGCCTGGGACACGAATTTCTGCGCCACATCGAGCGCACCAAGCTGATGATTCACGTCGTGGACGCCGCCTCCGTCGAGGGGCGCGACCCGGTGGACGACATCCGCAAGATCAATGCCGAGCTGGCCGCTTACAGCCCCGACCTGGCAAAGCGCCCCCAGGTGATTGCCGCCAACAAAATCGACGCCCTGTACCAACAGGACGAAGATCCGCTGCGGCGGCTGCGGGAGGCCTTTGAGCCGGAGGGCGTGCGGATTTTCCCGATCTCCGCGGTCAGCGGGCAGGGCGTGCGGGAACTGCTTTACCACGTGCAGGGGATGCTGCGGGAGCTGCCGCAGGAGACGACCGTCTTCGCGCAGGAGTACGACCCGGAGGAGCACCTGGCGGTTCCCAACCTTCCGTTCACCGTAGAAAAATCGGCGGAGGAACCCGGCACGTACCTGGTGGAGGGGCCCCTGATCGAAAAGATGCTGGGCTACACAAACCTTGAATCCGAAAAGGGATTTCAGTTTTTCCAGAATTTCCTGCGCGACCGCGGGATTCTGGAGCAGCTCGAGGCCCTGGGGATTCAGGAGGGAGACACGGTCCGTATTTACGGACTCCAATTCGACTATTATCAATAGGAGGACATTATGACGAGCAAACAGCGCGCCTATCTGAAAAGCCTTGCAATGACCATGGAACCGATTTTCCAGATCGGCAAATCCAGCCTGACGCCGGAGCTGACGGAGGCCGTCTCCGAGGCTCTTGCGCGGCGTGAGCTGATCAAGATTTCGGTTCTGCAGAACTGTATGGACGACCCGCACGAGCTGGCGCAGACCGTAGCCGAGCGCACGCGCTCCCAGGTCGTGCAGGTCATCGGCAAAAAAATCGTCCTGTACCGCGAGGGCAAGGACAAAAACAAAAAAATCGAGCTGCCCGCGGCGGCAGGAAAAAAATGAGGAACCAGGAGGGCAGGCGGCGCGTCGGCATCATGGGCGGTACGTTCGATCCGATTCACATCGGGCACCTGATGCTGGCCGAACGCGCCTACGAACAGTTTGAACTGGATACGGTGCTGTTCCTTCCGGCCGGCAACCCGCCGCACAAGCACGGGCGCACCGGCGGGGCGGAAGATGAGGAGCGGGTGGCCATGGTCGCTCTGGCGATCCGGGACAATCCGCATTTCAGCCTCGACGCCGAGGAGATGCGGCGCTCCGGCGACACCTATACGTTTGAGACGCTGCTGGCGCTGCGCGAGGCTCACCCGGACACCGATTATTATTTCATCATCGGCGCGGATTCCCTGTTCGCCCTGGGCACCTGGAAAAATCCGCAGATCGTCTGCCGGAACTGCACCCTGCTGGCTGCCGTGCGCGACCATGCGTCCCGGGAGCGGATGGAGCGGGAGATCGAACGGCTGCGCCGGCGCTACGGAGCCGATATCCGCCTACTGGACACGCCTGATATGGAGATTTCCTCTACGGAGCTGCGGGACCGCGCACGCCGGGGACAGTCCCTGCGCTATTACGTGCCGGATGCGGTCCGGGATTATATTACAAAATTTGACGTCTATCAGGACAGTACAACCGACGAGGACAACGAAGCGAAATGACCACCTACAATATTCCGAAAATGCAGAAAAAGCTGAAAAAATATATTGACGAGATGCGCTACCAGCACACGCTCGGCGTCATGTTTACGGCGGCCTCCCTGGCCATGTGCTACGGGGCCGATCTGGAGCGCACGCAGGTCGCCGGGCTGCTGCACGACTGCGCCAAGTGCATTCCCAACGACAAAAAGCTCAAGCTCTGCAGCCGCTACAACATTCCCGTCTCCGAGACGGAACAGCGGTCCCCGTATCTGCTGCACGCGCGGCTGGGCGCTTTCATCGCCCGCACGAAATACGGCGTGGACGACCAGGAGATTTTAAGCGCAATCGCATATCACACGACCGGGAAGCCGGCGATGACGCTGATGGAAAAAATCATCTTCGTCTCCGACTACATCGAGCCCATGCGCTCCAAGGCCTCAAACCTCGAGGAAATCCGGCATCTCGCCTTTCACGACCTCGACCGCGCCGTCTACGTGATCATGCGCGACACGCTGTTTTATCTGCAGCGCACGAAAACATCCCTTGATAAACAGACGGTAGTTGCTTATAATTATTATAAACAATATCTGGACACGGAAGAAGAGTAGAAGGAGGAATTATGGCAGATCAGAAAGCAAAAGAAATGGCAAGACTTGCCTACCAGGCATTAGACGAAAAAAAGGCGGCGGATATTTCCATCATCGATATCGGTGAGATTTCCGTGCTGGCGGATTACTTTATCATTGCGTCCGGCACCAACCGCAATCAGGTGCAGGCCCTGGCGGACAACGTGGAGGAACAGCTCGGGAAGGCCGGCTACGAGGTACGGCAGACGGAGGGCTACCGCTCCGCCAACTGGGTGCTGATGGACTACGGCGATATCATCGTCCATGTGTTTGACTCGGAGAACAGGCTTTTCTACGACCTGGAGCGCATCTGGTCCGACGGAAAGACCATCTATCCGGAAGATCTGGCATAAAGGCGGGAGAACAGCTATGGCGGTAAACAAATCATTCTTAATCAAAAGCATTCAGCGCAAGAAGGAATTTATCGTAGCCTACTGCGCCTACACCAATATGCCCCTCGTGGTCTGCGATCCGGAGACCTTCAATGACCAGGTCTGGATTTTCGACACGGAGGAGCAGCTGCAGGAGTTTGCAAAGCCCTACACGGAGAAAAAGATTCTCCTGCGGGGTCTCAAATACCTCAACAAGAATTTCCTGAACTTTTTCTCGATGCTGTACACCATCGGCGTGAACGAGCTCGTGTTCGTGGGCGCGGCCGGACAGCAGACGCTGCTGCTCGACGAACTGGTGCGCAAGCCGGACTATTCCAAACTGCCGCCGGAAAAGCGGCCGATCATCAACGCGGAGCTCCAGCTCACCGGCCTCTATTTCGTGCAGGAGGCGTCGCGCCCGGTGCCGAACGAGGAAAAGACGCAGCTGCAGGATCTGGAGGAGGAGCTGGCGGCCAACCTTTTAAAGGCGCGCTATGTGATTCCGATCGAGTTTCTGCCGGGCCCCGGGAGCGACCTGGACAAGCTCAAAAACCGCAGCTACCGGATGCCGGTGCTCAAGAACAAGGCGGGCGACGTCCTGCAGCCGATCTTCACCGACCCCGGCGAGTTCGCCAAGTGCAACAAGGAGAACAAGCTCAAGGCGATCGCGGTGCCGTTCGACAACCTCTCAAAGCTCCTGATTAAGGAATCCAAGGGTTTTATGCTCAATCCCATGGGTTTTCACCTTGCGATGCCAAAAGAGCTCTTAAACGGCCTTACAACGCGTTTCTCGGTGGATGACGTGGAGGATGAGGACGCGGAGGAGTGAGAGAGAAGTATAAAAAACGTCTCCGAACTGACCCGTAAGGGCTTGCCGGAGGCGTTTGTTTTTGTGGATGTTTTTCTTTTTTGTCGTCTGTTTTTTTAACCGTCTGTTTTGCCTGATTTAGCTTTTCTTTCTGGTTTAGCTTTTTGTCTGCCGGTTTGGCCCGCCGCAATTCAGGGAGATATTATCTGATTTAACCGCTGATTTAACCGCTGATTTAACCGCAGCGATTCAGAAAAAAATTATCTGATTGATCCGCGACAGTTCAGGAAGAATTTTTCTGTTTCGCTACGATAGCTCAAAAGAAGCGGAATACCCCGAATACCTTGCCGAGAATCTGCACGTCGTTCACAAGGATCGGCTCCATGGTATCATTCTCCGGCTGCAGGCGGTAGTAGCCGTCTTCTTTATAAAAGGTCTTGACCGTGGCGGAATCCTCCACAAGCGCGACAACGATGTCGCCGTTGCGGGCGGTGGACTGCTGGCGCACGATCACCTGATCGCCGTCCATAATGCCGGCATTGATCATGCTCTCGCCCTTTACGCGGAGGATAAACGACTGCTCGTTCGGCATATACTCGGCCGGAATCGGGAAGTAGCTGTCGATATTCTGCTCGGCCAGAATCGGCTGACCCGCGGCCACCGTGCCCACGACCGGGACATTCACCATCTCGCGGCGCAGCATCTGGAACGAATCGTCCAGAATCTCGATCGCGCGCGGCTTCGTCGGATCGCGCCGGATGTAGCCGTTCTTCTCAAGCGACTCCAGATGGGAGTGCACCGAGGAGGTGGATTTGAGCCCAACGGTCTGACAGATCTCCCGGACTGTCGGCGGAAAGCCACGCCGCAGAATCTCTTCTTTTATATAATTGAGGATGTCTTCCTGTTTGGCTGTGATCCGTCTCTCTGACATAATACCGAATCCTCCCGTACGTATGTTTCCTTTAGTATAACACAGGCATATCAAAAAAGCAAACAAATGTTTTCCGTAAGAATCTATGTGAACCCGTTCGGTGTTGTCATCATAGAGCCATAGTTTTTATTGCGTATCCCGAAAATGTGAAGTATAATCCCGTTTTCGACACTTGAGTGATTGGAAAGGGCCGGAATTCCTTGTAAAATAAGGAAAATCCGGCTCTTA